>URQD01000005.1:0-52066 GCA_900549905.1 uncultured Collinsella sp. | reverse complement strand
GAGACGGGCCCGGGCTGACAATTTCGACTGTAATGGACGTTCTTAAACGACTAGTTAGGCGAGGGGCGTGGATTCCCATTCGCCGGTGGGGTGGAGGATATCGAAGGCCCGGTAGCCGCAGTCGTAGGCGTGGGCCTGGGCCTCGCGGATGTTCCAGCAGATGTCGCAGGCGCGGTGCGCGTCCGAGCCAAAGGTGATGGGCACCTCGGCATGGGCGAAGCGGCGCAACAGCCCGGTCGCGGGGTAGTAATCGTCGAGCCCCTTGCGCGGTGCGGCGGTCGAGACCTCAACGCGGCGACCCGTATCGTGGGCGCATTCGGCCATCTGCTCCCAAAACGGCGCGGGGTCAAAGTCGGGTGCAAAGCCGTCCTTCGAAAAGCGCATGACCAGGTCGGGATGGGCCATCGCGTCAAAGTTGAGTGAGCTTTCGCAAGCACGGCACCAGTCGTCGACGTAGCACTCCCACACGCCGCGCACGCCTAAGTTTTCCCAAACATGCAAGTTGGTATCGTCGTCGATCCAACCGCAAAGGGAATCGGGTGTATCGGGGCGCGCGACGTCCTCTGTCCCTGCCGTGCCCGCGGCGCCTGCCGCAATATCGCCCGGGTTGCCAATCCAGTGCACGCTGCCCAGACGTACGACGGCGCCCTGGGACCAGTGCTCTACCAAGGGCTCGCAGCCCTCGTACCAATCGCATTCAAAACCGTAGATAAAGGTGAGCTCCGGCGCAATCTGCGCGGCGAGTTTGCGGGCGTCCTCAAAGGCCAAACGATGTGCCGGCAAGTCGCCCTCGACGACCTGCACCTCGCAGTTAGCATCCATACTGGCGGGCAGGGTAAGGTGGTCGGTCGAGACCATGACGCGGCAGCCGGCGGCAGCAGCGGCACGGACGTTGTCCTCGAACGAGGCGTGCCCGTCCGAGAACGAGGTATGAGTATGGCAATCGACCAGCGGACAGGCGGGCATGGCGACTCCTTTGCATTTGGTGAATCCGCTCCATTGTAATGGTGCAGCTCTCAACACGCCGCGCACGCCGGGTGCCGAAATCGAGTGGAAAGGCGGGGCGGCGCGTGCCGGCGCCGGCGACTACTTGCTTCGTGCCGCCGCGCGTTTGGCCTGCACTGTTACCATCGCGTGTCTCACGGCGGTGATGGGGCGATAGCGGATCATACGCGGTCCCGACCAACGCATAACCTCGCGGATCTTCTCGCGCATGGCAGGCCGGTAACAATGCGAAGGACATGCCGAGCAAAATATCTTGGTGCCCATGTGCGGGCAGTGCTCAATGCGCGCGATGGCGTATTTCTGCAGCTCGGCGCATTCGGGGCAGAGCGTAATGGTTCGAAGGCCGAGTTTCACGCGCACGGACTCATCGCCGCCAGCCTGTTCGACCACATGCCCGCCGCCATGATGCCCACGACACCACAGCGCAATCATCTGCGACACCATTTGGGCCTCACGCTCACGTTTGCGTGCTAGCTCCGGTGTGTCGACTGGGCGCGCCATTAGCTCAGCCTCCCGTGCTCGACCGAAAGCGAGAAATCGGCAAACGCGCAGGTGCTGGCACGGTGGCTCACGAGCACAATGGTCTTGCCGCGGCGCTTGAGCTCGTCGATTGCCTGCATCACGGACGCCTCGTTGAGAGCATCGAGCGCGCTGGTGGGTTCGTCGAGCAAGATGAAGGGTGCGTCGTTGAGGAAGATGCGCGCAAGGCCGATGCGCTGGCGCTCGCCGCCCGAAAGCGAGTCGCCCAGCTCGGCAACGGGCGTGTCGAGTCCCTGCGGCAGACGGTCGATGAGCGTGGTGAGTGAGGCGGAGCGGCAAGCGTCGAGCAGCTCGGCATCGGTGGCGTTGGCGTGCGCGACCAGCAGGTTCTCGCGTACGGTGCCGCAGAACAGATGCGTGTCCTGGGTCATATAGGCCTCGTGGCTGCGCAGGCTCGCCGTGTTGATGTGGCGGGCATCGACGCCGCTCACCGTGATGGTGCCGGCTGCGGGGTCCCAAAAGCGCATGAGCAGCTTAAGCAGCGTCGACTTGCCCGAACCCGAGCGCCCCATGATGCAGGTCATGGTACCGGGCGCAAAGGTGCAGGTCACGTCGTCGAGGATGAGACTCGCAGCGGTGTCGTTCGCGACCTGCTCTGTGGCGCCCGCACCGCCCGCGTCCACGCCGCCCACATAGCTAAAGCTCACATGCTCGGCTGCGGCGCCGGCAAACTCAACGTTCTGTCCATCGGCGACCTCGGCGCACTGGGGCTGCTCGTCGAGCAAATCGAGCACGCGTGCGCCCGAGGCGAGCGTCTCCTGCAGTGAGGCGCCCAGGCGGCTCACGGCCATCACCGAGCCAAACGACGACACAAAGGTAAAGACGGCGACAAACGCTGCGGCAAAGTCAATCGTTCCCGCAGCCACCAGCTGCAGCGCACGCCCGAGCATCACCAGATTAGCCACAAGAATAAGCGCATCGGCTACGGCCTCGCTGACCGCCTGGCGGCGCTTGAGGCGCGCGTCCACGGCGCCGACTTGCTCGGTCAGCTTGCCCAGGGCACGGCTGCGATCGGTGCCACCGGCAAACTGGATGGTCTCGCCCGCGCCGCGCAGACTGTCGAGTACAAAGGCGCCCAGCTTACCGGCGCCCTCGCGGCTCTGGCGGCCGGTGGTGCCGCATGCCTTGGCCGAGGTCAGGGGCAGCAGCACGCCCAGGACCGCGTAGGCCACGAGCGCGATGCCCGCGAGCTCGGGGCTCACAGCCAGCAAAAAGCCCTCAAACACAACGGTGCAGACCAGAGCTATGGCAATGGGCGAGATGGTGTGCGCGTAGAAGACCTCGAGCAGCTCGATATCCGAGGTGACCAGGCTCACGAGCTCGCCCTTGCCGCGGCCCTCGAGCTTGGCGGGGGCGAGCTGGCGCAGGGCGCCAAACACCAGGTCGCGAATGTGTGCGAGCAGACGGAATGCGATGTAATGGTTGCAGAGCTGCTCGCCGTAGTGGAGCGGCCCGCGCGCGATGCCGCAGGCGGCACAGGCCGCGCATGTGACGATAAGACCAAGCCCCAAGGCGTTGCGGCCCAGCGCGGCCATAAGGCCAAGGGCGCCAAAGGCCGGCACGAACGCGGCGGTGAGCATGCCAATGCTGCCCAGCGCGACGGCTAGCACAAGCCAGCCGGCAAGCGGTCGGACGAGCCCCATCATGCGCCACATGATGGACGGCGCCGAGCGACGGGCGCGGCCGGAGTCAGGCACCGCGGCAGCGGAAGACGAGCCGGCACCGTTGAGGCCATCGGTACGGGCGGTGCTGCCGTCAACAGCCTCAACCGCGCCGGCATCCTCGGCATCACCCTCCGCATACGCATATGCCGAGAGCTGCTCCTGGCTGTTCCACATGCGCGCATAGGCGCCCGCGGTTGCCAAGAGCTCGCCGTGAGTCCCGCGCTCGGCAATGCGACCGCGTTCCAGCACCAGAATCTGGTCGGCGTCCACGATCGTCGACAGGCGGTGTGCCACCACAATTACAGTGTGCTCGCCGGCAAGCGATGCGATGACCTCGCCGATCGCGGCTTCGCTCGCAGCGTCCACATTGCTCGTAGCCTCGTCAAACACATAGATCGGCGAGTCGTGCAGCAGGGCGCGTGCCATGCACACGCGCTGGCGCTGGCCACCCGAAAGGTTGGTGCCGCCCTCGTTAATCACCATGTCGAGCCCGCCGTTGGCCTGCACAAAGGCCGCCACGCGCGTGCGGCCGAGCGCGCGCAAAAGCTCGGCGTCGGTGGCGTTGGGCTGGGCGAGCAGCAGGTTGTCGCGCAGGGTGCCGGCAAACAGGTAGCCGTTGGTGGGCACCAGGGTGACGGCACGCATGAGTGAGGCGGCCGTGGCATCGCGCAGCTCGACGCCGCCAATGCGAACGCTGCCACGGTAGGCACCCTTGCGGCCCGCGATAATCCCCGCGAGCGTGGACTTGCCGCCGTCGCTTTCGCCCACGAGTGCCACGAGCGAGCCGTGCGCAATGGTCGCGCTGGCGCTGTCCAGCACCGTGCGGTCGCCGTATGCATAGCTCACGCCCGCGAGCTCGATATCGCCGCGACCGTCAAGCTCAACATCGCCGCGCTCGGGCTCGGGCGTATCCAAAATGCCAAACATGCGGCGCGAGGCGGCCATGCCGTTCATGGCCGTGTGGAACAGCGATCCCAGGCGGCGCATGGGCAAAAAGAACTCCTGCGACAGAAAGACGACTAGAAAGGCCGCCTCAAAGCCAATTTTGCCCGTGGCGAGCTGCAGCGTGGCTACGATAATGCCGAGCGCGGCGCCCATATAGACGACCAGGTCCATAACGCAAATGGAGCGCAGCTGCATCACCAGCAGGCGCATGGTCGCTGTGCGGAAACGCTCGGACTCGGCGTTGATGCGCTTGCGCCAGTCGCGGTCGGCCTGATACACCTTAAGGGTGGTAAGACCCTGAACGGCCTCCAGGAACATGCCGCCCAGATCGACGTAGCTGCCCCAATACTCGGAACCGATCTTTTTTGCGTTGCGCATGACCATCATGATGGAGATGGGGATGACCGGGACGCATACGAGCAGCAGCGCGGCGGGAAGTCCCGCTTGGCCTACGAGCAGCACGAACAGCGTGATGGGTGCCAGGCCGGCAAAAAAGAGCTGCGGCAGATAGCCGCCAAAGTATACCTGGAGTTGCGTGGCGCCCTCCACGCTGGTTTGCACGGCCTCGGCGGTGGGGACGGTTTCGGTATAGGACGGGCCGAGCGCGGTGAGCTTGTCGTAGACGAGCGAACGCACGCGGCGGACGGCTTTGAAGGCGGCCTTGTCACCGGAACGCTGCGCCAGATAGATGGCGGCGGCGCGCACGATGATGGCGCCGGCGAGCGGCAAGGCCGCCTGTGCGAGGGCATCGACGGCGAGCGCGGCGGAAAGACCGTCCGTGACGATGCCGCCCAAGATGCGCGCAAGCACCCACATCACCGTGATGTTTGCCATGAGCGCGATCCATTTAAACAGGACGCTCGCCACAATGTAGGGCGTTGCCTGCGGAACCAGGGAGAAGAGCCGCTTCTCGAACATGAAACCTCCTATGCCGTAACGGTGCCGGGCGGGGTCCTCGGCAGCCGCTTAGTTAGCCAAATGCAACTAGAGTAACATCGTGCAGCGGGTAAGTATGCCGAGGGTAATTTTTGGTCGATGAACTGCGTAGAAAGTCCAAAATTGTTGAGTGCGGCGAACTTTGTGGTGGACGGAGTGCGGACGCAATTCTGATCGTGTGCGGCCTCGCTCCAAAACGTGTACGTCAGCCTCCAAAACCGACAAAAAATGACATGTTTGGAGGCTGACGTACACGTTTGGATAGGGGTGAGGGCGGCGACGGACGAAAGTCACGCCTGTGCCACGTCCGATGTGCTAGCGTTTGGGTGAATAAAACGAGCCCGTGCGGAAAGGATTCGGACCGTATGCAACGTGGAAGTACATCTCCGCTGTCCCGCGAGACCGATGCGCCCGAAACTATCGTCAAGCTGGAGTGCGACATCGATGACGCGTCGCCCGAGGTGCTCGCCTACGCCGCCGACCGCCTGCGCGAGGCCGGCGCCCGCGAGGTGCACTGGCTGCCCCTCTACTGCAAAAAGGGCCGCCCCGGATGGCAGTTGCAGGTGATTTGCTCGCATGAGGATATCGAACGCCTGCAGACGATTATCTTTTTGGAAACCACGACCAACGCCGTTCGTCGCCAGGTGATGGAACGCGTCTGCCTGCCGCGTCGTTTTGAGCAGGTAGCGACGCCTTGGGGCGAGGTGGCCGTCAAAGTAGCCACCCTGCCCGACGGCAGTGAGCGTGCGGCGCCCGAGTACGAGGACTGTGCTCGCCTTGCCCGCGAGCACAACGTGCCGCTCCAACGCGTGATGCAAGCGGCCCAAGCCGCGGCGTTGCGATTTGAGTGATGCGGGCGAGTGACGCGCCGCGCCAATCCAATTAACCCCACCGAAAGGACTCCCCATGAAATACCTCATCGCTTCCGACATCCATGGCTCGGCATACTGGGCCGAGCGCCTCTGCACTGCCATCGAATCCGAACAGCCCGACCGCATTGTGCTGCTGGGCGACCTGCTCTACCACGGCCCGCGTAACGACCTGCCGCGCGACTACGCCCCCAAACGCGTGATTCCGCTGCTCAACGCCCTGGCCGACCGCATCATCGCGGTGCGCGGCAACTGCGACGCCGAGGTCGACCAGATGGTCCTCGACTTCCCCGTCATGGCTGACTACGCCACACTATTCGACGAGACCGGACGTGAACTGTTCCTGACGCACGGCCACGTCTTTGGCGCCGGCATGCATAACAGCGTTGACCACGCGCCCGCGCTGCCCGAGGGCTCCGCGCTCGTCTACGGCCATACGCACATCAAGGTTAACGAGGAAAGCGCCGCGCACCCGGGTCTGTGGCTCTTCAATCCCGGCAGCGTGAGCATCCCCAAGGACGGCACACATAGCTACGGCGTCTACGAGGGCGGCGCGTTCCGCCATGTGATCATGGGGGAGGACTAACCATGGCCGAGCATATGGCTCAGCAAAATGCCGAGGGTTCGCGCGACCTGTCCACGCTGGTAGACGCGTCGGCCGAGCTGCAGCATCTGGTGCAGACCATCTGGCGCCTGCGTCAGCCCGACGGCTGCCCGTGGGACCGCGAGCAGACGCACCGCAGCATTGGCAAGAACATGATCGAGGAAGCCTACGAGGCGCTCGACTGCATCGAGGCCGACGACGCGGCACACCTGCGCGAGGAGTTGGGCGACGTGCTCATGCAGGTCGTACTGCATGCGCAGATTGCGGCGGATGCCGGCGAGTTTTCGCTGGCCGATGTGGCGCGCGATATCGACGCCAAGCTCATCCGTCGTCACCCGCACGTGTTTGGCGATGCGGATGCCGACAACTCCGACGAGGTGCTCAAGATTTGGGACGAGGTCAAGCTTGCCGAGAAGGCCGCCAAAGACCAGGCCGTGGCGGCAGGCGGGGCCGCACCCGAGGGTCTGCTCGACGGTGTGCCCACGCACCTGCCGGCGCTGATGCAGGCTCAGAAGGTGTCGCGCAAGGCGGCTGCCGTGGGCTTTGAGTGGGAGACGGTCCAGGACGTGTGGGACGAGGTCGCTGAGGAGCGTGCCGAGTTTGAGGCCGAGGCTCCCGGCTCGCCCGAGCGCGAGATGGAGTTTGGCGACCTGCTCTTTGCCCTGGTCAACGTTGCGCGCAAGGAGGGAATCGACGCCGAGAGCGCCCTGCGTGCCAGCACGGCAAAGTTCCGCCGCCGCTGGGCCGCGATGGAGCAGATGGCGGCCGACGCCCACGTGGATCTGGCCGAGCTTTCGACCCACGGCCTCAATGACCTCTGGGATGTCGCAAAGGCAGAGGAGTAAGACTGCGGGGGCGACGGGACGGACTTTCTCATCGCCCCCATTATTTTTCAAAAAGATTGTATCCCTTGGCTAACTTAGGGCATAATGCAAAAAGTGCGATAAGGCTAACTTATGAACCTGCGCGCCACTGTAGCGTGCAAGCCGTGTCGCCAAGCATTCAACCCGTTTCCAAGTGAGAGGGAGACAACATGAGCGATATTTTGGATGTCTACGGTCGCGAGGTCCTCGACAGCCGCGGCAACCCCACCGTCGAGGTCGAGGTCGTGCTCGAGGACGGCAGCTTCGGCCGCGCGATGGTGCCTTCGGGCGCTTCGACCGGCGCCTTTGAGGCCTGCGAGCTGCGCGATGGCGACAAGGGTCGCTACCTGGGCAAGGGCGTCTCGCAGGCCGTCGAGCACGTCAATAACGAGTGCGCTAACGCCGTCGTGGGCCTCGACGCCTTCGACCAGCGCGCCGTCGATGCCGCGCTGATTGCCGCGGACGGTACCCCCAACAAGACCAAGCTCGGTGCCAACGCCATCCTGGGCGTGTCGTTGGCCGTCGCCCGCGCCGCTGCCGAGTCGGCGGGCCTGTCGCTGTACCAGTACCTGGGCGGCGTCAACGCCCACCTGCTGCCCACGCCTATGATGAACATCCTTAACGGCGGTGTGCATGCCGACAACAACGTCGACTTCCAGGAGTTCATGATCATGCCGGTGGGCGCCCCGAGCTTTGCCGAGGGCCTGCGTTGGTGCGCCGAGGTCTACCACACCCTCAAGGGCGTGCTGCACGAGGCCGGCCTGGGCGGCGGCGTGGGCGACGAGGGCGGCTTTGCGCCCAACCTCAAGACCAATGCCGAGCCGTTCGAGTACATCACCAAGGCCGTGGAGAAGGCCGGCTTTAAGCCCGGCGTCGACTTCATGTACGCCATGGATCCGGCCTCGACCGAGTTCTACAACGCCGAGACCGGCATGTACGAGCTCAAGGGCGAGGGTGTTGAGTATACGAGCGCCCAGATGGTTGATTACTGGGAGAAGCTCGTCGACACCTATCCCATCATCTCCATCGAGGACGGCATGGCCGAGGAAGACTGGGACGGCTGGGTTGAGCTCACCCGTCGCATTGGCAACAAGGTGCAGCTGGTGGGCGACGACCTGTTTGTCACCAACACCGAGCGCCTCAAGAAGGGCATCGAGCTGGGTGCCGCCAACGCGATTCTGGTCAAGGTCAACCAGATTGGCACGCTCACCGAGTCGCTCGAGGCCATCGAGACCGCCAAGGAGGCCGGCTATGCTTGCATCGTGAGCCACCGCTCCGGCGAGACCGAGGATTCCACGATCGCCGACCTGGTCGTGGGCGTCAATGCCGGCCAGATCAAGTCGGGCGCCCCGTGCCGCAGCGACCGTATCGCCAAGTACAATCAGCTCATCCGCATCGAGGACGAGCTCGAGGGCAGCGCGCGCTACGCCGGTAAGACCGCGTTCTACAACATTCGCTAAACGGGCGAATTTGGCGAGGGGGAGGCTGACTCGGTTCCGTCCCGCCTTGACTGGATGCTGCAAAGCGCCATGGGCGCTGGGCCATACGGCTCAGCGCCTTTTTTATGTCGAGCAAAGGCTGGCGAAGGCGGTGCAGGCGCTCGTGCTATAACTAAAGGACTTAGCGCAAACAAACCTCAACCGCACAAGGCGCACATGGATCAGATTTACGACAACAGGTACTATTCCGCCGGTTCGCGCGAGCCGTCGCCTCGCCGTGCGCGCACGGTGCAGCTCGGTGGGTCCGCTTATGCCGGCGCCGACCGCTCCACGCAGCGCCCGACAAGTACCTCGCGCCCCAATGCTCAATCAAATACCTTGGCAGATGGACCGGTGCGCCCGGCACGTTCGTCGCATGCGTCGCGTCCCTCGGCCCAGACGCACGGCAAATCGAGCAGACCTTCGAGCCGTCTTTCGGGCTCGGACTTTATGCGCTACGCCAACGACAATGCGGTGGTCAAGGCGATCTATGACTTTACGCATGGCTCTCTGCGTCCGCTGTTTATCGGCATCGTTGTGGCGCTGGCGCTCGTGAGCCTGTATTTCCCCGTGCGCGATCTGTACGTGGCAAAACGCTCGAGCGACATCTTGGCCAAGCAGGTCGAGATTCGCCAGCAATACAACGACGAGATGAAAAAAGACACTGACAAGTGGTTTTCGGAAGAGGGCATTAAGGATTCGGCACGGGACCTGGGCATGGTGATGCCCGGCGAGAAGAGGATTGAAGTGCAGGGTCTGGACGAGGATTCGGATTCGTCGTCGAGCAAAAAGTCCTCAAACGCCAAGAATGCCAGCGAAGTGGCCAAGGAGATCGAAGAGGTCGGCAAGGACGCACCGTGGTACATCCAGGCGCTCGACATGCTGTTTGGGTTTAACGGCGTCGAGGGTCAGACGGTCGTGTCCAACGGCAAATAGCGCCCGGAGGGGAGCCCGCAATGACGAATTGCAAACGATATAAGGTGGCGGCGATTGACTTGGGAACGGTGTCGTCGCGACTGGTGTTGGCCCAGGTCGAGGGCGGGGCGATCGTGGAATCGTCCAGGCATACCGAGATTACCGACTTGGGCGAGGGCGTGGATGCGACGGGGCGCTTTTGCGAGGCGGCCGTTGGGCGCGTGCTCGCCGCATGCCGCATGTTTGTGGACGAGGCTCGTGCCTTTGGGGCCGCGTGCATCTGCACCACGTGTACGAGCGCCGCGCGCGATGCGTCCAATGCCGCCCTGCTGCTGGACGGCCTGCGCGAGCTGGGGCTTGAGCCACAGGTGATTCCGGGCGAGGTCGAGGCGCGCCTGACGTTTTTTGGCGTGGCGCACGACTTTGCTGGCGAGCGCATCATCGTTGCCGATTCGGGCGGCGGATCCACGGAGCTCGCGACGGGCGTCTATGCACCGGAGCGCGGCGTCTTTGCGCTGGAGGGAACGCGCTCGCTGGACATCGGTTGCCGCCGTGTGACGGAGCGCTTTTTCTCCGCGTTGCCGCCTGCGGACGGCGAGCTTTCTGCCGCTGCCAACTGGGCAAACGAGCAGTTCGCTGCCTATTTTGAGGGCCTGCCGAGCAATTTTGAGCGCGCAGAGCGCCTGGTCGCGGTGGGCGGTACCGTCACGACGCTCGTGGCACTCGTTCACGAGCTGGAGCCGTATGATTCGAGCTTTGTGCACCTGCGCGAGCTTTCGATGGAGCAGGTTTCGGCTGCCATCGAGCACATGTCCGAGCTGGATGTTGCGGGCATCGCTGCTCTGCCGGGCGTGCAACCCAAGCGCGCGGGCGTGATCTTGGCTGGCGCCGTGGTGATTCGCGAGCTCATGCGTGCCGGCGGCTACGAGACACTCACCGTAAGCGAGAACAGCCTACTCGCCGGCATGGCCGCCACCATCAACGAGGTTCTCGACGGTGAGCTACCCACCATCGGCTGGACCCCCAGCCTCAGCGCCCTTTAACCATCCCCTCATAAGTTGCGGTGAAATAGTTCCTAAATGGGCTGATAAACTGCCAAAACAGGAACTATTCCATCGCAACTTAGAGGCTTAACGGCATCCAGAAGAAACGAGCCCGCATCCCCAGGGGGCACGGGCCCGTAAAAGCCAAATGGTAGGGGCGGTGGGACATCTGCGTATTTGCTGCGCAAATACGCACCGGCTTCGGCCGCCTGCCGGCGCCCTCGCCGGCTCGCTGCGGACGCTGCGCGTCCGCTTGACGCTCGCCCCCTCGCGGGTTCGAGCCCCACCGGCGTCCAAAAGAAACGAGCCCGCATCCCTGGGGGACACGGACTCGTAAAAGCCAAATGGTAGGGGCGGTGGGACTCGAACCCACAATCCTTGCGGCGAGAGATTTTAAGTCTCCTGCGTATGCCAATTCCGCCACGCCCCCGTGAGACTAGAAGTCTAGCACAAGCCGCCCGTTACGCGTTGACAGCCATCGAGTGCTGGCCCGACTTTTCCAAGTACTCGGCAAACTTGGCCTCGTCGCCCTTGTTCTTGTACTGCAGGGCCAGCAGGTATTCCAGGCGGCAGCTCTTGACCTTGTCGTCACCGGCCTCCTTGAGCATGCGCTCCAGCTCGGGGATGTCGTTGTGGCGCTTGAGGATCATCGTGTCGTACATCAGTTGGCATTCGTGTGCGACTGCCTCGGCCTGACCGCCCTCAAAGCCCTTGATCTCGTGCAGCAACTCCTTGGACTTTTTGCGGTCCTCCTGGCCAACGTAGTAGTTAAAGGCCTTAATGACCAGGTCGACGCGCTGCATCTTGGGGAGGTTGAGTCCCAGCAGCAGGTCGAACATCTCGCTGGCGCGCTCGTGGTCCTCGCGCAGCAGATAGGAGGTCAGACGCAGTAGTCGCGGTTGTAGCGCGGGTACAGCATGCTGGTGAGTTTGCCGTCGAGCAAACGATCGAACTCGTCCCACTGTTTGGCAGCCATCAACTGCTGCAGGCGCTTAAACGTGGTGCGTTTTTTGATGCTAAAGAACACCGACACGGCGATACAGATGATAACGACGGCGGTCCAGAGTGTGCGGGAATCGGGCATATTAGGGTCCTTAGTCGCTCATAAAGCGAGCGGTATGACAACACGTACTGGATGTATTATACGCAGCGCGCAAGCAAACTGGCATAAAAGCTCATCGAGGCTGAGTGCCATCGCTCGCTGCGGTACACTTACCTAAAGTAAACCATGAAGGGAGACATTACCTATGAAGAAAATCGTTTTGGCTTGCGGTGCTGGCGCTGCTACTTCCACGCTCGTTGCCCAGAAGGTCGCCACCCTGCTCGACGCCAACGGTTATGCCGGCAAGTATGAGATCGTGCAGTGCGCCATCTCCGAGGCCAAGGACGCTTGCGACGAGGGCGCCGACCTGCTGATCGCCACCACCGTTGCCCCCGAGGGCCTCACCTGCCCGTACGTGAGCGGTGTGCCCTTCATGACCGGCATGAACCGCGTCGCTGCCGAGAAGGCTGTTCTCGACGTTATGGCTCAGTAGGCGCTGCCTGTAATGAATGAGCAGAACGCCAACCCGGTAGAGCTCTTTGGCATGCGCGTCGCCCACGTGGGCATTAACGCCACCGACCCGGCCGATGCCCTGGAGATCGCGGAGCTGTTCTCGACGATGATGGGCCTACCCGTTATCGAGACCCCGGTTTCGTACTTTAACGATTCGCTGATCGAGGTCATGAAGCAGAACGGTCGTGGCACCAAGGGCCACATTGGCTTTGCTGTCAACGACATCGATGCGGCCGAGAAGTGGTTTGCCGAGCGCGGGCTCGAGATCAACGAGGAGTCGCGCGTGCTGCTGCCCGATGGCGGTACCAAACTCGTGTACTTTAAGCGCGAGTTCGCCGGCTTCGCCGTGCACCTGTGCCGCGAGTAGCGCACAGGCTGCTATAGCTAGCAAAAAGGGATAGGGCCGCATGGCCTTATCCCTTTATTTATGCCGAGGGGCTTTCTATCGTGGCAGGCGAATCGTAAAGCGGCTGCCGACGCCCTCGACTGAGGTCACGCCAATGACACCACCATGGCTATCGACGATCCACTTGGCAATGGCAAGCCCCAGACCCGAGCCCTGCGCGCCGGCATCGCGTGCGTTGTCGGCGCGGTAGAACCGTTCAAACGCGTGAGCTGCGGATTCCTGGTTCATGCCGATACCCTCGTCCTCAACGGCTATGTCGATCGTGCCCATGCCCGCATCGGTCGTTATGCCAAATGTGACGGTCGTTCCCGCGTTCGAATACTTGGCGGCGTTCTGCACGATCACGCGCAGAGCCTGCTTCACGAGCGCCACGTCGACAGATGCGTCGCAGCGCGGGTCGTTGGCAAGCGTGGTGTCGTACGCCAGCCGATACGTGTGCTCGGTATCGATCATCTGCGATTCCTCGCATACCTCGCCGACCAGTGCGGCCAGGTTGGTATGCGCACGCCGCAGGACCGTGCGCCCGGCATCGCCGCGCGCCAAAAACAGCAGCTGCTCCACGAGCTCCTGCATATGCTCGCTTTCGGCCTTGAGGGACGCGATGGATTCCGCCAGCACGTCCGGGTCATCTTTGCCCCAGCGGTCGAGCATGTTTACGTAACCCTGAATCACCGCGATGGGCGTTCGTAGCTCGTGGCTTGCATCGTTGACAAAGCGCATCTGCTGCAGCTTTGCCTCTTGCATCTGGCGCAGCAGGTGGTTGAGCGCGACCTCGATGCTCGCCAGGTCGGCGTCGCCGGTGGTGACGCTCGGCGAGTCGACGCTTGCGCGCTCGATGGCCTGCTCCAGCGTTTCCATCTTGCCGCCGGAGAGCTGCATACGGCTGAGCTCGTCTACGCGCAGGGCCAGGTCGTTGAGCGGTGCCATGGTGCGGCGCACGCGGCGGGCGCCGCCGAGCATGTTGAGCACGCTGATGACCTGCCCACCTGCAACGACAAGATAGAGGGGCCACAGCGCGATGAGGTCCTGCGCGAGGGGGAAGGTCTTGGTGGTGCGCGCAAGCTCGACGGTATAGGTGAGCGTGGCGGGGTCCCAGCCGTGCGCGGGCGTCAGCGACATGCCGTGGACGGCGGCACCGGGGATCCATCCCGCGGTAAACGCGCCGTCGGGCAGCGTTTGGTTATAGCCATAGATGAGGATCGCCGCCGCAGCAACCAGCAGCCACAGGTCGAGCCAGATGTAGCTCGCCAGGCGGCGCCACATGTAGCTCCAGTTGATGGCACGGGCGATGGAGGTGACGCGCTTGGTCTCGGCGTTACGCGCGGCAGACATAGCCCACCCCGCGCACGGTTTGGATGATGCGGGCACCGCCGGCGTCTTCGATCTTGGCGCGCAGGTGCGCGATGTGCACGTCGACGTTGTTGGTGTCGCCCACGTATTCGTAGCCCAGCGCCTCGTGCGCGATGCGCTCGCGCGTGAGTACGGTTTCGGCATGCGTCATAAGCAGGGCGAGGACGTCGAACTCGCGGGCCGTGAGCGCGATGGGCGAGCCGCCGACCGTGACTTCGCGGCGGTCGGGATCGAGCGCGACCGAACCCACGGTGAGCGCGGCGGGGGAGGGCGCGGCAGCGGTCTGGGCCGTGTCGGTTGCCGGGGACATTGTGGCGATACCGGCGGCCGTGCCGCTCGCTACGCCAGCCCCGGCGCTGGCGCCGCCAACGCCCGAAGCCGCTCGCACGGCTTCCGAGCGCTTCAGTGCCACGCGGATCCGTGCGAACAGCTCCTCAATCGCAAATGGCTTGGTCAGGTAATCGTCGGCGCCGGCATCGAGCCCGGCCACTTTGTCCATCACGGCATCGCGCGCGGTGACCAAATCACCGGCACATCCTTGTGCTTGCGGACACGCCGCAAGACCTCCATGCCGTTGAGCTGCGGCAACAGCACGTCGAGCAGAATCAGATCGTAGTCGCGCTCCAGCGCCAGGTCCACGGCAGTGCGGCCATCGGCGGCGTGTTCCACCTGGTAGCCCTCGTGCTCCAGCTCGAGCGTCACAAAGCGGGCGATTTTCTCCTCGTCCTCTACGATCAGGATCCGTGCCATGCGTGCCCCCGTCTGCGATTACTTGTCGTCGTTGAGATTTTGCTTGATGTCGTCCGCGGCGTTAGCAGCGCTATCCATAAGGTTGTTGATGCTGCCGGGCACGTCGCCGTCGCTGTCGATGCGGTAGCGCATGCCAAAGAACAGGCCAATCAGCATCAGCCATATCGTGGCGCCCCAGGCAAACAGCGCGACGATGGGGATCAGGATGGGGATGTTGAGGATGATCGCATCGCGGCGCGTGGCGATAAACTTGGTGTCCAGACTCAGGCGGAAGAGCTTTTTGAGGTACTCCCACACGCTGTCCATCTTCTTGGAGAAGTCGGTCTTTTCGCTCGACTTTTCGTAGGCTGCCTGCGCGGCGACCATCTCGGCAGAGGGCTCATCGACTGGCGCGGACTCGGTGGCGGCTTGCGCCGACGTGGTCTGGGTCTTGCCCTGCGGCTCGAGCCAAATGATGGCATCCAAAACGTTGCCGTCGGCAGCGTCGAGCGCCGCCTTGGCATCGGTGTAACTCACGTTGCACTTGGTGCGGATGGTTTCAACTTTTTCGAGGTCGTCCATGACCTGTCCTTTCGTTCGATGGGCGCGACGCCGGGCAATTTGCTCGGGCGCGAGCGTTGCGTTCGGCGGTCTGCGTTGCGCCGCCCCGCCCCGCCCCGCCCTTGGTCGAACTCTATAGTGCAGGTTATAGATTAAGCGATTCTTGAGCCAAGATTAATGTTGGATGAGTTTTTGGGTGGCAGTGGGAAAAGTATTAGACCTCGATAGCGGGAGATGGGGTGCCGGTACAAAACGGCGTCAAGGGTTGGTCGAGCAGGCGGTTTTCAGGCGACTGGGACATGGCGGGCGGTCGATCGCCTATACTGGTTGGGCTCAACTGGAGAGGTGATAACTAGTTATGAAATCAATCAATGTTGCAGCGGCAATTATTCAGAAGGACGGGAAAATCCTGAGCTGCCAGCGTGGCTACGGCGAGTTTAAAGACGGCTGGGAGTTTCCGGGCGGTAAGCTCGAGCCGGGTGAGACCGGCGAGCAGGCAATCGTGCGCGAGATTCAAGAAGAGCTCGAGGTCACGATCGGTAACCTCGACTATCTTTGCACGGTCGAACACGATTACGAGACGTTCCATCTGTCGATGCAGTGCTACCTAGCTAGCATCCTTTCGGGCGAGTTCAAAGAGCACGCTCACGAGGACATGAAGTGGCTCGATACCAATAACCTGTGGGATGTCGATTGGCTTCCGGCGGACGTTAAAGTCGTTAGGGAACTCGAAAAGAAACTCGGGCTTATGTGAGAAAGGAGCGGACGTCGCATGGCGGCCCGCTCCTTCTTTGTTACTCTGTCTCACTCAGATCGCTGAGCATAAACTCGTAAATGTCCTGGCGCACGGGAGCATTGAGTTCATATTCGATTTCGACGGCGTTGTCGCCGCTCTTAGTTTTAATAGCTTTGAACTCGCCAGTCGGATGCATTTCGCCTAGGAAGTAAAATTCCTTGCCACCCTTATCGTCCTTGTTCTTGCGCATAAACAAATACGTCTTTAGCCCGTTGCCCGGCCATGCCTGCAGTCGCTGAATCTCGGGGGAGTTGAGCGTGCGGTTGTTCTTAGAGATTGCAACTAGCTTACTCGGCGAAACAAAGCGGTCTTCATACTGAATGGACTCGCTAATGTCGGGTGCCTTGTCATAGTTAATAAACACGGGGAATGTATTGGTCTTCTCGTCGTAGAAGTAGCCGCCAAGATTTTGGCCGTTGATGTTCTTTTCCCAGTTCATCAAGCGGCAAACTTCTTCGTACGTGTACTTGGCGTTGAGAACGAAATTTGTGTTTTGGTACGTCTCGGCATAGTCGAGTCGGTTACGCGCAATGCCAAAATCCAGCACCTCGAGAATCTGACGCTTGAACTCTGCGTTGCGCAGAGCGGTCGCAAACGCTTCGGTCAGACGAGGTCCGCATCCATCGTCAATAAGCAGGGAAACGAAATCCTTGGGAGTGGCAAAGTCGCCCTTAAGGACTGTGATTGCCGACCTAACGGCGCTGTCCTTAAGCTGTGTGTGGTAGTTCCTAAGCGCAGCCTCGCGCATATGCCGGTAGCCCTCGTGTCCGGCTTCGACGAGCGTTTGAAGCAAATAGAGGTCTTCGAAACGCTTGCCCGCGGCGAGCTTTTGAGAAATAAATTTGAGAATCTTGGTTTGATCAGAGGAAAATTGAACCGTGTAGTCCGGCTCGTATTTGGATAGAAATGCGTGGTAGGACCCCAGGCCGCTATTCTTGAAGATAAGCAGCGGATCGATGGAGCCGTTACGATCAAATTCGAGCAGCGAGGGAATCTTGCCGAGTTTCTGGCGCAAGTCGAGATATTCGTTTTTCAAAAACCTGACGGAGGTGAAATCGCCGCCATCGATGGCCTTGTAGATGCGTGCCTCGGAAATACGATCGAAGCTCACGGTCGAGCATCCGGGGATCGTCGAATCGCCCTCTTGGACGAGACGACGCAGGCGATCTTTGTTGTACGTTTTGTCACCCGAAAGCGCGATGGGCACCAAGAAGTTGCTCTGGTAGTTGCCAATAAAGTCGAGCACCAGTGCGTATTCCTTACCATCATTCAGACGCAAACCTCGTCCGAGCTGTTGAATAAAGATGATTGCGGAGTCGGTGCGTCGAAGCATGATGATCTGATTGAGCGAGGGGATGTCGACGCCTTCGTTCATGATATCGACCGAGAAAATATACTCGAGCTCGCCGGCTTCAAGTCGGCTGATAACGGCATCGCGGACTTCATCGGGATCTTGACCGCTAATCGCAGCCGTTCGATATCCGAGAGCGTTGAATTTGCGCGACAGTTCTTTGGCCTCGGCGTTTCGATTGCAGAAAATTAAGCCCCTGCGGCTGCTTTTGGTGACGCTATATTCTTCGATCTTCTCGGTGATGTGACGCACACGCTCGTCGGACGTTAAGCGCCCGAACAGGGCGGTATTTTCGACCGTCTCATCGTCAATCTCCAGATCGTGAATGCCAAAATAATGGAAGGGGGCTAGCATCTCCTCGGACAAAGCGTCCTGCAGCGTGATCTGGAATGCGATGACGTGATTGAAAAGGGCAAAGACGTCATAGCCGTCGGTGCGATTGGGTGTAGCGGTCATGCCCAGATAAAACCGAGGCGTAAAGTGCGACATGATGGATTGGTAGCCCTGAGATCCCGTGCGGTGGGCCTCGTCGATGACGATGTAGTCGAACTCATCGGGACGGAAATCGCTCAGATGCTTGGCGACCGAAGAACACATGGCAAACACACAGGTAGCATCGCTTGTATTCTTGCCAGTTTGATAGGTGTCGAACATATAGGTACTACCTAAGAGCCGTTCGTAGCTTGCACGGGAGGCGTCGATAATGCGCCGGCGGTGCGCAAGAAAGAGGACGCGCCGGGGTTTAGTTGCGAGCACATCGAACGCCGAAAGGAAGGTCTTGCCAGTGCCGGTTGCCGAGACCAGCAGGGCGCGAGTCTCGCCCTTACGGTGGATTGCACCGAGCGCCTCAAGGGCGCGCTGCTGCATTTTATTGGGCTTGAGTTCTTCGAGATCGTTCGTGGTTGGGCTAACAGTTGCCTGGAACGTCGGTTTCGATTTGGGCTTTGGGGGACGCGCCGATCGATATGCGGCATATTTGTCAATCCAGTCTTGGGAAAGCGCAACGGTCGAGGCGTCACTCCACAGCGAATTGAACTCACCTCTAAGCTCTCCGAGCAAGCGGCTGTTTTCAACGGTCTGGTACAGCACGTTCCATTCTTTATTGCAGGTGAGGGCGGTCTGCGTCATGTTCGAGCTGCCGACGATTATCGTGCTGGTTTCGCCCTTATCAAAAATGTATCCCTTAGCATGCAAATTACCCTGGAATACGCGAACTTCTATGTTGTCGTATTCCAGGAGCTTGCGAAACGCATCGGGTGAGTTGAAGTTGAGATAGGTGGACGTCAGCAGCCTGCCCTTAATGCCACGCTGCTTGAGCTCCTGGAACGCTTCGACCAAGATTTGAAGGCCACCGTCTGCAACAAACGCTACGCAAAAGTCAAAAGAGCTGCAGGTCGAGAGCTGCTCCTTGATAACGGATAGTAATGTTCCGCCGGTCGCCTTCGAGTTGGCGATGAGCTTGGGTGAATCGTTCTCGCGTGCAAGCGAGTCGAATTCAATATCAATCTGCTGCTGCGTAGTCATCCCGGCCAAACCTTTCGAAAGACTATGTTGGCGCCAGGATAACAGATCGATCGTTCGTATTTTGGGCGTATGACGATTAAGATTGGCGGTTTGGCGCGAGCTTTCGGACGTGTCCGCACGATATGTGACACTTACCCTGCCACCATGCTCCGCCGCGGCGGCATGCATCTGAACAACGACCCTCTAAGGAGTTCGATATCGATGAGTGACAACGCAAAGCGTCTCGCAAAGAAGTGCGTTAAGGACGCAGGGCCGTGTCTTGTGCTGTGCGCGGCCGGCGTGGCGGTCGCGCTGCTGGCTGTTCTGGGACCATTTGACGTGCTCCGAAGTGCCAGTTCTTTGCATGTTTGCATGGCCCTTGCCGGTGCCATGATGACCAGCGGCGTGCTCGATCTGGTTTTTTGGGTGCTTGACCCGTTTGGATGGAAGAGCGAGGGGTAGGTCCTAAAGGATGGAAGGGCTGGAACGGTTGGCTTAGTGATCGTGCAGAATGTGGGCTAGCGACTTACAGGGAAGTGGTGATCCGATGACGGTCTATGTGACGGGCGATATTCACGGCGGCCTCGACATGCAAAAGCTGCGCGATTGGGATCTTGGGGAAAGCCTGACGAGCGACGACTATCTCATCATTGCCGGCGACTTTGGCTTTCCGTGGGATTTCTCTGCCGAGGAGTGCGCCGACATCGCTTGGCTGGAGTCGCGCCCCTATACCGTGCTGTTCGTCGACGGCAACCACGAACGTTTCGACCACTGGGCGGAGCGACCCATGGAGTTGTGGCACGGCGGACTGACACAGCGCCTGTCGGACACCTCGCCCATACGGCGCCTGACGCGCGGCGAGGTTTTTGAACTCGACGGCTCAACGGTCTTTATCATGGGCGGCGCCACGAGCGTGGACAAGGAATACCGCATTCCGTATTCCAGCTGGTGGCCGCAGGAGTTGCCGGACGAGCGCAACTTTGAGGAGGCACGGACGAAGCTCGACAGCGTGGCCTGGAAGGTCGACTACGTGGTCACCCACACCTGCTCTACGCGCATGCTTTCGCCCACGCTCTATCCGGCGTCCGGCTGGAATTGCCCCGCCGTCGATCGACTTACGGCATTTTTTGACGAGTTGGAAGACCGCTTGGACTACAAGCGCTGGTACTACGGGCATTTTCATCGGGATGCCAACCCGACCGAGCGCCATACCGTGCTCTACGACTGCATCGTTCGCCTGGGCGACGAACTCCAGCCTTGGGATGTTGCGTAGGGGTGGGGCGTATTTGGCTACTCGGCCGTTACAGCGATGTTCTCTCGGTGCGCGCGGATAACATCCCAGCTAAAGTGCTCGACCAGCCGCTCGGCAGAGCGCGGCGTGGTGTCCGGCGCGATGCCCGTTTGCCCGGCGAGCCAGCCCAGCAGCGCTTCGGGCGTGCCAAAGCGGGCGCGGAGTTCGCCCAGGTCCAGATCGCGGTCTCGTTTGGAAAGGCGGCGGCCGTCCGGTGCCATGAGCAGCGGAATATGTCCGTAGTGCGGCGTGGGCAGTCCCAACAGGTGCTGCAGATAGATCTGGCGCGGTGTGGACCCCAGCAGGTCGCATCCGCGCACGACCTCGGTGACGCCCATGGCAGCGTCGTCGACCACCACGGCTAGCTGATAGGCAAACACGCCGTCGCTGCGGCGCACCAAAAAGTCGCCGCACTCGGTGGCGAGTGCTTCGCATTGGGCGCCGTACGTGCGATCCACAAATTCGATCACGTCGTCTGCGAGGTCGTCGACGGTGGGCACGCGCAGACGTGTGGCCGGGGCGCGCAGGGCGCTGCGGCGGGCCACCTCCTCGGCCGAAAGACTTCGGCAGGCGCCACGGTAGATGGGCGTGCCGTCGCTCGCGTGCGGTGCACTCGCGGCGTGGAGCTCGGCGCGTGTGCAAAAGCAGGGATAGGTGAGGCCGGCGTCTTTCAGCCGGCGCAAGGCGCTCTCGTACAGGTCTAGGCGGTCGTGCTGGTAGTAGGGGCCTTCGTCCCACTCCAGCCCCAGCCAGGCCAGGTCGTCAATCAATTGGGCGGCAAGTTCCGGGCGCTTGCAGCGATCGTCCAGGTCCTCAATGCGTAACACGATGCTGCCGCCCTGGCTGCGGGCCGAAAGCCATGCGCACAGGCAGCTGAACACGTTGCCCAGGTGCATACGGCCCGAGGGCGACGGGGCGAAGCGCCCCACGACGGGCGCGGGAGCGGCCGGCGTCGTTGGCGCGTCGGCGGCGGTTGTTGCTATGTTGCGTGCGTTGATGTCCATGCGGACGAGTATAGCGCGGGGCGCGGTGGGGGAGACGCTGCCGTGGCCTGCAAGTTGCTGAGGCCACACGTTGCGCGTGCCGGACCACCGGCTCGGCGCCTTAATCGTCGTCAATCAATCTAGCCTTCAAACGACAGAAACCCCGGCAGCTCTTCGCAACTGCCGGGGTTTCCGCGGAAAAGGGGGACATGATCCTCAAGCGGACGGCAAAGGGGCAAACCGTTTTCGCTCAACTGCTTTATGCCCCTCAACTGGCGGCTCAATCAGCGCATGCCGCGCCCACACAAAGCCGCTACACCTGTGATGGAGCTATGAAGTGGTATCTATTGCCGGAGCGGGCTATGCCAAGGAGTGTCCCAGATTGCCGGCAGATAAGGAACGTCCCCAGGTGCCGGCGGCGGGCGTGACTTTTGTCCCGTTTTGACGCTCCGCTGACCTAGATGTTCGTCACATGAACTCGCAAACGTGGGACAATGACGCTACTGGTACCACAGACAAAGGATGTGCCTATGAACGCCCCCGTTGCCCAGCCCTGTCGGCAGCGCCGCCTGTTTGCGCGGTTCGCTTCCGTCTGCGCACTCGTCGCGCTTGCGTTGTTGCTGCTGCCTGCCGTCGCGCACGCCGACGGCTACTCCATGAGCCAAACCTATATCGGTGCCACGGTTGAGGCCGATGGCTCGCTGACCGTTGTCGAGGGACGCCAGTTCGATTTCGACGACGACATTAACGGCGTGTATTGGGATATCAATACAGGCTCTAACCAGCAAGGCGGCTCGGTGGTCGTCAATGTGCTGAGCGTCGAGGAAGACGACGCTGCGTTTAACAAGGTCGACAGCGCAAACAAAGGCGACGACGGCGTTTACACGGTGGAGCAGTCCGACGACGGCGTAAAGATTAAGGTGTTCAGCCCCCACGAGAGCGGCGACAGCGCAATCTACTACGTGAGTTATTCCATGACCGGTGCGGTTATGAACTGGGCCGATACCGCCGAGCTCTACTGGAAGTTCGTGGGTGACGGCTGGTCGGCGGATTCCGATGACGTCGAGATGGAAGTCTACTTTGCAAATGCCGCTGCCGGGACGGCTGCCGTCAAGGGCGATAACTTCCGCGCATGGGGCCACGGCCCACTGACGGGCGACGTGTCGCTCGATGCGGACGAGCCCATGGTCACCTATACCATTCCCTGCGTGCATGAGGGCGAATTCGCCGAGGCACGCATCGCCTTCCCCAGCGACTGGGTGCCGCAGCTTGCCGTCTCGGGCGAAAAGCGCATGTCGACGATTCTGAGCGAAGAGAAGGAATGGGCCGACGAGGCCAACGCTCGCCGCGCTCACGCTCGCATGATTGCCAATGCGCTTGCCGTGCTAAGTGTTGTCGCGGCGGTGGCCTTTACCGGCACAATCGTTGTGCTCAAGCTGCGCCGCCGCAAGCCCAAGCCGCTTTTCCAGGACGAATATTTCCGCGATGTGCCTTCGGCCGACCATCCCGCCGTGCTTTCGGCCCTCATGAGCTGGAACGACGTGCCCGATCAGGCATATATCGCCACGCTTATGAAGCTCACCGACGACCGCGTGATCAAGCTGGAAGAAGCGACCGAGACCAAGAAGAAGGGTCTGCTCCGTCGCGAAAAAGAGGAGCAGACGTATCGCATCACAGTGACCGACGAGGCCTGGAAGGCTGCCAAGAAGGACGGCATCGATCGCGATGTGCTCAAGGTCTTCTTCGCCGGCGTTAAGCCCGATAAAGACGGCGTCCGTTCACGCACGTTTAGCGAGCTGGAGGAGTATGCCAGCGAGCGTACTGAATCTGTTGGCAACAAGCTCGAGGACTATCAAAGCACGGTTAAGGGCAAGCTGGAGACGCGCGAGCTTATCGCCTCGGACGGCACCATCGCCCTGGTTGCCGGCTTGGTTCTCGGCATCATCATCGTCTTTGGCATTCTGGGCTCTCTGATCTATACCGACTTTGCGGACGCCAACGTCGGTGCCGCTATGATCTCGATCCCCGTCACGATCGTGGGCTTTGTCCTGAGCTGCACCTTCCGCCGCTACACGCCGGAGGGCGCCGAGGTGGCGGCTCGCTGCAAGGCGCTCAAGCATTGGCTCGAGGACTTTACGCGTCTGAAGGAGGCCGTCCCCAGCGACCTGATCTTGTGGAACAAACTGCTGGTGATGGGCGTTGCCCTGGGCGTTTCGAAAGAAGTGCTGCGACAGCTGGCCGAGGCCGTGCCTGCGGACCTGCGCAACAGCGACGATTTCTACGACAACTACCCCTGCTACTGGTGGTATTACCATCACTACGGCAACGAGTCCCCGCTCGATTCGTTCAACGATGTGTACCACGAGACCATCCACGAGCTGGCTTCGAGTTCCGATAGTTCGAGCGGCGGCAGCGGCGGCGGCTTTTCCGGTGGCGGCGGTGGCGGCGTCGGCGGAGGCGGCGGCGGAACGTTCTAGCGAGCGCTTGCTTTGGGGTGGATCTTTCTGGGCGGTTGCCAGGGAAGATTCATCCCATTTTTGTGCATCGAAACGGGTCAAACTTTCCGCTGAGGACCTTCGCACAAGGGGCAGTGGACAAAAAATACCAAATATGAGTACTGTTGCTGCGTTGGTCACATATGTTTGCACATAATAATGGGCTCCTAATGAGAGTACTCCTCGTTAGGAGCCCATTTTATTGAACATTTGGGGAGTTACGTCAGCTCGTGCAGCTGGTCGTCATGCCTATAAGCATCAAAAATGCCCCGAATCGCTGCTACTAAAAAGGTAACAGTACTCATATTTGATGTATTTTGACCACGGCTATCTACAAACCCCCTAGGCCACTCATTGGGGACAGACTTAAATGACTAGTTGTTGGGGATCAGTCATTGGGGACGTTCTTAAATGACTAGGTGTGGCTGCTTGGGCTAGGCTGTTAGGTCGAGTTCGTAGAGAAAGCTTTCGCGCGGCATGTCGTGGCGGCGCTCTTCGCGGTTGGCGCGGTGCGTGGCAGTGCGCTTAAAGCCGTGCAGCTCGTAGAACTTCCATGAGCAGTTGGAGTCGGTGTACAGGTGCGCTCTTGTCGCCCCGCGCGAGGACAGGTGCGAGACCGCGGCGTCGAGCAAGACCGAGCCAACGCCCAGGCCATGGACATCGCGATCCACGGCAAGCAGCGTGACCTCGTTGTCGTGTGGCAGGGGGCTGCTTTCGAGCAGACGGTTGTTGGTGCGGATGGTTGCGCGCACAAACGAGAGATACTCGGCGCAGGCATCGGGCTCCAGCTCACGCATCTGCGATAGCAGCGCGCGCTCGGTATCCATCAAATGTTCATTGACGGTGGCACCGGAGCTTTGCCCCGCACGCGCGAGTGCAATGCCGCGCGCCTCGCCGTCAATCACCGCAACCTGCGAAAACGTCGATGACGAAAGGCAATAGGCGAGGTCGCACGCGGCCTCAAGGCGGTTGTACTCATCGTTATCCGAATTGTTATGCCAAAGCTGCTGCAGAATCAGCGCGATGGCGTCGAAGTCTTCGGTATCAAACGGTCGGTAGAGAACCCGCGAGACCATGGTGCCTCTTTCTTTTGCGGATGCATATCGAGCACAGTTCTACCACGCTATTGGCATCTAATTATGGTGCCCCTGTGTTCCATGAACTCACCGTGCCCGGTGCCGTGCTCATCCCCTCCGCTCGCAAACTTTTTCTGCACATGCGCTCGTTGCGGGGTGCATCGATGCGCTCGATGCGCTACATTGAATCAGTATTTTCAATGCCGCTGCGCGAGCGCTGCAGATCGACGTATCACCGACTCACAGAGCACGGCGGCGTACCAGACAGGAGGACTGCATGGGATCTGATGTGAAGATCGCACGCGCGTTGATCTCGGTTACCGATAAGACGGGCGTCGTCGATTTCGCACGGACGCTGGTTGACGACTTTGGCGTCGAGATCATCTCTACGGGCGGCACGGCTCGTGCCATCGAGGACGCGGGCGTTCCCGTAACCCCCATCGAGGAGTTCACGGGCTATCCCGAGATGATGGACGGCCGCGTCAAGACGCTGCACCCCAAGGTCCACGGCGCGCTGCTGGCCCGCCGCGATTCCGAGCAGCACATGCAGGAGGCCGCTCAGCACGGCATTAAGCTGATTGACCTGGTCGTCGTCAACCTGTACGAGTTCGAGAAGACTGTCGCCAACCCCGAGGTCACCTTTGCGGATGCCATCGAGCACATCGACATCGGTGGTCCCTCCATGCTGCGCTCCGCTGCTAAGAACGCCGCGAGCGTTACCGTCATCTCCGACCCGGCCGACTACGATGCCGTCCTGGCCGAGATGCGCGAGACCGGCGGTTGCACCACGCTTTCCACCCGTCGCCGTCTGCAGGTGAAGGTCTACCAGACTACCGCCGCCTACGACACGGCTATCTCCCGTTGGCTTGCCGCCCAGGCAAGCGACGTGGCGGACACCTCTGCCAAGCTCGAGATCTCGCTGGAAAAGGTCGACGACCTGCGCTATGGCGAGAACCCGCAGCAGAAGGCCACGGTCTATCGCTTTGCCGAGGGCTGCGAGAACACCGCGAGCTCTCAGTTCCCGCTCGTGGGCTCCGAGCAGATCCAGGGCAAGCCGCTCAGCTACAACAACTATCTGGACGCCGATGCCGCTTGGAACCTGGTCCGCGAGTTCGACGAGCCGGCCTGCGTGATCCTCAAGCATCAGAACCCCTGCGGTTCCGCCGTTGCCGAGGACATCACGGCCGCCTACGACCGCGCTTTTGCCTGCGATCCCAAGAGCGCCTTCGGCGGCATCATCGCCTGCAACCGTGAGGTTCCCTTTGAGCTGGTTGAGCACTTTGCCGATCAGAACAAGCAGTTCGTCGAGGTCATCATCGCCCCGAGCTACACCGATGAGGCACTCGAACGCATGGCTAAGCGTCCCAACCTGCGCGTGCTGGCTACCGGCGGCGTGGACCACGGCGCCCAGGTGGAGCTGCGCTCCATCGACGGCGGCATGCTGGTGCAGGAAGTTGACCACGTGACCGAGGATCCCGCGACCTTTACGTTCCCCACCGACCGCAAGCCCACCGACGCCGAGATGGCCGAGCTTGAGTTTGCCTGGAAGGTTTGCAAGGGCGTTAAGTCCAACGCCATCCTGGTCTCCAAGGGCAAGGCCGGCATTGGTATGGGCCCCGGTCAGCCCAACCGCGTGGATTCCGCGTTGCTGGCCTGCGAGCGTGCCGAGGACTTCTGCGAGCGCGAGGGCGTGGAAAAGGGCGGCTTTGCCTGCGCAAGCGACGCGTTCTTCCCGTTCCGCGACAACGTCGACGTGCTTGCCGAGCATGGCGTGACCTGCATCATCCAGCCCGGCGGCTCCAAGCGCGACGACGAGAGCATCCAGGCCTGCAACGAGCATGGTATTGCGATGGTCTTCACCGGAGCCAGGCATTTTAGGCACTAGAGGCTTTCCCAAGCACCCGACCTTGCCCCTCAAACCGTCGCTTGCGTACATTTAGTACGCGGCGCTCCTCTTTCGGGGCAATCTCGGGCACTTGGAAAACCCTTAATGGGTTGTTTCTCTATCCCATTAAACTGTTCGGTCGCCTGACCATATCGTCAAAATAATCTCTGCAAAAGACGGCTGCTCCGTTTGGAGGGCCGTCTTTTTGGTATAAGAGGACGGAATGACTAACACGAAAGGTATGACCATGCCCCAGATTGATGATGCCGAGCTGTTTGGCAATGCCGAGGATCAGCGTGCGTACGAGGACTTTTGCGCCAATCAGGAGGCGGTCGAGAAGTTCACGCTCGACAAGCCCGCGCTTGTCTGCCGTTGGCGCATGTCCAACAAAAAGGTGCCCATGCTCAACCGCCACATCCGCGCGCTGTCCGAGCGCCTGGTGCAGGGCGAGCCACTTACCCATAACATGCTCAGCTGGGCCAAGCAGCACGTTGAGTGGTCGCTTGCCGAAGGCGACTACACCGCACGCGACGGCGTGCTCATGCTGGTGATCGACATCAACGGCAACGCCGCCATGACGGTGGGGGAGTACGAGCCGCTCGCCGATACGTCGGCCAAGGCGCTGCGTGCCCGCTCTGCCGAGGCCCGCTCCGAGGCTGACGAAACTGGTGTGGCGCCCGAGCTGCTCGCCGCCGTCAACAACGGCGAGCTCGCCTTTGTGGCGCCGGCGGACGAGTTCCTGTGCGGCACGGCGACGCTCATCGAGCAGCTGGCCCAGACCAAGGGCATCCCGGTCACGCGCGTAGACATTCCCGCGCAGCTTAAGGGCGCGTTGTTCCTGGTGAGCGACGAGCACGGCGTGGTCCCCGCAACCGAGACGGACGCCGCCGAGGCCGACGCCGCGACGGTCGCCTTCTTCGCCGAAGGCTACGAAAAGCTCCGTGCCCGCTGCTAAATGATTTTTCTGGGACGGGGATTTAATAATCATTTGATCCCCGCGCCCGTTGCGAGCGAGGGGCGAGCCAACGCTTTCGTTCGCGAACAGTTCTGTCACCTTGTTGCCGCGCGAGGCGCGTACTTGCGGCTCCGCAGCCATAATGGTGGCAAGACAACCAAGAAGGGAGCGGAATCCATGGCGCTGATTTATATCGTTGAGGACGACGAGCCCATTCGTCGTGAGCTTATCGACATCCTTGCCCGCGCCGGGTTTGAAATCGAGGCCTGCGAATCGTTCGAGCATGTCTCGCGCGATATTCTCGCCGCCGCGCCCGATCTGGTGCTGCTCGACCTCACGCTTCCCGTCAAGGACGGCCAGCATATCTGCCACGAGGTTCGCCGCGAATCCGAGGTCCCCATCATCGTCCTCACGTCGCGCACGACCGAGATCGACGAGGTCATGGCCATGACGCTCGGCGCGGACGACTTTGTTCCCAAGCCCTATAGCGCCCGTGTGCTCGTGGCGCGCATCAATGCCTTGCTACGTCGCACCGCGGCTGCCGGCGAGCGCAGCGCGCTCGTCCACAAGGGGCTGGAACTCGACCTCGCCCGCTCCGCGGTCACCAACACGCAAACCGGCGACAGTACCGAGCTCACCAAAAACGAGCTGCGCATCCTCTCTTTGCTCCTGAGTCGCGCGGGCAAGATCGTCTCGCGCTCGGCCATCATGCAGGACCTGTGGGACTCCGATGCTTTCGTGGACGACAACACGCTTACCGTCAACATCAACCGCCTGCGCACCACGCTCGAAAAAATCGGCATCAAGGGGTATTTGACGACGCACCGCGGTCAGGGCTATTCGGTCTAGGGGCCGGTCATGTCGTTTGCTAAGTTTTTTAAAGATGCGCTGCTTCCCGTCGCCGTGTGGACCTGCGGTGTGCTGCTGAGCTGCTTTGTGCTGACGGTCGCCGGAGCTCCGGCATCTATCGTGGTCGTGGCGGTCGGTGTGTCCTTTATCTTTGGCATGCTGGGCATCGTGATCGAGTATGCGCGCCGTCGCCGCTTCCTGCATCAGCTGGAGCGGGCGGCCGAGGAACTGGAGAGCCCCGCATGGGTGCAAGAGATGGTGCAGTGTCCGACCTATGCCGAGGGCGAGCTCGAGTACGAAGTCCTGCGCCGCGTGGGCAAGGCGGCTTGCGATGAGGTAGCGGAAGGGCGACGTCAAACCGACGACTATCGCGACTACATCGAGAGTTGGGTCCACGAGGCCAAACTGCCCCTGGCTGCAGCCCATCTGATTTTGGAAAACCTGGACGGCAGCGAAGACGACCTGTCGCGCGTGGACGATTTGGGCCGCGAGCTGGCTCGCGTGGAGCGCTATATCGACCAGGCGCTGTACTACGCGCGCTCGGAAGTCGTGGAGCGCGACTACCTGATTCGCCGCTGGGATCTCAAGACCTTGGTGACGGGTGCGATTAAGGCCAACGCGCGCGAACTCATTGCAGCGCACGTGGCTCCAGTGTGCGAAAACCTCGACTTCGAGGTCTTTACCGACGAGAAGTGGCTGGAGTTCATCTTAGGTCAGCTCATCCAGAACAGCATTAAATATGCGCGCGAGGACGGCGCGAAGATCGTGTTTTCGGGCGCATTGCTGGACGAGGGCTTGGCGAGCGAACGCATCGAGCTCACTGTCGCGGACAACGGCTGCGGCGTGAGCGCGGCCGACCTGCCGCGCGTGTTCGAGAAGGGCTTTACCGGCGACAACGGCCGCACCACCAAGCGCGCAACGGGCATCGGTCTCTACCTGGTGGCGCGCCTGTGCTCCAAGATGGGCATCGACGTCACCGCGGCATCCGACTCCGGAGAAGGCTTTGTCGTAACGTTCGCCTTCTCGACGAACAAGTTCCAATACTTTGAGTAGCCGGGCCGTCTTGCGCTGCGGACGGCTATGTTCCCGAACGTGAACTTAGCTAAGGCAACTGGCGTTATGTTCCCGAACGTGAACATAACTATGAGGCTCAAATGGATCTCCCAAAACAAAAACGTGCAGCCCAAACAAAACGTGCCGCCCCAAACGGGGCGGCACGCCATCTTTTATCAGCCAACTCGCTGAAGTAAGGCTGCGAAGGCCGCGAGGCCGGGAGGGGTTTCCTAAGGGCACATCCCGCAGCCGCAACGCGGCGAGGACGTGCCCGTGGAAACCCCGCAGGCCCCGCGGCCGGTGGGAGCAACGCTACTTTACGACCAAAATGTCGCAGTCGGTATTGCGCAGCAGGAACGTCGAAATCGAACCCAGAAGCGCATACTTGATCGAGGACAGGCCGCGAGCGCCGCAGAGCACCAGGTCGGGCTTGACCACGTCGAGCATCTCGTCTTTGAGCGTCTCGCGAATACGACCGGCGCGTATCATGACCTCGACCTCGGGAATATCGGGATTGGCCTTGGCCTCTTCGAGCTGCTTTTCGATGGAGTTCTTAAAGGCCTCCTCCAGACCGTTGACCAAATCGACCGGATAGGAGCCGGCGCTCTCGAGCGCCGTGGAATCGATAACGTGGCCGATAATCAGCTTGGCGCCGTTGTTCGCGGCGACCTTGATGGCGCGTGCGAGCACAAAATCCTGCTGCTCAGTACCGTCGAGTGAAACAAATACCTTGGTGTAGCCCTCGTTCATGGTTTCCTCCTTGGTCTATCGCACGGGCACGGGGCTCGTGCATCGGGCGGGCGCGGGCGCGTTGGCCGCCGGACACTTTATCTTGTTGCAGTTATACCCAAGGATTTGGGTTTGACCGCTCGCAATTCTGTGAACGGGCGAGTTTTTTGGTAAGGGTAGGCGCAGGCGCGCCGCCAACGGTTGATAATGGGACATCGCCCGCACCGTCCGCAGAACAATATCGGCGGGTGTCTAACGAGGGGGTCCCTTTGGATATCATCGAGCTTTTAAAATCTGCCTTCATGGGCCTGGTCGAGGGCATCACCGAATGGCTGCCTGTTTCGTCGACCGGTCACATGATCTTGGTGGACGAGTTCGTCAAGATGAACGTGAGCGAGACGTTCTGGAACATGTTCCTGGTCGTGATTCAGCTTGGCGCCATTTTGGCCGTCTGTGTGCTGTTCTTCCATGAGCTCAATCCGTTCTCGCCCAGCAAGGGCAAGGAGGGCCGTCGCGACACCTGGGTGCTGTGGGGCAAGATTGTGCTCGGTTGCATTCCTGCGGCGGCGATCGGCCTGCCGCTCAACGACTGGATGGAGGAGCATTTCTACAATGCTCCCGTCGTGGCGCTGGCGCTCATTGTGTACGGCGTGCTGTTTATCGTGATCGAGAACTGGCGCGCAAACAAGCGCGAAGAAATGGCCGTTGCCGGTTCGTTTGGTTCGCGTGCTGTGGTGTCGGGTGGACGTCCCGCCGGTGCGCACTTTGCGGCGCCCGCCACGGCTACCGCTGAGGATGAGGACGATGACGAGAACCTGGACTTTGGCTCCATCGCCACGCTCGAGGACCTCAGCTGGAAGACTGCGCTGGGTATCGGCTGCTTCCAGGTGCTTTCGCTGGTGCCTGGTACATCTCGCTCCGGTTCTACCATCATCGGTGGCCTGCTTTTGGGCTGCACGCGCTCGGTGGCGTCTAAGTTCACGTTCTTCCTAGCTATCCCTGTCATGTTTGGCGCGAGTGCGCTCAAGCTGGTCAAGTACTTCATCAAGGGCGGCACGTTCGGCACCAACGAGATCGCCATCTTGGGCGTGGGCTGCGTTGTGGCCTTTGTGGTTTCGCTCATCGCCATCAAGTGGCTTATGGGCTTCGTCCGCCGTCACGACTTCAAGTGCTTCGGCGTCTACCGCATCATCTTGGGCATCGTGGTGCTCGCGTACTTCTTCGTCCTGGAGCCTATGCTCGGCCTGTAACTTGGTTGACGCTGCGCGGCGGCCAGAGCGACAACTTGTCATTCAAAGAGGGTGGCATGACCAAAAGGTCTATGCCGCCCTCTTTTCATGCCAATTTGTTCGCTCTGGCCGCCGCTCGCTGCTGCTGCCATGACATCGGCGGTTTCGTGATTGTCAATAGATTGGTGCAAAGTAACCTGAACCCATTGCGCCAAATCCGCTGGGGCGCGCCTGACGGTGACGCACGGAGTCGTGGTGTGATTTGCGTCGGTGTCCGCGCGGCTCGGTATACTGGTACGGCTCAAACTATGGCGCTGCCCGCAGGCGCGCCGTCTGTCAGATGAGGAGTCGCCCATGACCCAGCCCTTGCCCTGGGAAAAGAACGCCGCGGTGCCCGTGCCGCCCGCGCCGGAACCCGTGCCGCTCGATGCATACACCGCCCCCGCTGCGCCGGAGCCCGAGCTCGTTCCGCTCGACATCTACGACGCTCCCGCGCCGGCGCCCAAGCCCGCCAAGCCGCTCGTCGACATCGACAGCCTTAATCCCGCCCAGCGCGAGGCGGTCCTGTCCACCGAGGGCCCGTTGCTGGTGCTCGCCGGCGCCGGCTCGGGCAAGACTCGCGTCTTGACCTTCCGCATCGCACATATGCTCGGCGACTTGGGCGTTAAGCCCTGGCAGGTCCTGGCCATCACGTTTACCAACAAGGCCGCGGCCGAGATGCGCGAGCGTCTGGCGGCACTCATCCCCAGTGGCACCCGCGGCATGTGGGTGTGCACCTTCCATGCCATGTGCGTGCGCATGCTGCGCGAGGACGCCGACCTGCTGGGCTACACCGGCCAGTTCACCATCTACGATGACGATGACTCAAAGCGCATGGTGCGCGACATTATGCAGGCGCTCGGCATCGAGCAAAAGCAGTTCCCCATCAACATGATCCGCAGCAAGATCAGCTCGGCCAAAAACGCCATGATCGGGCCCGAGGACATGCTCAAGAGCGCCGATAGCCCCAACGACAAAAAGGCCGCGCAAGTCTACCTGGAGCTGGAGCGCCGCCTGCGCGCCGCCAACGCGATGGACTTCGACGACCTGCTCGTGCGCACGCTCGAGCTACTGCGCACCCGCCCCGAGGTGCTCGACAAGTACCAAGAGCGCTTCCGCTACATTAGCGTCGACGAATATCAGGACACCAACCACGTCCAGTACGAAATCGCCAACCTGCTGGCCGCCAAGTACCAAAACCTCATGGTCGTGGGCGACGACGACCAGTCCATTTATAGCTGGCGTGGCGCCGACATCACCAACATCCTGGACTTTGAGCAGGACTTTAAAAACTGCAAGACCGTCAAGTTGGAGCAGAACTATCGCTCCACGGGTCACATCCTGAGCGCCGCCAATGCCGTTGTTCGCCACAACTCGCAGCGCAAGGACAAGCGCCTGTTTACGGCCGAGGGCGATGGCGAGAAGATTCAGGCTTTCCAGGCAAGCGACGAGCGCGACGAAGGTCGCTGGATTGCCGGCGAGATCGAAAAGCTGCATGCCAAGGGTACGAGCTACGACGATATCGCCGTGTTCTACCGCACCAACGCCCAGTCGCGTATCCTCGAAGATATGTTCCTGCGCGCGGGCGTGCCCTACAAGATCGTCGGCGGCACGCGATTCTTCGACCGCGCCGAGATTCGCGACGTCATGGCCTACCTCAAGATGATCGTGAACCCGGCCGACGAGATGAGCGTCAAGCGCGTCATCAACACGCCGCGCCGCGGCATCGGCTCCACCTCGATCCAAAAGATCGAGCAGCTGGCGCGCGACAACCGCTGCTCGTTCTTCCAGGCCTGCGAGATCGCAACAGCCGAGACGGGCATGTTTAGTGCCAAGGTGCGCAACGGCCTGTCGAGTTTTGTGGCGCTGGTGCGCGAGGGCCGCCGCATGGACGGCGAGCTCAAGGACGTCGTCGAGAGGATTGTCGATAAGACGGGCCTGCTGCAGGCGTTTCGCGCCGAGGGCACCATGGAGTCCGAGAGCCGCGCCGAGAACATCCAGGAATTCCTGGGCGTCGCCGCCGAATTTGAGGAGACGCACGAGGATATCGAGGGTACGCTCGAGAGTCTAGAAGAGCTGCGCGCGGCCGGTGTTGCCGACGTGCCGTCCGTCGCCGAGTCCGAGTCCGTCGTGGTGAGTGCGCCCGCGTCCGAGCCGGGGCCGTCCGCTCCGGCATCCTCGTTTGAGGCACTTGTCGGCGCTCGTGACGCCGCGGGCTCCAATCCGCTCGATAGCCTAGCCGCCCCGGCGCTCTCGCCGCAGGATGCCCTGGCCGCCGCCATCGCGGGCAACGCGTATGCCGTGCCAACAGAGCTACCGGCGGGCGCCGTGCATGCCGACGAGATCGAGCGCACCTACGGTCCGCTCACCTGTAAGGCACTGCCGGCACTCATGGAGTGGCTGGCCCTGCGCTCCGACCTGGATTCCCTGGCCGGCGAGACGCATGCCATTACCATGATGACCATCCACTCCGCCAAGGGCCTGGAGTTCCCGGCGGTGTTCGTGGCCGGCATGGAGGAGGGTATCTTCCCGCACGTGCACGACTTTGGCGGCAGCGATGACCCGGGCAAGCTCGAGGAGGAGCGTCGCCTGGCCTACGTTGCCATCACGCGTGCCCGTAAGCGCCTGTTCCTGACCTATGCGGCCACGCGTCGCACCTACGGCTCGACCTCTGCCAACCCGCGCTCTCGCTTCCTCAACGAGATTCCGTTTGAGGATATCGAGTTTAGCGGTATCGGTTCTGCCGGTTTTGAGGGCACGGGCTGGGAGAAGCGCGGCGACCGTCACGGCACCTTTGGCTCGGGCATGGGCTCGGATATGTATGGCGGCAAGGTGTTCGGTTCGCATACGCGCTCGACCGGCGGTTCCGGTTCGCGCGGCGGATCGAGCTTCGACGATTTCTTTGGTGGCAGCACCTATGGCACCGAGCGCCATCGCGGGGTTTCGCCCGACGCCGGCCGTGTTGCCTCGACCTTTGGTTCGGGCGCGCCGCGAGCTAAAAAGCCGTCGTCCAAGGTGTCGCCGACGGTGGAGCGCAAGGTCGATCGCGCCAGCGCGTCGCAGGACTTTGCCGCGGGCGATACCGTGAGCCACAAGACCTTTGGCACCGGTACCGTGATCTCGGTCGCCGGAGACATGATCGAGGTTCAATTCGAAAAGACCGGCCAGACCAAAAAGCTTATGAAGGGCTTTGCGCCTATAGTGAAGCTGACCTAGGCGGCTTTCCCAGGCACGGAACCTCGGCCTTCAATCGTCGGGCATGACCTCAAGGTCTATGCCCTCCTCTTTCAGGCCGATCTGCCGCACCTGGAAAACCCGTACATCCGGCTAGGCGGGCGCGCCGGGGGCTTTGGTCGCCTGCTCGGACAGTCCTGCGCAAGACGGAGGCCACATTAAGTGGCCTCCTTTGCGTGCGGAACTCGCGATCGATGTTGCCCCATACGCCCGCCCAGGTCCTTGGGTAACGTTGCTGGACGAACGTCGCTTTGCTCGTCTGTTTTTTGATCTGGAGAGCCCGATGGGCTGAGAAATAGATACGAGTAGGGGCTCCCCCGTTGATGAACGGGGGAGCCCCTTCTTGCGTTTGGGTTGTTGCTGCCAGCCTGAGGCTCGCCGGGATCGGTAGCTTACAGGTGCGAGATGATCAGTTCCATCTTGCCTTCGAGGTCGATGGAGGTGACGGTGCTGGGGGCCAGCAGGTGGCTTCCCTTGTGGACTGCCTCGCCGCAGACGGTGCCTTCGCCGTCGATGACCGACAGACACATGAAGGGCCAGTGCTGGTCGAGGGTCTTGCTGCCGTTGACGCGCACGCGATCGACGGTGTAGCAGGGGTTGGACTCGAGCTCGGTCACGCCGTCGACCTCGGGTGCGGTCACGGTGCCGTCGGTCGGAGCCTGAACATCAAAATCAATGCAGTCGAGGCTCTGCTCAATGTGCAGCGGGCGCAGTTTGCCGTCGGTGCCGGGGCGGTCGTAGTCGTACAGGCGATAGGTCACATCGCTCGACTGCTGCGTCTCCAAAATGAGCGTGCCGGTCTTGATGGCGTGGACGGTACCGGAATCAATCTGGAAAAAGTCGCCCTTGTGGATCGGCAGCACGTTGAGCATGTCGTCCCAGCGGCCGTCCTCGATCATACGCGCGGCCTCGGCGCGGTCGTGCGCGCGCTGTCCGACGATGATCGTGGCGCCGGGCTCGCAGTCCAGTACATACCAGCACTCGGTTTTGCCCAGGCTGCCGTTCTCGTGCTCGGCGGCGTACTCGTCATTGGGATGGATCTGGATCGAAAGGTCGTCCTTGGCGTCTAGAATCTTAATGAGCAGCGGGAACTCCTTGCCCTCGCAGTTACCAAAGAGCTCGCGGTGCTCGGTCCACAGCCACGAAAGCGTGTGACCGGCGTACGGGCCCTCCGCGATCTGGCAGTCGCCGTTGGGGTGGGCCGAGATAGCCCAACACTCACCGATGGGACCCTCGGGAATGTCGTAACCAAATACGGTTTCGAGCTGGCGGCCGCCCCAGATCTTCTCGTGGAAAATCGGCGTGAGTTTAATCAAATCGGACATGTGCATACTCCCATAAGGTTGTGCGGGTGCCGCGTAAGACAGCTCAAAACGAGCACCCACCGGATTACAAAACTAGGCCAGCGTTACGTTGTGCAGCTCAAAGCGGTCGCCTACGTTGTGCGAGATAGAATATTCAAACGCGGTGCCGCTATCCAAGAAGCCAATCTGGTTGAGTTCGAGCAGGGGAGAGCCGGGTTTGGTATCCAGGCGCTCAGCCTCTTCCTCAGTTGCCGCGACGGCGCGAATGGTACGGTGGAAACTCGAGATCTTGAGTCCGCACTGCTCGCGGATGAAGCTGTAGACCGACGCGTACAGGTCTTTTTTCTTAAGACCCGGAATCAGCTCGAGCGGCATATAGGTGTACTCAATAACGATGGGCTGACCATCGACCTCGCGTACGCGCACGATGTGATAGGCAAAGTCGTCTTCGGCCATTCCCAGCTGGGTCGCAACCTCTGCCGGCGGATTGACGATCGAGAAATCGTAGACCACCGAGGTCACTTTCTCCCCGCGATGCTCGTACGAAAAGCCTTGGGCACGGTCGTTCTTGCCTTGGAAAAACACCTGGCCGGGAAGCCCCGCCGTGTCCTTGACGTAGGTGCCCGATCCGCGCCGGCTGGTAATAAGGCCTTCCTCGGTGATCTGCTCAATCGCGCGCTTGACGGTGATCTTGGAAACGCTATACAGCTCGCAAAACTCTACGACGGTGGGCAGTTTGTCGCCCGGCTTAAGGGAGCCGTCCTCGATGCTTCGACGGATATCTGCAGCTATCGCCTCGTATTTGGGAATCATGCAATCCTCCCTTCATATTTGCGTTGATATAAAGAGAGTATACCTACTTAAAAAGCATCCATATGGCTTTCATCAAAGAAGTTCGATAAAGAAAAATAAAAAAGACGCTTTACATAATAAATTAGAGCGCTATAGTTACAGAGAACAAGCGAGATGCATTGGCGTTTGCTTGTGCTGTTTGGGGACGGATTTGTTTTGGCGGGCAGGGTATCCAGATACCTGGTGCGCGCCCGCGCCGGATTGCCTGCCAAAGCAAGCCCGTCTCCAACCGAAAGCTCTAGACACGAAAGCGAGGACTTTGATGGCTCAGTATCAGCTGCCCCGTGACTTCTTCTTTGGCGCTGCTATGTCCGGCCCACAGACTGAGGGTCAGTGGAACCAGGGCGGCAAGCTCGAGAACCTGTGGGACACCTGGTCCATCCAGGATCTGGGTTCGTTTTACAACTGCGTTGGCTCTTATGCCGGCAATGACTTTATGGCCAAGTACCAAGAAGACTTTCGCATTTTGAAGGACTTGGGCCTGAATACCTATCGCACTTCCATCCAGTGGAGCCGTCTGCTCGATGCCGACGGCAACCTCAACGAGGAGGGTGCTGCGTGGTATCACGAGCTGTTCCGCGCCTCTCGCGAGGCCGGCCTGGAGCCGTTTGTCAACTTGTACCACTTTGACATGCCCACCTACCTCTTTAACCGTGGCGGCTGGGAGAGCCGCGAGGTCGTTGAGGCTTACGCGCATTACGCCGACGTCGCCTTCCACGAGTTTGGCCAGGAGATTAAGTACTGGTTCACCTTTAACGAGCCCATCGTCGAGCCCGAGCAGCGCTATCAGGAGGGCGTGTGGTTCCCGCAACTCCACGACTTTAGCCGCGCTCGCACCGTGCAGTATCACATCTCGCTGGCACATGCGCTGGCCGTGGCCAACTATCGTCGCGACTATGACGAGGGCGCTATTCGCGCCGATGCCAAGATCGGCATGATCAACTGCTTTACCCCGGTTTACACCAAGCAGAATCCCAGCGAGGCAGACCTCGAGGCCGTGCGTATGACCAGCGGCATCAACAATCGCTGGTGGCTCGACCTTATTACCAAGGGCGAGCTTCCTGCCGACGTGCTCGACAGCCTGGCCGAGGGCGGCGTTAAGCTTCCGTTCCGTGCCGGCGACCAAGAGATTCTCAAGCAGGGTGTTGTCGACTGGCTCGGCTGCAACTACTACCACCCCACGCGTGTTCAGGCGCCGGCGAGCAAGGTCGACCAGTACGGCCTGCCGCACTTTGCCGACGAGTACGTATGGCCCGACGCCGTTATGAACGAGAGCCGTGGCTGGGAGATCTACCCGCAGGGCCTCTACGACTTTGGCATGGACTGCGCTAAGAACTACCCCGATCTTGAGTGGTTCGTTTCCGAGAACGGCATCGGCATCATGGACGAATACAAGAACCGTGACGCCGAAGGAACCATCCAGGATGACTATCGCGTCGACTTTGTACGTCAGCACCTGGAGTGGGTGGCCAAGGCAATTGCCGAGGGCGCCAAGTGCCGCGGATACCATTACTGGGCCGTCATCGATAACTGGTCTTGGGCTAATGCCTTTAAGAACCGTTACGGTTTTGTCGAGGTCGACCTTATGGACGGCTATAAGCGCCGCCTTAAGAAGTCGGCGGCCTGGCTCAAACAGGTCGCCACAACCCACGTGGTTGATTAGCGACCGGGCGAACGCCCAGACCGCGCGCTGCCGCGCGCAACACATGGCACATCTGGTGGCAGAGGGCGACAGGCCACCGTGCGCATAGGAAAAGGCCGGATTTGAAAGTTAGGAGCAATCATGGCCAGTGACAACGGAAAGAGCTTCCTCGACAAGTTTGCCGAGGTCTCTGCGAAGGTGGGAAACCAGGTTCACCTGCGTTCCCTGCGTGACGCCTTCGCGACCATCACGCCGCTCTATATCCTTGCGGGTATCGCGGTTCTTATCAACAACGTCGTGTTCCCTCTGTTCCCGCTCGATGCGGCGGGTCTTGCCAACCTTCAGACGTGGGGTTCGGCAATTACGCTGGGCACCCTCAACGTCTCTGCAATTATCTTGGCCGGATTGATTGGCTACAGCCTCGCTAAGAACAAGCGTTTCGATAACCCGCTCGCTTGCGTGGTCGTCGCTATCTCTGCTTTCGTCATCATGATGCCGCAGCAGATCACCGCCACGCTTGCCGCCACGAGCCCGCTGCTCACCGACAAGATCACCTCCGCCGAGGTCACGGGCGCCCTTTCGACTGCCAACACTGGCACTAATGGTCTGTTCTCGGCCATTATCATCGCCCTGCTTTCCGTCTCGCTCTTCATCAAGATTTCTGGCGTCGAGAAGCTCAAGGTTAAGCTGGGCGAGGGCGTGCCTCCCGCGGTCTCCAACTCCTTCAACGTCATGATTCCGATGCTGCTTAACCTCGCGATCTTCGCTCTTGCCGCAGCCCTGCTCGCCGTGTGCGCCGGCACCGATCTGTGCGCCATCATCTCCACGTGCATCTCCAACCCGCTCAAAAACATCATGAACGCCGGTCCGTGGGCTGTTATCCTCATCTACACCCTTGCCAACCTGCTGTTCTGCGTCGGTATTCACCAGTCCACCATCTCTGGCGCTACCGTCGAGCCGATCCTGACCATGCTCATCGTCGACAACATGGCTACCTTTGCCGCCGGTGGCACCATCCAGCCCGATCACTACATGAACATGCAGATCGTTAACAGCTTCGCCCTCATCGGCGGCTCGGGCTGCACCCTCATGCTTCTGCTCGACACGCTCCTGTTCTCCAAGAACAAGGCTTCCGAGACCGTTTCCAAGATGGCTATCCTGCCTGGTCTGTTCAACATCAACGAGCCGGTTATCTACGGTTACCCCATCGTGTACAACCTGCCGCTCATGATTCCGTTTGTCCTCCTTCCCGATCTGTTCATCGGCATCACCTATGGCCTTACCTGCGCAGGCATCATCAGCCCCTGCATCGCCCAGGTGCCTTGGACCATGCCTCCCGTCATCAATGCCCTGCTCGCTACGGGCTTTGACTGGCGCGCCGGCGTGTGGCAGGCTCTCGAGATTGTCATTGGCATGGCCGTCTACCTGCCCTTTATGAAGATTTCCGAGAAGGCAATCGCCAAGCAGGAGGCCCTTGCCGAGCAGAACGCTTAACGTTCGTCCCTTTCACCGCTGCGGGCGCCGGTACGCGGTGCCAGTGCCCGCAGCTCTCTCCCTTGCGTAAAGATGCGGGGGGTGGGAACAATAGCTGCAAAGAATGAAACCAGTCGTCGTCTGCGCGCCGCGCAGTTATAAGGAGGAAACCATGAAGAAGATCATGCTCTGCTGCAATGCCGGTATGTCCACGAGCCTGCTGGTCCAGAAGATGCAGGCCGAGGTTGCAAACCGTGGTCTGGATATCGAGATCGAGGCTCGTCCCATGAACGAGGCCCACGATCACCTGGACGAGTGCGACATGTTGCTGCTTGGCCCGCAGATCGGCTACACCAAGGGCGATTTTGAGAAGGAGGCCGCTGGCCGCTTCCCGGTCGAGGTCATCAACATGGTCGACTACGGCCGCATGAACGCTGCCGGCATCATCGACCACTGCGTCAGCGTGATGGGCTAGGTGCAGCATATGGAGGATATGAACGAGTTGCAGATGACCTGCTTCGAGATCATCAGCTACGTCGGTACCGCCAAGAGCATGTACATCAATGCCGTGCAAAAGGCCAAGGAGGGCGATTTTGACGCCGCCGAGGAGCTTATCAAGCAGGGCGACGAGGCCTATAACGGTGGCCACGATGTCCATATGGGGCTTCTGAAGAAGGAGGCCAACGGCGAGCGTAACGGTGAGGCTCCGTTGATTTTGCTGCATGCCGAGGACCAGATGGCCGGCACCGAGACCATGCGCGTCATGGCGACGGAGCTCATCGAAATTCACAAGCAGCTGCAGGCACTTCAGGCCTAGTCGGCGCTATCGCCGCGATGGACCGTGCGGTCCAACAGACAACACAGTCCCTTTGACGGGCGCCGGGAGTCTCCGCCTCCCGGCGCCTTTATTTTTGGGAAGGTCTTGCGCGGGCTGTTGAGCAACCAATTGCGTTTCCCCAGATAAAACCTGCCAAAACAAACCTGTCCCTTTTTGGTAGGTTTTTGCCTGGGGAGCGGTACCATACAGGCAATGTTTAAACGAGAAAGGTGGGCTCCCATGGAACCTAAGCAGTACTACATCGGCATTGACGTCGGCGGCACTTCGGTTAAGGAGGGCCTGTTCGACGAGGACGGCAACCTGCTTGCCAAGGCCAGCGTGCCCACGCCTCCCATCGTTGACGCTGCGGGCTTTGCCGCGGTGACCGAGGCTATTGACCAGGTGGTCGCCAAGGCGCAGATTCCGCGCGCCTTTGTGGCGGGCATTGGCCTGGCCGTTCCGTGTCCCATCCCGGCTTCGGGCGACGCCAAGGTTAAGGCCAACATTGCCATTAACCTGCCCGAGCTTAAGATCGCCATTCAGGAGCACTGCCCCGACGCGGTCGTTAAGTACGAAAACGATGCCAACGCCGCTGCCATGGGCGAGGCCTGGCTCGGCTCTGCCAAGGGCGTACAGAACGTGGTGATGGTCACCATCGGTACCGGCGTGGGCGGTGGCGTTATCGTTAACGGCGACGTGGTATCGGGCGTTGTGGGTGCCGGCGGCGAGATTGGCCACATGTGCCTGAACCCCGAAGAGGAGCGCCCCTGCGGCTGCGGCGGCCATGGCCACCTGGAGCAGTATTCCAGCGCCACCGGTGTGGTGAGCAACTACCTTGCCGAGTGCGAGAAAGCGGGCGTCGAGCCCATCGAGCTCACCGGCCCCTCCGATTCCAAGGACGTGTTCCAAGCCTGCCGCGAGGGCGACAAGCTTGCGCTGGCCGCGGCCGATACCATGGCCGACTATCTCGGTCGCGCCCTGGCGCTCATTGCCAACGTGGTCGATCCCGAGATGTTCCTCATCGGCGGCGGCGCATCCGCCTCGGCCGACGTCTACCTCGACAAGGTCCGCGAGCACTTTAAGCAGTACGCGCTTTCTGCCTCGCGCGAGACGCCCGTCAGGGTCGCCTCGCTCGGCAACGACGCCGGCATCATCGGTGCCGCCTACGTAGCCCTGCGCGCCGCCGGTAAATAGCTGGTGCAAAAGGGGACAGGTTAGTTTGCACCAACATGGTGCAGAGGGGACAGACTTCGCCATAACGCCTACCCCAATTTGTGCGGCGGTCCTTCTGTCCCTAGGGCTTTGGCGTCAGCGTGCTACCATAGCTACGTCCAAGTACACATATCAAGTGGAGGATATCCATGGCAAACGTTCTTGTCTTTGGTCACCAGAACCCCGATAACGACGCCATCATGAGCGCCGTCGTCCTGTCCCAGCTGCTCAACCAGGTTGAGTATGCCGGCAACACCTACGAGGCCTGCGCCCTGGGCCAACTTCCGGCCGAGTCCGCCAAGCTGCTCGCCGATGCCGGTATTGCCGAGCCCCGCGTGATCGATTCCGTCGAGGCCGGTCAGCTCGTCGTCCTCACCGACCACAACGAGTCCGCCCAGTCCGTCGCCGGCCTTAAGGACGCCACGGTCTTTGGCGTCGTCGACCATCACCGCATCGGCGACTTCGAGACTGCCGGCCCGCTGCACTACATCTGCCTGCCCTGGGGCTCCAGCTGCACCATCGTCACCAAGCTCGCCGGCGTGCTCGGCGTTGAGCTTTCCGACGTTCAGGCCAAGCTGCTGCTCTCGGCCATGATGACCGACACGCTCATGCTCAAGAGCCCCACCACCACCGATGTCGACCGCGCTGTCGCCGCCAAGCTCGGCGAGCAGGTGGGTGTCGACCCGGTCAAGTTTGGCATGGAGGTCTTCCTCACCCGTCCGTCCGGCTCCTTCACCGCAGCCGAGATGGTCGGCAACGACATCAAGATGTTCGAGCCCGCCGGCAAGAAGCTGCTCATCGGCCAGTACGAGACCGTCGACAAGAGCCGCGCGCTCGGCATGATCGACGAGATTCGCGAGGCCATGCGTGCCTACGCCGCCGAGAAGGGTGCTGACGGCATTGTCCTGTGCATCACCGACATCATGGAGGAGGGCTCGCAGGTCCTGCTCGAGGGCGAGACCGAGGCTGCTCAGAAGGGCCTGGGCATTGCCGACGAGCACGACGGCGTCTGGATGCCGGGCGTCCTCTCCCGTAAGAAGCAGGTCGCTGCCCCCATCATGGCCGCCTGCTAGGTTTAGTTGACCGAACGCCACGACCGGATCGCGGACGCCCCGCGCTCCGGTCGTTTTTTTGTGCACGGCGCCGCGCAGTCTCTTGGACAGGCGTGCCCGTGCCGTTGAGCAAATAATGTTCAACCTGTGGTTCCGCTTTTCGGCCACGCCTGCGTGCTTGTCGTGCAGGGTAGGCTAGATGCAAGCGTAATACGTTAGAGCGCGGCGCCGCCACTTGGGCGGGCCGTGCTTTTTTAAGACGGGAGCTTTCCCGTGAAAGGAGCCGCCCATGGCAGCAACTGAGCAGCTGTTCAACGTTCGTGAGCGCAAGCGCTTTGAACGTCACGACATTTGGGAGCGCATCGCCGAGAACGGCACGATTTCCGCCGCCGTCATGGTCTTCGCCGCCATCGCCGCCGTCATTTGCGCCAATACCGATGCCTACGAGGCCATCCATCACTTTTTGGAGACCCCGCTGTATGTGGGTCTGGGCAACCTTACGGCCGGTCTCACCGTTGAGCTTTTCGTCAACGACTTCCTCATGGCGATTTTCTTTTTGTTGGTGGGCATCGAGCTTAAGTACGAGATGACGGTCGGTGAGCTCAAGAATCCGCGTCAGGCCATGCTTCCCATGCTGGCGGCGGTGGGCGGCGTCGTCGTTCCCGCCTGCATCTACCTGATCTTTAACCATGCCGGCGCCCGCAACGGTTGGGCCATCCCCATGGCAACCGATATTGCCTTTGCGCTGGGCGTGCTGTCGCTTTTGGGCAACCGCGTTCCCAACGGCGTGCGCGTGTTCTTCTCGACGCTCGCTATCGCCGACGACCTGATCTCCATCGCCGCCATCGCCATCTTCTACGGTCAGAGCCCCAATCCGTTTTGGTTGGGCGCCGCCGCGCTTGTGACCTGCGCGCTCGTGTGGCTCAACAAGACGCAGCATTACCGCCTTGCCCCGTATTCGGTACTGGGGCTGCTGCTGTGGTTCTGCATGTTCAAGAGCGGCGTACATGCCACGCTTGCTGGCGTCATCTTGGCCTTTACCATCCCGGCCAAGTGTGGCGTCAAGCTCGATAGCCTCACCGATTGGCTGGGCGAGTGCCTGCCGCTGCTCGATGACCGCTACGACGACGAGGCACACATCCTGGGCCAGCATGACTTTACCGTCTCGACAACCAAGGTCGAGCGCGTCATGCACCGCGTGACCCCGCCGCTTATCCGCATGGAGCGTCTGATCTCCACGCCGGTCAACTTTGTGATCCTGCCGATCTTTGCGTTCGTAAACGCTCAGGTTCGCTTAGTGGGCGTGGACATGAGCACGCTGCTCACCGACCCGGTGACGCTCGGCGTGTACTTTGGCATGCTGCTGGGCAAGCCGATCGGCATCTTTGGTATGACGTTTGCCCTGGTTAAGCTTAAGGCCTGCGAGCTGCCGCACAATGTCAACTGGCACATGATTGCCGGCGTGGGCATTCTGGGCGGTATCGGCTTTACCATGTCGATTCTCATCAGCGGCCTTGCCTTCCCGACGGCCCAGTTTGAGGTTCTTGCAGCCAAGGCCGCTATTCTCGCCGGTTCGGTCACCGCAGCCGTGCTCGGCATGATCTACATGAGCGTGGTCTGCAAGCATCCCTCGCCCAAAGACGAGTAAGAGCGCGAAAACCGGCTCCAGAACCGATTCGGGCGCGTTCAAAATGCGGATTCGGGCGGTGCTTGCCGCCTGCCAGACACGCCAGTGGTCAAAAAACGCCGTTTGTGAGTACTGTCACAAACGGCGTATCATTTTAGGTGCGGAAAATAATGAACAAAGTTATAAGAACTGTACGTTAATGAGTGACCATCGAATTCCAATTTGGCGCTAGCTGACGGTGATTAGGAAGTTTCAAGTCGAGTTTTGCCGATTTCGACCAAAAATCGCTGCTACTAAAAAGGTAACAGTACTCATATTTGCCCTTTTTTGGCCACAAGCCCTAAAACAAGCCTCGCCAAGGTCGGGAAGCGGGCCAAATTGCCGGCCTCGAGGCTTATTCCACCGTTCCGTAGACGGCGCCCCAGCCGTGGGCGGCCAAGGCGGAGTTGAGCTGGTCGCAAAGTGACTGGCGGTCGTAGTAGCCGGGCGGCAAAAGGTTCACGATCTCCATGAGGTCGGGCGCCAGGTCCAAGATTTCGGCCTGTACGATCAGATCCAGGCGGTCGATGGCGTGGCGGTCGTAAAACAGTCCGTCGACCAGGCGCTGCAAGTCGCCGAATTCCTCGGCCTGAAACGATCCGTACTCCATAGTGCCTCCTTGGGCGCCCCACGCCGGCATGCGCGGCGATTCGTAATTGATTGCGATGAACTTAATCTATCACGGCTTCATAACGTTGCGACGATGGCGGTCTATACTTAGACGAACTGCAACGTACCGCTTCGCGAAAGGTCGCACCCCATGCAGACGATCTACCAGAAGATGGAAACCACCGAACTCGATGCCGCCATCGAGGCGCTCAAAGCCGAGGTCGCCGAGGTCAAGGCCAAGGGCCTGGCGCTCGACATGGCCCGCGGCAAGCCGTCGCCCTCCCAGGTGGACATCTCTCGACCCATGCTCGATATCCTCAATGCCGATGCCGATCTGCATGACGGCAACGTCGACTGCTCCAACTACGGCTGCTTTGAGGGCATTCCCTCGGCACGCAAGCTAGCGGGGGAGTTCCTGGGCTGCCCCGCCGAGCAGACGCTCGTACTGGGCTCATCGAGCCTTTTGATTGAGCATGACATCGCCGGCATGTTCTGGCGCTGTGGCTCGTGCGGCAGCGAGCCCTGGGACGCCTACGAGGCCGCGCACGACGGCAAGAAGGTCAAGTTCCTGTGCCCCGTTCCCGGCTACGATCGCCACTTTGGCATCACCGCCGACTTGGGCATCGAGAACGTCCCCGTCGCGATGACCGACAACGGCCCCGACATGGACGAGGTTGAGCGCCTGGTTGCCGCCGACGATTCCATCAAGGGCATCTGGTGCGTGCCCAAGTATTCCAACCCCACGGGCATCACCTTTAGCGAGGACACTGTGCGCCGCCTGGTCGAGATGCCCACGGCCGCGCCCGATTTCCGCATCTTTTGGGACAACGCTTACTGCGTGCACGACCTGTACGACGAGACCGACGAGCTCGCAAATATCTTTGACCTCGCTCGCGCGGCGGGCACCGAGGATCGCGTGGTTGCCTTTGCCTCGACGTCCAAGATCACCTTCCCGGGCGCCGGCATCGGCTTTATTGGTGCGAGCCCCGCGGTTATCGCCGAGTTCTCCAAGCGCCTGAAGGCCGGCCTCATCAGCGCCGACAAGCTCAACCAGCTGCGTCACGTGCGTTTCCTTCCCACCATCGAGGCGGTCAAGGAGCACATGAAAAAGCATGCCGAGTTCCTGCGCCCGCGCTTTGAGGCCGTTGAGCGTAAACTCACCGAGGGCTTGGGTAACACGGGTTGCGCCACTTGGACTCATCCCCATGGCGGCTACTTTGTGAGTTTCGATGGCCCCGAGGGCTCGGCCCAGAAGGTCGCCGCGCTTTGTGCCGACCTGGGCGTCAAGCTCACGCCGGCTGGTGCCACCTGGCCTTATGGCAAGGATCCGCGCGACACCAACATCCGCATCGCGCCGAGCTATCCCACGGTCGAGGACCTGGAGGCTGCGCTCGATGTGCTGGTGCTGGCTGTCAAGCTCGTCGCTGCCGAGCTTGCGCGTGCCGAGCGCGCCTAACGCGTAGGGCCCCGCAAGTCCGCGCCTAGTACTATCCGCACTTTCGATACGTAAAGGAGCATATACATGGATTTGGGTATTTCCACCAACCCCACGCCAGAGCTCTACACCATTAAGGTGACCGGTGAGATCGATATCTCTAACGCCGATAGCCTGCGCAATGCCATCGACCTGGCGCTCGAGCAGCCCACTGAGGCCGTTGAGCTCGATTTTGCCCAGGTGAGCTACATCGATTCGACGGGCATTGGCGTGCTTGTGGGCGCCGCACACCACGCAGCTGATCATGGTAAGCGTTTTAGCTGCGTCAACGTGCAGCCCCCGGTGATGCGCGTGGTTCAGCTGTTGGGCGTCGACCAGGAGATTTCGATCACCGCTGCATAATCTTTGCCCCCAAAAGGGCGTGCCGTTTGGCATATGTTTGTGATGCGCTCGGACGTTTTGGCGTCCGGGCGCTATACTTGACCGAATGAATAGACGAGTTCCGGCCGAATGGCGCGGTGCGGGCTCGACTCACATCGAGCCTTGGAGGTATGTGTGTTTGGTATTGGAGAGGGTGAGCTCGCGATCATCGTGGTCTTCGGCTTTTTGCTGTTTGGCCCGGATAAGCTCCCGCAGATGGGCCGCACGATCGGCCGTGCCATCCGTCAGTTCCGCGAGACGCAGGAAAAGATGACGGCCGTTGTTCAGTCCGAGATTATCGATCCGGTGAGCGAGGCCGCGTCGGCCCCGGTCAAGCCCAAGAAGACTGCTGCGACCGACGACGATTCTGATGCGGACGAGGATGCCGCCGAGACGGCAGCGCCCGCCAAGAAGGAGACCTTTGCCGAGCGTCGCGCCCGTCTTGCTGCCGAGAAGGCCGCAAGCGAGGGTGCTGCTGAGGGCGAAGGCGCTGTTGATGAGGCCGAGGGTACAGAGCCTGCTGCTGCCGTCGAGCCCGAGCCTGCTGCAGAGTCCGAGCCCGAGCCGGCAGAGCCCACGACGGCTGACCTCTACGCCCGTCGTCCCCGCAAGCGCAAGGCCGTCGTCGACCAGCTCGCTCGCGAGCTCGAGGTCGAGGACGATGCCGAGGCTGCTGCCGCCGACGCCCCGAAGGGAGGCGATGAGTAATGCCGATCGGACCTGCGCGCATGCCGCTCTTCGATCACCTGGGAGAGCTCCGTCGCCGCCTGACCATCGTGGTCGTTTCGGTGTTTGCCGCCGCCATCGTGCTGTACTTTGCCACGCCCGTGGTGCTCGATATTCTTGAGGACCCCATCCGCTCCTTTGTGCCGGACGGTAAGTTTTACATCACCACCACGCTCGGCGGCTTTGGCCTGCGCTTCTCGCTTGCCATCAAGATGGCCGTGGTCATGTGCACGCCCATGATCATCTGGCAGATTCTGGCATTTTTCCTGCCGGCACTGCGCCCCAACGAGCGCAAGTGGGTTGTGCCCACGGTGCTCGCCTCGACGGTGCTGTTCTTCCTGGGTGCCATCTTCTGCTACTTCATCATCATCCCGGCGGGCTTTGAGTGGCTCATCGGCGAGACCTCGGCTGTCGCTACGGCGTTGCCCGATCTGGAGAACTACGTCAACATGGAGCTGCTCTTTATGATCGGCTTTGGTGTGGCGTTTGAGCTGCCGCTCATCATCTTCTACCTGTCCGTTTTCCACATCGTGTCCTATGCGGCCTTCCGCAGCGCCTGGCGCTACGTGTACGTAGGCCTGCTCGTGGGTTCGGCTGTGATTACGCCCGACGGCTCGCCCGTTACGCTGGGTCTCATGTATGGCGCCCTGCTCTCGCTCTACGAGATTTCGCTCGCCATCGCTCGCGTGGTCATTACCGCGCGCGAGGGCAAGGAGGGCCTGTTCGTGAGCCGTCTGGACCTGTTCTCGGACGACGAGGACGACGAGGAGTAAATCGGTATGCACGAGGTTGGCATTGTCAACGGCATACTCGATACAGTGATTCGCGCGGCGCGTGGGGCGGGGGCCTCGCGCGCCGTTTTGGTAACGCTGCGTATCGGGGATATGACCGAGGTCGTGCGCGAGGCGCTCGACTTTGCGTGGGAGACGTTTCGCGACGAGGACCCGCTCACGCGCGGCTGCGAGCTTGCCGTGGAGGAGGTCCATCCACAAAGCGAGTGCCTGGACTGCGGCGAGGTCTTTGAGCACGACCGTTTCCATTGTCGCTGCCCCCAGTGTGGCGGCGCCAACGTGCGCCTGCTGCACGGCCGCGAGCTCGATATCGCAAGTATCGAAATCGAAACCCCCGACGATTAGCCCGCTAGCCATCTAATGATGGGGTATAAAGGGGCCAAAGTAAGGAGCGCTAAGTATGGCCGAGAAAACGATTGATATCGCGTCGCCGATTCTGTCGCGCAACGAGCGCCTGGCAGATCAGCTGCGTCAGCGATTTAATGAGGCAGGCACCTACGTGATCAATGTGCTGTCGAGCCCCGGCTCGGGTAAGACCACCACGATTCTGGGCACCAACGAGCGCCTGCGTGACAAGGCCGGCCTACGCTGTGCCGTCATCGAGGGCGATATCGCCTCGGATGTCGACGCCATCACCATGAAGGAAGCCGGCATGCCCGCCATCCAGATCAACACGGGCGGTCTGTGCCACCTCGAGGGCAACATGATCATGGAGGCTGTCGATGCCTTCGACCAGGCTGTGGGTCTGGAGAACATCGACGTCATCTTTATCGAAAACGTGGGTAACCTGGTCTGCCCGGTCGACTTTGACCTGGGCGAGAACCTGTCCATCATGATTCTCTCGGTGCCCGAGGGCGACGACAAGCCCATCAAGTATCCGGGCATCTTCCAGCACGCCGGCGCGCAGCTGCTCAACAAGGTCGACGTGGCCCCGGCTTTCGATTTTGACATGGATAGGTATACTAAGACACTCGATGACCTCAATCCGCAGGCGCCGCGGTTTGCCGTGAGCGCGCGCAAGGGCGAGGGCATGGATGCCTGGTGCGATTGGCTCATCGGGCAGATTGAGCAAGCAAGGGCGTAAGTCGGCCGCCATACGGGCGGGCGTAGCCGCAGAGATACGAGATAGGAGCCTCTTTTGAAGCTCATCATCGCCGAGAAAAACGACGCCGCGCGTCAGATTGCCGAGCGTCTGTCCACGGGCAAACCCAAAAAGGACAAGGTGTACAACACCGCCATCTACCGTTTTGAGTGGAAGGGCGAGGAGTGCGTGACGATCGGCCTTGCCGGTCACATCCTTGCGCCCGATTTTTGCGACAGCGTGCTGTTCGATAAAAAGCTGGGCTGGTATTCGGTCACCGAGGACGGCGAGATGCTGCCGGCCGATATGCCCGATGGCCTGGCACGTCCGCCCTACGACACCAAGCGCAAGCCGTTTCTTGCCGATGGTATCTCCATCAAGGGCTGGAAGCTCGAGAGCCTGCCTTACCTCACCTGGGCGCCCGTCATTAAGCTGCCGGCCGAGAAGGAGCTCATCCGCTCGCTCAAGAACCTTGCCAAGAAGTCCGACAGCGTCATTATCGCCACGGACTTCGACCGCGAGGGCGAACTGATCGGTTCAGACGCCCTCAACAAGGTGCGCGAGGTTGCGCCCGACTTGCCGGTCGCCCGCGCCCAGTATTCTTCGTTTACCAAGGCCGAGATTACGCAGGCCTTCGATAATCTTGTCTCGCTCGACCAGAATCTGGCCGACGCCGGCGAGAGCCGCCAGCACATCGATCTCATTTGGGGCGCGGTGCTCACGCGCTACCTGACGCTCGCCAAGTTTGGCGGCTTTGGCAACGTGCGCTCCGCCGGCCGCGTGCAGACGCCGACGCTCGCTCTGGTGGTCGAGCGCGAACGCGAACGCATGGCGTTTGTGCCCGAGGACTATTGGCAGATTCGCGGCATGGGTGCCGCTCAGGGTGCTGCCGAGGATGACCGCTTTAAGATTGCGCACAAGACGACACGTTTTACCGACAAAGATGCTGCCGAGACGGCGTACGGCCACGTCGACGGCGCTACGACGGCAACCGTCGCCGCGGTGACCAAGCGCTCCCGCAAGCAGCAGCCGCCCACGCCGTTTGCGACGACCTCGCTGCAGGCTGCCGCCGCGGCCGAGGGCATCTCACCTGCACGTACCATGCGCATCGCCGAGTCCCTCTACATGGCGGGCCTCATCAGCTATCCGCGTGTCGACAACACCGTGTACCCTGCGACGCTCGATCTGGGCGCCGTGGTGAGCGACCTGGCAAAGATCAACCCGGCGCTGGCGCCCGTGTGCAAAAAGGTACTCGCCGGCCCCATGAAGCCCACGCGCGGCAAAGTCGAGACCACCGACCACCCGCCCATCTACCCCACGGGCGAAGGCGATCCGTCCACGCTCGATGGCGGCCAGCGCAAGCTCTACGACCTCATCGCCCGCCGCTTCCTGGCAACGCTCATGGGGCCCGCGACCATCGAGAACACCAAGCTCGAGCTCGACGTCAACGGCGAGCCGTTCGTGGCTTCGGGCGACGTGCTCGTGACCCCGGGCTTCCGCGAGGCGTATCCGTATGGACTTAAGCGCGACGAGCAGATGCCGCCGCTGGAGCAGGGCGATACGGTCGACGTTTTCGACATTAAACTCGAGGCCAAGCAGACCGAGCCGCCCGCGCGCTACAGCCAGGGCAAGCTCGTGCAGGAGATGGAAAAGCGCGGCCTGGGCACCAAGTCCACGCGCGCGAGCATCATCGAGCGCCTGTATGCCGTGCGCTATCTCAAAAATGATCCCGTGGAGCCGAGCCAGCTGGGCATCGCCATTATCGATGCACTGTCGCAGTTTGCCCCGCGCATCACGAGCCCCGATATGACCAGCGAGCTCGACGGCGACATGACCCGCGTGGAGCGCGGCGAGGACACCGAAGAACATGTCGTGACGCACTCGCGCGCGCTGCTGGCCGGCGTGCTCGACGAGCTGCTCAAACATACGCAGGAACTGGGCGACGCCATCAGCGACGCCGTCACGGCCGATGCGCGCGTGGGCGCTTGCCCCAAGTGCGGCAAGGACCTGGTTATGAAGACGAGCGCCAAGACCCGCGGCAGCTTTATCGGCTGG
>URQD01000004.1:0-52842 GCA_900549905.1 uncultured Collinsella sp. | reverse complement strand
GCAGCCGCGCGGACCTTCATGGCCTTCTCGCGCGCGGTCTTCACCTCGGGCGTGATAACGCTCATGGGCTCGGCAGTCGAAACCTGGTAGAAAAAGCCCTTAAAGTCGATCTGCATATCGGTAATGGCAAGACCAAACAGGTCGTGGGCCTCATTTTCAAACGGGAACACCGCGGGGTAATACGAGCTGATGGACGAAATCTCCTGGTACTGGTCGATGCCCTCAACCACCAGGTTCTCGATCGTATAGCTGCCGCCCTGCGCAATATGCTCCTGAGCAGTACGAACGTTGATAAACGTATAGACCAAGCGATACGAGCCGTCGTCGACGTTACGCTCGGCGTGCATTTGCACAAAGCGCGCACCGACGCCCTTAAGCGCCTGGACATGCGACAGGAGCTCGTCGATCCCAACGATGGTATAGATTGCCTCTTGCATTACTCGGCCTCCTTTGCAGCGACGGACGCGGCGGGCGTCCCAGCAGGTGCGTCGCCAGCGGCGGGCGCGTCGCCGGCCTCAGCCGCGGCCACAAACCCGTCCTCGCCCAGCTCAACGCCACCGTCCCAGGTGGCGGCGCCGCCCACGGTGAGCGGATCGCCGCCGGCGCGCATCACGGCCTCCTTCTGGTCCAAGATGCCGCACGCCTCCACGATGGCATCGATCACCGTCTCGGGGCGAATGGCGCACCCGGGCGCGTACACGTCCACGGGAATCGCGCGGTCCACGCCGCCGATCACGTTGTAGGCATCGCGGAACACGCCGCCCGAGCACGCGCAGATGCCGCACGCCACCACGCACTTGGGCTCGAGCATCTGGTTGTAAATCTGACGCACGACGGGCAGGTTCTGGGCATTGACCGACCCCGTCACCAAAAAGATGTCCGCATGCTTGGGGTTGCCGGTGTTGACCACGCCAAAGCGCTCCGCATCGAACAGTGGGGTAAGCGAGGCCAGCACCTCGATATCGCATCCGTTGCAGCTCGAGCCGTCGTAATGAATAACCCACGGTGAGCGCGACATTTTATGATCCATGGATGCCGCCTCCTAAATAAACACGTCGACGAGGATGGGCATAAGGTTGAGCAGGCCAAACACCAGCGCCACGCCCCAGCCGAGCTTAAAGCAGCTGCGCCAGGTGCTACGGGCGAAGGTGTTATCGATCAGTACCTCGACAAAATACGTCGCGGCCATCACGACCAGGGCTACGGCCCAGCTCACCGGGTTGTCCCAGACAAAGAACATGCCCACCCACATCAAAAACAGCACGGTCTCGCACCAGTGCATAAGGGTCATCTTGGCCAGCGTGCTGCCGCTCATCTCGGTGGCGACGCCCTGGACAATCTCCTGATGCGCGTGATGCGAGTACGAAAGGTCGAACGGCGACTTGCGTAGCTTGATGGTAAGCACCGCGAGCAGCGCAAGGAAAATGGGCGCGCTGTACACGATGATGGGGGCTGACTGCCCCGTCACGGCAATGGAATCGAAGCTGTCGGTGGCAAGGTACAGGCCCACGCTCATCAGCAGAACGGCGGGCTCGTAGCTCATAACCTGCAGCAGCTCGCGATCGGCGCCGACCTGCGCAAACGGGCTTTGCGTCGAGGCGGACGCCAGCACCACAAAGATCGCGGCGAGCGTCACCATAAAAGCGCACAGCAGCGTGTTGGAACCCGACACAAAGATGCCGCCGCCTACCACGGTAAAGATGAGCGCACATGCCATATAGGTATCGTCCATGGTGTTTACGCTGGCAGGGGCCTTGCGCAGCAGTTTGGCAACGTCGTAGAAGGGCTGCAGCAGACGCGGACCCACGCGGCCCTGCATGCGAGCCGAAAGCTTACGGTCAAGGCCGTCGATCAGGCCGCCCACAAGCGGCGCCAGCAAAGCAAACGCCACGGTGCCAATAAAAATGCCCACGACGCCCGAGCCTTCGAAATACTTGCCGCGCAGCACCGAGGGCGCGCTCATGGCAAGCCGCTCGGGCCCAATCCACGCGCAACACAGCAGCGCAAACAAGATAATGCTGCAACACACGACGCTACCCGCGGGGCCAATACGCTTCTCGCCAAGGGCGTCCTCCGAGTACCAATTGCGCTTTTCGGCCTTCACCTCGTGTCCCATCGAGCCACGGAAATGGCGATATTTGTCGGTCCCCACACCCGAAAGGTACACGTTGACGTGCGGTTTGTTGCTCACGCGGAATGAAGTCAGCAGCACCACGGCGATAAACGCCACGATAACCACCATCAGATACATGGAGTCCTTGCCAATAACGTACGGCACGCGGCCAAACACCATGGCCAAGTAAGGCGACACCAGGCCGCTCGAGATGAGCGGGAACGCCACGCAGCAAAGAATCAGCAGCGCGGCGATGGTGTTGAGGGCCATCCATTCGGTCTTATGGACATTGACCTCAACGTTTTGAGCCGTGGGGTCGACGCCCGAAAGCTTGGCAAGCCACTTGCCCCAGAAGAAGAACGTCGCGGCCGAGCCAAAGGCAAGCACCATGATCATGAGCACGTTGCCGGTCTGCGCGAACGCCACCAGGGCGCCCCACTTGGACACGAGCATGCCAAACGGCGCCACAAACATGCCCATGATACCCAGCATCATCAGGCGCGTCAGGTGCGGCATGCGGCTGAACATACCGTCCATGTCCTCGATATTGCGGCTGCCGATATGATGCTCGGCCGTGCCCACGCACAGGAACAGCAGCGACTTTGCCACCGTGTGGAACAGGATCAGGAAGATGGCGGCCCACACAGCCTCGGGCGCGCCGACACCCAAGCAGGCGCTGATGAGGCCCAAGTTGGAAATGGTGGAGTACGCGAGCACGCGTTTGGCATTGCTCTGCGAGATGGCCATGAGGGCAGCGAGCAAAAACGTGATGGCGCCCACACTCGTGACCATAAAGCCGGTCACGGGATAGATGGCATAGAGCGGGCTCAGCTTGACCATCAGGAACACGCCGGCTTTGACCATGGTTGACGAGTGCAGCAGGGCGCTCGTGGGCGTGGGGGCGACCATGGCGCCGAGCAGCCAGGTATGGAACGGCATCTGCGCGGCCTTGGTAAGGGCGGCGAGCGACAGCAGAATGACCGGCATCACCAGCAGCGCGGATTGCGCGGTTCCGGCGCCGGAAAGCTCGATCATGCCCGAGATGGTCAGCGGCATGCCGTTAACGTGCAGGTACATGAGTCCGGCCAAAAACGCGATACCGCCCAGCATGTTGAGGATGATCTGGGTGAAAGCGTTTTTTATGGCCTCGGGCGTGCGCGTGTAGCCAATCATGAGGAACGAGCACACGGTGGTGATTTCCCAGCCACAGAACAGCCACTCAAGGTTGTCGCTTGTCACGATGACGAACATGGCCGAGAGGAACAGGAACATAAGCGCCAGGAACTGCGGGCGTCGGTCGGGCGCCGCCTGCCCGCGCAGCGCTGCCTCGTGCTCGTCGTGGGCCTGGAAGTCCTTCATGTAGCCCAGGGCGTACACGCAGATAAGGCTGCCGACAATGCCGACGGCAAGCACCATGATCACACTCATGTAATCCAGGTAGAGCGGCGTGGCGGTGACAACCTCGGCCGCGGGCAGCGTCATGGCAGCGAAGGCAACCGAACCCACCAGCTGCACCACGCCGAGCACCGTGGTGAGCGTGCTCTTATATTTACGCGCGTTGTACAGGATGACGGCGCACAGGATCACGTCGATGACGGAGCTGATGATCGAGAGCACATGCGAGGTGCCGGGGGCAACCTCGAAGCTCTGCGGGCCCGTGCCAAAAAACATGACGGCGACTACAACCGTCACCGCCATAATGATGCCAGAGCCTACAAGCCCTACCGCATCGCGGGCGCGGTCACCGCGCGCGAGCAGCATGCCCAGCGCCGGTACCAGCGGAAACAGGGTAAGGAAATACAGTAGCGTCATACCATCACTCCCCCATGCAAAAACGCTGCAATTGTTTAACGTTATAGCTCAGTTGAGGAGTAGCGGCGGCGGGTTTTCGGTCAACTGGGGAGTTTTAGGCGTACGGGGTAACGAGTCTGTCCGCTTTGGAGCAGAGAGGCGACGCTCCCCCTATCGCGGCGGCGGGCGCACGGGCCACTGCGCGCGGTTTATTAACCACTTTGGAGGATGTTCCAGTAGGCTCACGACGGTCCAAAAAGTTGGCGCGGCAAGAAAAATGCGCCCCTGTGGGCGCACCATCCCGTTCGCTATTCCGCCTTTTTAACGCGCGGCTTGCGACCGCGCGGCTTATCAACCAGCGCGGACTCACCGCTCTCACGATACTGGCGGCACCAAGCCTTGACCGAAGACTCGCTGGGAATCTTGTGCTTGATCATGGCCTCGCGAACCGTTAAGCCGTTTTCCAAGCGGTCCTTGACCACGGCGAGCTTAACTTCGTACGAATAGGTGTGATGATGCGAACCGGCGTTGAGAACGGCGTCGGCACCGCCTACGGCATACGCGCGGGCCCACTGACGAGCCGTGGCCTGGGGAATGCCAAGCTCCGCGGCGAGGGCGCGATGACCGACCCCCTCTTGGAGGATCTCGACGGCGCGCTGCCTAACCTCGGGCGCATGCGTGCGAGTCCTAGTTGCTTCCGACATACCTGCCACTTCTTAGCCTTAACCGTTAATCTGCTTTCTTACGTGCAAGTTAGATAGTAGCATTTTACTGTTTGCTCAAAGCAGTTAATTAAAATAGACGCGGCGTTATCTGGGCATTTGGCACCATTTTACGACATTTCTTTATCGATTATTTACGCTGGTAGCTGACTCGCAGCCAATCGTCATTCGCCTGTCAACAAAATTGACACCTCTTTATGTCTTTTGGCATAGAGGATATAGTTATTAACCCCTCCCCCAATAATTTTGAGTAATCGGCAAGGCAGTGGACGTCCTTACTCCTCATGATTACCGCGCATTGCCATCCACCGAAGCAAAACAAAAAGGGCGGGGCCTGCTGCGCTTGCAGGCCCCGCACCGGTTGACACCCGACGGGACACAGCCGGGCGAGGCGGATCCGTGCTACCGCCCCGCCTGGCCGCGATGTTCAACTACAGCTCGTTGGCCGCGTGATACGCCGTGCGAATGGCGCTCGCAATGTCGGCGGTGCGCTCGCCCGAGCAGTCGCCCACGCAGGTCACGGGCACCGTCACGCCATCCAGGTCAAACGCGTTGGCCTTGGAGCCCACGGCCATCACCACGTAATCGCAGGCGATCTTCACCGGCTCCTCGGGGCCGTCCTCGGTGGCGCGAATGGCCTCCACACCCTCGTCGGTAATGGCGGTCAGACGGGTCTTAACATGCTGCTCCACGTTGTGCTCTGCGAAGTCGCTCATAATCAGCGGCAGAATGGTCTCGGACTCGCCCGCGGCAATCTTGTCGAGCATCTCGACGATCGCCACCTCGCAGCCGTGCTGCAGCAGGTACTCGGCAGTCTCGGTGCCCACCAGGCCACCGCCAATGACGGCGACGCGCCCGCTGAGCTCCACCTTGCCGGCCAGCACGTCCCAGCTCGAGACGACCTTGTCCGAGTCGGCACCCGGAACGGGGATGACCACGTCGTGTGCGCCCACGGCCACAATCGCGGCGTCGGCGGCGTTGAGATCCTCGGCCGTAGCGGCATGGTTGAGCTCGACCTTCACGCCCAGGCCGGGCAGAATCTTCTCGTAGTACTCGACCGAGCGCATGATCTCGTCCTTGCGCGGAGGCGCGGCTGCCAGCACAATCTGGCCGCCCAAGTGATCGCTCGCCTCATAGACGGTCACGTCGTAGCCGCGCTTGGCCGCCACGCGCGCGGCCTCCAAGCCGGCAATACCGCCGCCCACCACGGCGACCTTCTTGTCGCCCTCGCCCGGCTTGATGGCGATGGTCGCCTCGTCGCCGTTCTCGGCATTGAGCACGCACGAGATGTACTTGCGGTTTTGAATCGCGTCGACGCAGCCCTTGTTGCAATTGAGGCACTCGCGAATGGGCTCACCCGTGGCGGCCTTCAGCGCAATGTCGGGGTCGCACATGAGCGAGCGGCCGTACGCGATGATATCGGCCGAACCGTCTTCCAGAATCTTCTCGCCGGCCTCGACCGAAACAACACGGCCGACAGTGGCCACCGGCACGGAGACCAGGGCCTTGACGCGCTCGGCCACGGGCAGCGTCCAGTTGTAGGGCATGGCGCCCATGGGCGGAATGGTGTCGCCCATGTTGCCGGTATGGTTGGCCTGTGCAACCTGGATCATGTCGATGCCGGCGCCCTCGAGCAGCTTGGCAAACTCGCAGGCCTCATCGGGCTGCAGGCCGCCCTTGCCGCGCGGCGTGCCGTCGGGGTTCTCCATGATCACGGGGAGCTTGTACTCCACCATCAGCTGCGGCGCGGCTTCCTTAATGGCGGCGACAACCTCGAGCGCATAGCGAACGCGGTTCTCGAACGAGCCACCGTACTCGTCGGTGCGCTGGTTGAGGATGGCCGAGCACAGCGAACCCACCAGACGGTCGCCGTGAACCTCGATGGCGTCGATGCCGGCCTGCTGCGCGCGGGCGGCCGAGGCAGCGATGGCCTCCTTGATCTGGGTGAGCTGCTCTACGCTCGCCTCGTTCACAAAGTGCTGCATGTCGTGGTGCAGCTTGGCGTAGGCCTGCTTGCGAATCTCGTTGGACTCGGCCATCTTGGCGGCAAAGGTCTCCTCGTCGCCGGCGGCCTTGGCCTCCTGCGCGGCCTTGGCGGCGGCCATGGAGCCCATGACCATGCGGCCGACGCCGGGGACGTCGTACTCGGGGTGGAACAGCTGCAGCGCGACCTTGGCGCCGTGCTTATGGACGGCGTCAGCCAGCGCCTTAAACGTGGGGATCTGGGCGTCAGTCGCCAGCTTGGGCGTGGGGCTCGCAGTCATAACGGGAGCGACGTCGCCGATGACGATGTAGCTCACGCCGCCACGGGCCAGGCGCTCGTAAAAAGCCAGGCTGCGCTCGCCAATGGAACCGTCGCGCTCCTCGTAGCCGGTGGTAAGCGGCGGGAACATAATGCGGTTCTTGAGCTCAAGGGGGCCAACCGTAATGGGCTGGAGCAGCTTGGATGCAGGTGCGGTCATAGACATTCCTCTCTTGTAGGCGCGGCGGCGATGTTGCCGCGTAGTTGTCTAGAGGATATGGCATGGGAGCACAGTGGCGCAACGGAAATCGGCAGACAGCAGGTAGCGGCAGGTGGATGGGATGTGGCGGCCCGTCGGTTTGTCTCAATCTGTAACAGTAAGGCCCACTTTTGGCCTCCACCTGTTACAGATCGAGACAAACCAACCCGGCCCGCTAGAACATCTAAATCTGTAACAGCTACTCGGCAAAATCCATCCCTCGTGTTACAGAATTAGATAAACGGGGGCCGGCTGCCGAAAAATCTCGTTCTGTAACATCTATCGGCCAAAAACGGCCCCACGTGTTACAGATCAAGACATTCCCCTCGGCCCATCCTCAACAATCTCAATCCGTAACATCTAGGCCCGCTTTTGACCCCTACCCGTTACAGATTGAGATTTTGTTTGAGATTTGCCGAGGGACTATATCCACGCGTCATCGAAGCCACTGCGACAGAAGTGCGACATTACTGCGACAGAGGTGCGACATTACTGCGACAGAGGTGCGAAATAGATCGACCACCTTACCTTATCGTGTAGAACTGTTTTGGGTCGTTATGGGATGAGCCGTGCCATTCGAGCAGCCCGTCTTCCTCAATTAACTTACCAAGCACCCGGCTTGCTGTGCGGCGATTTCTCCCGATGTGCGCTGCAAGCTCCCTTGCTGTCACCCTTCCGTTCGCAAAGGCCAACCTGACGGCGGCGAGCTCATACTCCCCCAATGAGGCGATCACCTCCGGTGATACCTTGTCCTCGAGAGCCTCGCTTCTCCTTACGGTTCTGGCAACGATATTGTTCTCAAGCGTTAGCTGAACCCTTGCCCCATCAGGTTCCGTGTAGACCGGATCATTGAGCAGAGAGTTTTGCATCTCGGTATAAATGCGCTTGACGCCCTCGTTTAGCTCCCGAACCCAACCAAATTCAACCAGCGTGCGCGCGATGCGTGGGTTGCGCGAGTAACGAGTGGTCCTCATGTTGTCGAGCGTCACGATATTGGGAAGCGCGCCTGGACTGATGATTTCCAAACGGTCGTCGAACATCGAGACCCGGATGTAGTCGCCGCGGAACGAGTAGTCGCGATGTGTCACCGCGTTGACCAAGCCCTCGAACCAGGCGAACTCAGGATACTCAGGCACGGTCTGGAATTTCCCGTCGGGCCCCAGGAACTGAAATTCGCGGAGCATGCTCGAGATGAGTTCGTAGGCGTCTTGGATCACCTTAGGCAGCGGCCCACAGAAGCTTCGTTCTTTCGTGATGTTGAGACGCTCGCCCGTCTCCATTTTGACGCCGTCGTAGCGCAGGACACGGACTCGCGCCTGTGGCATCATCGCGGACGGATCCAGCGCGAATAGCAGGGCTCCAGCAACGGTCAGCTTTCCGTCACGCATAAAACGACGACTTCTAAGGACCTGCTCGTCGGAAACTTCGGTTCCAAGAATCCCTTTGTAGCGATCAAGCACTTCATGGTCCACGTCATCTAGGGAGGAATCCTCAACAAGCTCGTCCTCGAAGATTCTCTGCCCCTTATCGTACTCGAGGGCAAATACCTGTTCGCGGCTGAGCCTCACGCTCTTGTCGTCCTGCCGCAAGAAAACCTCGCCGTCGCTCACGCGAGCAACAGAGTGGTTGGTCGAGGCATCGATGTCCAAAACGAGAACGAAGTCCTCCTCGCCCGAAGAATTGACCACGGGGATTCGGTCTTTGCGAACAATAGGGGTTGGCGTGCAAGTCGTGAGCGCAGCGCGCTCGAATTTCTCAATGTCGCGCGCGCCGTTACGCTTGAAGCCCGTTACCTCACCATTATCCTCGATACCGATAACGAGCTTGCCTCCCGCCGAGTTGGCGAATGCACTAATATGCTTCGCAATCTCCTTGTCATCCTTGCGGGCGCTCTTTCGATCGAAGTACTGATTCTCCCTGAGAGTGGAAAATAGAATCACATCGTTTGTCGCGATGGGTTGCTGCATTGCCGCCTCCTTACATGGCTCCATAAAGAAGTGTAAGTCAAAGGCATCGTATAGACGGCCCCTACATAGCGGCCCCTTTATTGTTTTTAAGACGTCACTGTTTCTAGTTAAGGATCGTTAAGGGTCGTCGCAGCTCCTTCCAATTGGAATCTATCAATCGACAAGTCAATCCATCCAGCCCGTGATTATCGATAGTCCGTCCGCCTCACATAATAAAAAGAGTCAAGATTCACTCATAAATGAGAGCAACAACAAAATCTCAATCTGTAACAGCTACTCGGCAAAATCCATCCCTCGTGTTACAGATTTAGACAAACGGGGGCCGGCTGCCGGAAAATCTCGATCTGTAACATCTAGCCGTCCAAATCGGGTCTACGCGTTACAGATCGAGATTTTGTTTGAGAGGTTGAAAACCGTGCCGAAAACATGGTCGTCAGATAACAAAAAAGCTCGCCGGCTAGGCCGACGAGCTGCAAGTTCTTGGTCGCGGGGGCAGGATTTGAACCTACGACCTCCGGGTTATGAGCCCGGCGAGCTACCAGACTGCTCCACCCCGCAATGTCTGGACGCCTCATGTGCGCAAGAAAGAATATTACGCGGGAGTTCGGTAAACGGCAAGGAAAATCTCGTAGAGCATAATTCCTTCATATTTAAGCCCCTCAGACCATATCACCGTAAACGAATCGCAGCCGAGCGCCGTCGACGGCACGTATACAATGGTGCGCGTCCCTTTATGCCAACACCGGGAGTAGACATGCTGCTCGCTATCGATATGGGAAACACGCAGACGGCCATGGGCCTGTTTGACGGAGACGAGTTGGTGCAGTCGTGGCGTATGCCCACCGACCGCTCCTATACCGCCGACGAGATCCATGTGCGCCTGATGGGTTTCTTTAAGATGTACGGCCTCTCGCTCGATGCGGTTGACGCGATCGCCTTTGCGGGCGTGGTACCGCAGCTCTCACGCGAGTGGCACGCCGTGGCCGACCGCATTGCCGCGGACGCCATCGTCATCGGGCCGCAGACGGCCGCCGTGACCAAGCTGCGCGCGGCGCGCCCCCAGGCCGTGGGCGCCGACCGCGTCGCCAACGCCGTTGCGGCCGAGACTTTCTACGGCGCGCCGGCAATCGTGGTGGACTTTGGCACCGCGACCAATATCGACGTCATCGACGTGGACGGCTATTACATTGGCGGAGCGATTGCGCCGGGCATCCGCATTTCGATGGACGCGCTCGCCGCCCGAGCCGCCAAGCTCGCCAGCGTTCCGCTCGAGGCGCCCGAGCACGCCATCGGTCGCGACACCGAAGAGTGCATCAAGGTCGGTGCCGTAATGGGCGCCGCCTCCATGGCCGAGGGCCTGGTCGCGCGCATGAAGCGCGAGCTGGGGCGCGAGGATGCCACCGTTATCGCCACGGGCGGCCTCGCCAGCATCGTCGCCGATTCGACCGACGCCTTCGACATAGTCGACGGGCAGCTCACCATCAAGGGCATCTGCGAAATCTACCGCCGCATGCAGAAGCTGGGGGTAAAACAGGGACATAAGTCGAGCACACCCGATGTCACAGCCCCGCAAACGTTCGCCAAGCCTATTCCTCAAAACTGAATTATTTTCAATTATGAGGAATAGCGGCTCCTCGAATACACCCAGCACAGCGATATCGTGCATGTTTCCTATTCCTCAAAAACGAAAATTTTTCAGTTTTGAGGAATAGGGTGCTGACAACCCATTCCCCAGACAACAAGACCCTCCCCAGCACAGGCCGAAGAGGGCTTCGTTGTCATCGCTATCTTTGAGCGCGGGCACCTCGCGTTACAGTCCGCGAATCCGTACGGCCTCGGGCGGAAACTCCTGCTCGCCGGCATCGGTCTTGATGGTCGCGCGGCCCCAGATGTCCAGGCCCGCAAACACACCGACCGCAAGCGGCAAACCGTTGGGCGACACCGCCGCAACCTGACGACCCAGCAGCGGCACCATATCGAAATACTCACCCAGCACCGGAGCCAGCGGGCCGGCGGCACCCTGCGGCGTGTTCGCGACGGCAGCCCAGGCATCCACGCGGACCAGCACGGCGGCGGCCAATGCCTCGATCAGCGCCTCATCTGCCATATCCACGCTAAGCTCACCCAGCGCCGCACGCTCAATATCAACCGTCACCGCGGCAAACATGCCCGCAGCACCGGCACCGCCGTTAACGGCGACGCGCGCGAGCGACGTCTCAAACGCAGGCGCACCGCACACGATATCGCTCGGCCACTGGATACCCACCTTGCCGGCAAGGCCCAACCCCGGCGTCGAAGCCGTGCCCACGAGCGCATCCATCATGCCCATCGCGGCCACAAACGGCAGGCCGTGGAAGGCGTGCATATTCACATCGGGGCGCACGACCAGCGAAAACGTCAGCGAAGCATCGCCCGCGCTCCACGCGCACCAGCCCGCGGACACGCCCTCGCGGCCCGCGTCACGCGCCGCGTCGAGCTCGGTGCCGGCGGCAACAGCATTCATCTCGATCATCTACATACGCCCCAATTCGCCCACGATATGGCCCACGCGATCCTCGGGCTCCTTGACCTCGACGCCGTTGTAGCGGAAGAACCGCGCCGGGTCGTGCATCAGATCCTCGAGCGGCACCAGCACAAAGTCGCGCTCGCCGATCAGCGGATGCGGCAGGCGCAGCTTTTTGCCGCCGTGGGTCTCGCCGTCCATCCACAGCAGATCCAGGTCGATGGTGCGCGGACCGTTGGCCTTGGCCTTTTTGGAACGGTCGCGGCCCAGCTCGGCCTCGATCTTCATGAGCTCGTCGAGCAGCACCAACGGCGCCAGCTCGGTCTTAATCTCGATGACGGCGTTGGCAAACGCGTCCTGGCGCATCTCGTAGGCCGGCTCGCTCTCGTAGATCTTGGAGGAGTTGGACACGCAGGTGAGTGGAATCTCGGCGATCATGTCGCGTGCGGCGCGGATGTTGTCACAGCGATGCCCCAGGTTGGAGCCCACGGCCACAAACGCGCGGCGCGGCTGCGGCTTGGCAACCGCCCAGTAGCCGTTCAGGAACTGCGCAAAGCCCGCAACGTCGTGCACGCGCACGATGTTGGCGCCGGCCTGGATGGCGCCCAGGCACACACCAAACGTGGCGGCATCGCGCGCGGCGGCCTCGGTCACGCCCGAGACGGCGCCCACAAAGCGTTTGCGCGACACGGCACACATGAGCGGGTAGCCCAGCGACGCCATCTTGGCAGTCTCGCGCTGGATGACGATGCCCTCGTTAGCCGACTTACCAAAGCCCGGGCCAGGATCGATGCAGATGCGGTCGCGCGACACGCCTGCATGGATGAGCGTGCGGGCCTGGTCGGACAGAAAGCCCATGACGCGACGCATGATGGGCGCCGAATCGGGCAGGGTAAAGCGGCGGAGCTGCGAGGTGGGCACGTAGGCTTCCTCGCGGCGGGCGCTGCGGCGCATCATGGCGGCAAGGTGGTCGCTGGGCTCTGGTGCGGCTTCGGTAGCTGCGGGCACGGTCTCGGGCGCAGCGGCGGCAGGGGCAGCCTGCTCGGTAGCCAGCGTCTCTGACTCGGCAACAGGCTCGGGCGTGGGCTCTGATTCGCCAAACGGCAGCGAGGGCTGTACCACACCGCCCGGAAGCTTGGTCTCAACCTTGGACTCGCCCAACAACTTGCCGCGACGGCGACGAGCGGGCTTCTCAGCCTCGCGCGCGGCCTCGGCGGCCGCCTCGCGCGCCTTCTCGGCAACAAACGCCGCGGCCGAAGTATCGAGCTGCACCGTCGCGTGCGTACGAGCGGGCGCGGCGACCTCGCCGGCGTGCATTACGATGACGCCGCAGGTGCTCGTCTTAACGAACTCGACCATCTTGGGGTCGGTGAAGCCGGTCACGTCGTTGACGATCGAGGCGCCGCAGCGCACGGCCGCCTTGGCAACCGCCACATGACGCGTGTCAATCGAGACGATGGCGCCCTCTTTGGCCAGCGCGCGCACCACGGGCAGCACGCGGCGCGCTTCCTCATCGGGATTGACCGGGGTAAAGCCGGGGCGCGTGGACTCACCGCCCACGTCGATGATGTCGGCGCCGGCGTCGAGCATCGCCAGGCCATACTCGATCGCGGCATCCGGGTCGAAGTGCTCCCCGCCATCGCTAAACGAATCGGGCGTCACGTTGAGGACGCCCATGATGCGCGGGCGGTCAAAGCTGAGCTCATACTTTCCGCACCGCCATGTCTTGCTGTCGTTCGCCATGAACATCCTCCTAAAATGCCCACGCCGCCGCGCTCGGGCGCTGGCGGCGGGGTCGCTTTGCACTCAGTCTTTCTATTGTATCCGCGCACGCGGGCTAGAACGCAAACGCGGCCGCGATGTCGCAAGAAATCAGCAGGTCGGCATTTGCATCCTGATCGGTGGGAGCAAGGTTGCATATGGCCAGCGTATCGCCGGTAAAGTATCGCGTAAGGCCTGCCGCCGGATACACTACGAGTGAGGTCCCGCCCACAATGAGGGCATCGGCCGCGGCGATGGCGGCAACGGCACCGGTCAACACATGCTCGTCGAGCGGCTCTTCGTATAGCACCACATCGGGCTTGATGCGACCACCGCACGCGGGGCACACGGGCACGCCCGCGGCGTCCTCGTGCTCGCGCGAGCAAATCCACTCGGCGCTATAGACCGCGCCGCACGACTGGCAAATGTTGCGATGGACCGATCCGTGCAGCTCGAACACGCGCTGTGAGCCGGCCATCTGATGCAGGCCGTCGATATTTTGCGTCACCACGGCATTTAGCTTGCCGGCGCGCTCCAGCTCGGCCAGCTTGGTGTGACAGCGGTTGGGCTTAGCGTTAAGCGCGATCATCTTGGTGCGGTAAAAGTCGAAGAACTCCGCCGGATGTGTCTCATAAAAGCTATGCGAGAGCATAGTCTCGGGCGGGTAGGCAAACTGCTGGTGATACAGGCCGTCCACGCTGCGGAAATCGGGGATGCCACTTGCCGTGGAAACACCAGCGCCGCCAAAGAAGACCACGCGCTTGTGGGTGTCAAACAGATCCGCCAGCGCGGCGGACGCCTGCCTGGGGTCCGATATTGCCTGCGTCATATGAGCCCTCCGTCCTTGTTGATCGGGCGGCGTCGGGCGATGTCCCAGCATGCGACCTTTAAGTCAGCATGCGCGGAGCCCACCCCGCCCCTGTTGCGCTAATCTTAAGCCTGCCAACCCCGTCGAAAGGACACCATGCCTCAGACTTACACTTTCGCCTCGTGGAACGTCAACGGCCTGCGCGCCGTGCTCAAAAAGGACCCGAGCTTTATCCAGATCGCGCAAGAACTCGACGTCGATATCCTGGCGCTGCAAGAGACCAAGTTGCAAGAAGGCCAGGTCGATATTGACCTGGCCGGCTATCACCAAACCTGGAGCTACGCCGAGCGTAAAGGCTATTCGGGCACTGCGGTCTTTAGCCGCCAGGAACCGCTGCGCGTGCTGCACGCCGACGCACTGCTACCCTACGCCGGCGAGAACGAGGCGGCCGTACTCGTCGCCCAAGCCGCAACCGAGGGCCGCGTCTGCGCGCTGGAGTTCGACAAGTTCTGGTTTGTGGATGTCTACACTCCCAACGCGCAAAACGAACTCGCCCGCATCGACGTGCGCATGGCCTGGGACGATGCTTACCGCGGCTTTTTGAACGCGCTCGAGCGCGAGACCGGCAAACCCGTCGTGACCTGCGGCGACTTTAACGTGGCGCACGAGGAGATCGACCTTAAGAACCCCAAGTCCAACCGCGGCAACGCCGGCTTTTCGGACGAGGAGCGCGGCAAGTTTACCGAGCTGCTCAACGCCGGCTTTACCGATACCTGGCGCGCGGCAAACCCCGACGTCGAGGGCGTCTACAGCTGGTGGAGCTATCGCTTTAATGCCCGCAAGAACAACGCCGGCTGGCGCATCGACTACTTCCTGGTAAGCGACGCAATCGCCGACAACGTACGCGACACCGGCATCCGCGGCGACATCTTCGGCAGCGACCACTGCCCCGTCACCCTCACGCTAGAGCTCTAGCCCCAGCTGATCCCCTGGGGACGGAGGAAAACGAATCATTTTGGGCCTCGTGGTGGTATCCACGTGACCCATCCGCCACGAAACACGCCCATCTACTACGTTTAAGCCACCACCCTCAACCACAGCGAACAACGCAAAAAGAAAACCGCAGGTAGAAAGCCTGCGGTTTTTCATAAAACGCGGTTGTGTTTGGGGGTGTCGGGTCAAACGTAGTAGATAGGCTGATTTCGTGGCGGGCGAGTTCAGCTGATTCCCCGGGGACGTCTGGAGACGGAAGAAAACGGATCAATTTGGCTCTTGAGGGTCACGACGCCCGTCATATCAGCCGGCCATTCCAAAACTATGCCAGTTTACGGGGCTAAATCGCGAACCCCCAACCATACGCAATTCCGAAATAATAAAACCGCAGGTAAACGGCTTGCTCTATTTCAAAAATAGCCGGCATGGTCTGCTTGTGCCAATCTGGCCCCGTAAACCGGCATAGTTTTAAAATGGCACTTCGGCAGTATTGATTCCCGCCCCGGCGCAACCAGCCCTACAGTCCGTACTTCACGACGACTCGGTTGATGCGGCGACACCAAGGCTTGTACAGGGCGACCAAAAACACGCAGGTCGCAAGGCCGTGCGTGATATCGAACGGTACGGCGGTGGCAAGACGCGCCATGGCACCCGCCCACGTGAGCGGTTGAACAAAACCGATAATGTCGTAGGCGTTGATCACAACGCCGTACAGCAAACCCGAAGCAAAGCCGTAGGTCAGCAGCGCCGGCATACGCACGGTGCCGTCGGCGCGGTCGAACGCACCCGCATGCGCCAGCGCGCCGCCAACATAGCCAACCAGGCCCCAGGCATACATCTGCCACGGCGTCCACATGCCCTGTCCAAAAAAGAAATTGCTGGTCAGCGCCGCCAACGCGCCAACCATAAAACCATTGCGGCGACCAAGCGTCGCCCCCGCAATAATGGCGATGGCGCTCACCGGTTTAAAGTCGGGAATGGGGCCAAACAGAATGCGCCCCGCCGCAGCCAACGCCGCCAGAACCAGCGTTGGCATAATCTGGCGTAAGCCCGGGCGCGACGCCTCGTAGCCCGCAAAGAACAGCGCGAGCACCAGCGCCACCACGACAAGCATGGCAAGTGCCGCCTGTTCAACGCCCGCCAGCAACGCCGCAGCCATCACGGCTGGCACCGCCAGCAGCAGCGGTATCTCCAGTTTTGCGAGTAGGCGCACGATGCGATAATCCGCCATCCCATCACGCCCTATAAAACACGTTGTCGGCAAAGAAGTCGGTCGGCGGCTCCATGCAGGCGATCTCGCCATCAAACATCATGGAAATGTCATCGGCAACCTGCTCGGCAAAGTCCAGGTCGTGCGTCGCCATGACGACGGTGCCGCCAGCCTGCGCATGGTCGCGCAGGGCGCGGGCGATGATGCGGCGGCTGGCCAGGTCCAAACCCTTGGTGGGCTCATCGAGCAATAGCAGTTCGGGGCCGATCAACAGCAGCTTTGCCAACGCAAGCAGCTGACGCTGTCCGCCCGAAAGATCGTACGGATGGCGCCCATCCAGACCCGACAGCCCCAAGCTCGCCGCACGCTCCCGCGCCAAGTTCTCGTCATATCCGCAGGTCGAGGCCCATTCCATCAGCTCATCGTGAACCGTCTCGGCAACCAGCAATGCTTTGGGGTTCTGAGGCAGCAGCGCCGCCGAGGCCGCTCCGCGCACCATGCGGCCGCGCTGCAGCTTGGCGGTCTTCGCCAGCACCGAGAGCATCGTCGACTTACCGCATCCGTTGCCGCCCACGATCGCATGCACCGCACCGGCCGAAAACGCCACGTCGAGCCCGCGCAGCACCCAACCGCCCGCGCGATCGTAGCGAAACCAGCTCCCTGCCAGGGTGGTAGCCGACCCGCCGTGCATTTTTTGGAGTATTCTGCCTCCATCCGTACGCGGGAAGGCTTCCGAGCCGTTCTCGAGTGACGTTTGCGCCACAAATTCGGACGATTTGTCCAATTCCGAACTTTTTTTCGCGCTCGATACGTCCCCGGGCGGCTCCAGAGAGCCCAATTTGTCCTCACGCCTGCTGAATACTCCGTTTTTTGCACATCGGATGGCACCCCACCCCAACATGTCATCGGAAAACAGCGATTCTCGGCGTCCCAAAGAAGCCATATCCGCCACTTCGCGCACGCGACCGCCCTCAATCCGGTACGCACACGTCGCATACTCGAGCATCGGCCGCGGTTGATGCGTAGCCACAACAACCGTGCAGCCCAGCTCACGGTTCACGCGAAACAGCGCGTGCAGAAAATTCTTCTCGGCAACGGGATCGAGCTGAGACGTGGGCTCGTCGAGTAGCAGCACACGCGGACGCAGCGCCAGGACGGCGGCAAGCGACAGCAGCTGTTTGCGGCCACCCGAAAGCGTATCGGTATCGCGATGAAGCCAGTCCTCCAGACTAAAGAAATAGCTGGTCTCGGCAACACGGCGGCGCATCTCGTCGCGCGACACCCCCAGATTCTCTAGGCCAAACGCCATCTCGTGCCACACGGTCTCGCACACAATCTGGTTCTCGGGATCCTGGAACACGTAGCCCACGCACTCCGCAGACGCGCGCACGTCCATGTCGGCAACGTTCTCGCCCAGCACGCGCGCATCGCCAGTGCGCTCGCCCGCCGGAGCGATCTCGGGCTTGAGCAGCGACAGCAGCGTCGACTTACCCGACCCAGTACCACCCACCAGCAGTGCAAACGCACCTTGGGGAACAGACCAGTCGAGCCCGTCGAACACTGGCGCCTCGGCCCCGGGGTAGGTAAAGCTCAGGCTCCGCACCTCAATCGCCGGCATATCCGGGTCGCACGCCGCGCCCGACACCGGGCCACTATCCAACCGAGCCATCAGCCGAACCTCTTCTCGTCAATCGCATGCAGCACGCAGGGCAGTACCATCCAGGCAGCGTACACGACATAGCCCAGCCACGGCGCGGGCACCGAAAGCTGCGGGTAAAACGAATACTGCGTTGTCGCGGTCCATGCCACCGCCACCGCGGCGGTACCAAACACTGCAAGTCCAACCAGCGCGGCAGCATCGCCGCGCCTCAGCCGATACCGCGCATACGTCGTACGGCGCGACGCAGCACCCCACCCGCGAGAGCGCATGGCATCCGCGCGCTCAAGCGAATCTTCCATGCCCCAGCCCATCAGCACGCTCGATGCCCGCAGGCGCGAGCGCACGGGGTCAGCCGGCGCGCGTCCCGGTACATCAATCGCGTCCTGCACCGCCAGCACCGTGCGGCCGCGGCGCAAAAACTGTGGGATAAGCCGCATGCACATCGAAATCATGAGCGCGATCACCGGCGCGGCGTTGCCCAGCAGCGCGAGTACCTTGTCGTATTCGAGCATCGATGCCGCCGCCTCAAACCACAGTATGCTCGCCACAAACAGCCCGCCCATGCACAGGCCGTATACCATGCTCTCCAGATACACCGCGCGCATGCCAATACGGAACAGCTCCGTCGAGCCCGAGGCGCTAAACAGCGGATTGAGCACCGCGACGATCAAAATCACCGGCAGCTGCCAGCGGAGCGCGCCCAACGTGCGGGCAGCCCCGCGGGTCGCAAAACCGTATGCCAACCCGCCCGCGAGCGACAGCGCGATCAGCACCGGTTGCATCGAGAACATGGTGAGCCCCAGCGTTAGCGCCATGTAAAGCGCGGGCACCGCCGGGTGCGACATCGAAAATGCCGCGACGGGCCCGATGTCCGACCTCTCTCGCATATTGTCCACGGACACCCGCCCTCTCACCCAAATACCAATGCCGCAGTGCCGCAAACACCGCACAAGCAGCGCAACCGCCGCGCCGAAACCACAAACCCAGCCGCCACGACCCAAACGTTACGCGCTCGTCATATGCCTGCGGTATCATATTGCGCCGTGTATCGTTTCCAAACACACGTCTCTATAACGTAACAGGAGATCACATGGACGCAACCGCAATTATCCTCGCTGCCGGCGAGGGCACCCGCATGAAGTCGAACCACTGCAAGGTTTCGCACAAGATCCTGGGTAAGCCCATGGTCCAGTGGATCGTCGACGCTACCATCAAGGCCGGCTGCAGCCGCGTCGTGGTTGTCATCGGCAGCCACGCCGACGAGATGCGCGCCCTTATCGACGGCGCCTACGCCAACAGCGCCACCAAGGTCGAGTGCGTCGAGCAGACCGAGCGTCTGGGCACCGGTCACGCCGTGAAGGTCGCACTCGAGGCCTGTGGCATCACGCAAGGCCCCGTCGTGGTGCTCAACGGCGACCTGCCGCTCATCACCGCCGACACCGTCGCCAAGTTCGCGCAAACCGTCGCCACCGGCGAGCTCGCCTGCACCGTCATGACCATGACCCCGCCCGATCCTTTCGGCTACGGCCGCATCAAGCTGGGCGCCGATGGTCAGATCGAGCGCATCATCGAGCAGAAGGACTGCACGCCCGAGCAGGCCGCCACGCTGCTGGAGTGCAACGCCGGCTGCTACGCCTTTGACGGCGCGCAGCTCGCCGCCCACATTAACGAGATCGGCAACGACAACGCGCAGTCCGAGTACTATCTGCCCGACATGCTCGAGATCCTCAAAGGCCACGGCCAGGCTGTCTCCATCTTCCACTGCGACGACTACCGCGACGGCCTGGGCGTCAACAGCCGCATCCAGCTCGCACAGCTCACCGCCATCGCGCGCGACCGCATCAACGAGCACTGGATGGCCGAGGGCGTTACCTTCATCGACCCCACGCAGGCCTGGATCGGCCCCGATGCCGTTATCGGCCGCGATACCGTCGTGTGGCCGCAGACGCACCTGATCGGCCACGTCACCGTGGGCGAGGAGTGCCAGCTCGGTCCCAACAGCCGCCTCACCGACACCACCGTCGGCAGCGGCTGCGTCATCGACGAGACCATCGCCATCGAGGCCGTCATCGAGAACGGCGTCGACTGCGGCCCGCGCGCCTACCTGCGCCCGGGCACCCATATGCTCGACGGCTCCAAGGCCGGCACGCACGTGGAGATCAAGAAGTCCACGATCGGCGAGGGCTCCAAGGTGCCGCACCTGTCCTACATCGGCGACACCACCATGGGCTCCGGCGTCAACGTGGGCGCGGGCTCCATCACCTGCAACTACGACGGCGTCCACAAGCACAAGACCGTCATCGGCAAGGATGCCTTCATTGGCTCCGACACCATGATGGTCGCGCCCGCCCAGATCGGCGACGGTGCACTCGTGGCCGCCGGCTCCGTCATCACCGAGCCGGTCCCGGCAGACGCGCTCGGCCTGGGCCGCGCCCGTCAGGTAAACATTGAGGGCTGGGCCGCCGATTATCGCCGCCGTCTGCACGAGGACGACGAGGTATAACGTTTTACCAAGCATCTAAGGAGCTGTTCCATGGGGGGCGGCTCCTTTTTCTATCGTGACCTGCGCAACCGGATGAGTGGTCGGTTCGTGTCCGTTGGCGGTAAAGACGTTATCAAGACCCGATAAACCCCGCCGCGCGGTTACAATGCAACAAGGCATCTATATGGCATTCGATGTATAAAGGAGAAGGGTAATGCCGATTAATGATCCCGAGAAGTCGGAGAATATGCGCAAGTCCATCCGCGTGTATTCCGGTTCCTCCAACCGTCCCCTCGCTCAGAAGATTGCTGAGTACCTTGGGGTCGAGCTTTCGGGCCTTACGCTAAAGCAGTTCGCCAATGGTGAGATTTACGCCCGCTACGACGAGACCGTCCGCGGCGCCGACGTCTTCCTGATTCAGTCCGTGGCCGGCGGCAACGTCAACGACATGCTCATGGAGCTGCTCATCGCCACCGACGCTGCCAAGCGCGCATCCGCCCGCTCCATCACCGCCGTTATCACCCACTACGGCTATGCCCGCCAGGACCGCAAGGCCGGCCCGCGCGAGCCCATCACCGCCCGCCTCGTCGCCAACCTGCTCGAGCGTGCCGGCGTCAACCGCATCATCACCCTCGACCTGCACCAGGGCCAGATCCAGGGCTTCTTCGATATCCCGGTTAACCACCTGTCCGCACTGCCGCTATTTGGCCAGTACTACAACGACATGCACTTCGACACCGACAACCTGGTTGTCGTCTCCCCCGACGTGGGCCGTGCCAAGGCCGCCAAGAAGCTGTCCGACATGCTCGGCTGCGACCTGGCCATCGCCCACAAGGGCCGTCCGCGCCACAACGCCGCCGAGGTCATGGGCATCATCGGTGACATCAAGGGCAAGACCTGCATCATCAACGACGACATGATCGACACCGCTGGCACCCTGTGCGCCAACGTCAAGGAGCTCAAGGCTATGGGCGCCGGCGACATCTACGTGTGCGCCACCCACGGCATCTTCTCCGGTCCGGCCATCGAGCGTCTGAACGACGCCCCCATCGTCGAGTGCGTCGTCACCGATGCCATTCCCGTCGAGGTCGGCGGCAAGATTAAGACCATCTCGGTCGCCGAGGAGTTCGCTCAGGCCATCTCCGCCGTTTACCACGAGGAGCCCGTCTCCACGCTCGTCGGCGGCGACTTCGCACTGTAATCCAACGTGCATCGCATCATCTTTGATGCTTTTAAAGGGTCGGAAGCTCGCTTCCGACCCTTTTTCTATCCCTCGCCAACCTTCCCTGGACAATTAGTTCAGATACGTATTTTTTTAAAGCCCCAAAGGGCCGTTCGGAGCCTTCTGAGCTCCCCGGCGGATGCCATGCCGCCCAATGCTCATCGTTTTCGAGTACAGCCGCCGCATATTTACCCTCAAATCGCCCTCGAAGCCCCTTAGAAACGCCTCGAACGCCCGCCGTCTTATACGTATCTGAACTAACTGTCCAGTAGCCATCGTCAACCTTCGCGGCAGAGCTCAATTTCCTGCAATCCCCTCAACCGATTCCACCGATTTCATAACACCCAGCCGTTCATGGCGCGCAGCGCCCCGCTGAGCGAAAAGAACGGTATGGCGGTCGCATTCTGCCGCCAACTTAGTACGTTATAGCTATGACGACCGTGATTTCACATCTCTCCGCCCTCCGCGCAATTCGTCGCGCACGACGGGCGTACTCTGCCCTACCCTGGGACTCCATTGATAGTGAACAGCAAGCACAGGCCTTGGCTAGCTGCATTCCCAATAATGACGCGATAGACTTTGGCGCACTTTCGATACTCGACGCCTGGAATGAAGATGATTCCGAACTGCTCGATCTTCTCGTTTCAGACGAAGACAACAGACGCCCCGACAAGCGACTTCTTCAGCATATTCTCTCCGCTCCGCTTCCTGAAGGTGCAATTATGCACGTCGAGGCCGACATCTACGCAACGTCTCCTGCCATGACAGCCATGCTTTGTTCCAAAAATGAATCAGTCGCCAAAACCTTGATGCTTCTCATGGAACTGCTCGGAACCTACTCCCTTCCTCCCGGGGCAACATACCCCATTGCCTATGACGACATCTGGCCCAAGGGCGATGGCTACGAAGCGATGGACGACCTCGATTGCCGGGGCGACCAGTCGGCGGCCGAACAGCAGACCGAAACCCGCTACGAACAGGCGCACTACAAATGCGAGCCTGCCACAACCATAAATGAGCTCGAAGCAGTCGCACAGTTTGCCAAAAGTAGCTCCTACGCCTCGTTTCGCACGGCAGTCAATCTCGCCCGACCCGGATCTGCATCCCCAGCCGAATCCCTAATGTTTGCCGTTCTCGGAGCGCCCATGCGCTTTGGCGGATTCGGATGTTGCAGCCTGCCCATGGGAGGCCTGCTACTCAACCATCGAATCGACTTCGACACTCTTGCGGTCAACATGTCCTCCGGCATCCCCTATGCCATCTGCGACTTATATTGCCCAGCTGCAGGAGTCGACACCGAATACAACGGAATTGGGCATGAGCTTCAAAATGCTCGCATCCACGATGGCAATCGCAACAATGGCCTTAAAGCCATGGGTATCCACGTCCTGGTTATCAATCGCGACCAAATGAAAGACCTTGTTGCGCTCGAAGCCTTCGCCCAGACGATGCATCGACTTGCTGGGGTTCGGTTCCGCTATCGCATCAAGGGTTATCGCAAACGTCAGGCCGCTTGGCTCAACGCTCTGCGGGCCGGAATCGGCCTCGCGCCGGTCTAAACGGCGAATCACCCGTGCGCCGTCGAGCAGGGCTGGACAGTTAGTTCAAATACGTATAAATGGACACATTGAATTAGACTGTTTTGCAGTTATCTCTATACCATTCGCCCTATTTGAAGGCAGGGTAGACTTCAAAACAGCGTCATATGGACCAACTAAAGCTCCAAAACAACGTATCGGCATCGAATTAAGCACTTCGAGTCCTCAGAACTTATACGTATCTGAACTAACTGTCCACCTCGGATTTTGACGGCGGCCCAAACGCCCCCAAACAACCTCAATTGCCCTCCATTTGACAGCGGCAACAGGGTCGCTCACCATAGCAGGCGACAAATCAACGAAAGGATGAACATGGCAGCTGCACAGCCGCTTAAGATTCGCATGGTTGCCGGGCTTGGCAACCCGGGCGAGGAATATGCCGAGACCCGCCACAACGCCGGCTTTAAGGCGATTGACGAGCTGGCCCGTCAGGCCGGCGTCACGTACTGGAAAAACCAGGCCGGCGCCGAGGTCGCGCTCATCAATATCAACGATGCCGAGGAAGAGGGCGGCAAGCGCCAGATTGTGTTGGTCAAGCCGCAGTCGTACATGAACACCTCGGGCGGCCCCATCTCCAAGCTCTGCCGCGAGTACAAAATCAAGGCCGAGGAGCTGCTCGTGATTCACGACGAGCTCGACATCCCCGCCGGTGACGTGCGCGTCAAGGTGGGCGGTGGCCACGCCGGGCACAACGGCCTGCGCTCCATCATCGACAAGATGGGCAGCCGCGACTTTAGCCGTATCCGCACCGGCATCGGCAACCCTCCCGGCAAGATGGCCGTGGCAGACTATGTGCTCAAACAGCTGCGCGCCCGCGAGGCCGATGACTTCCAGGACACCTGCGCCCGCGCCGCCGACGCCGCGGGTCTCGCCATCGTGCACGGCGTGATCTATGCCCGCGACCACGTCAACGGCGCCGCCTCCGCCAACGGCAAGCACTAAAACCTACCGTTTAGGGACAGGTTTATTTTGGCAGGTTCTATCTACAGAAACGCCCCGGTGGCCGCATCGCAATAAACCCCGCGCCGCCATACACGCATAACACCCCAAAGGGGGCCGGCCTCATCACAACCCGAGGCCGGCCCCCTTTGCCGTTTTGCCTGATAAAACCGACCAAAATAAACCTATCCCTATTTGGTAGGTCGGGATAAACCCTTTTCCCAACCGCCGAAGACACACGTAAACAGCATGTCCATGAGGGTATAATTTGCACCGTATGTCTGCACAACGCCTGTGCGCGTACGGTTTTACTCGGGCTACCGTCCATTTCCGTGGAGGCACGGTTCGGCGGCCCTAACAAGAGAGGGGTTCTATGTATAAGATCCTGGAGAAGACGCAGTTCTCGGAGAAGGTGTTCAAGTTCCGCATCGAGGCGCCCGCAATCGCCAAACATGCGCACGCTGGACAGTTCCTCATGGTTCGCGCCAACGAGACGGGCGAGCGCGTCCCGTTTACCCTGGCTGGCTGGAACGGTGACGAGGGCTGGGTCGAGTTCATCTTCATGGTGATCGGCAAGACCACCGAGATGCTTTCCACCTATGAGGCCGGCGAGTCACTGCGCGACGTCGTGGGCCCGCTGGGCGTTCCCACCGAGATGGCCGAGGGCCCCTGCGCCGTCATTGGCGGCGGCGTCGGCCTGGCAATTGCCTTCCCGGTCGCCAAGCACCTGGTCGAGACCGGTCACGAGGTGCACGCCATCATGGGCGCTCGCACCAAGGACCTCCTGCTCATGGAGGACCAGTTCCGCGAGCTCCTCGACGAGGACCACATCCACATCACCACCGACGACGGCTCCTACGGCGAGCAGGGCGTTGTCACCGCTCCGCTGGAGCGCCTGCTGCAGGACAAGGCCGTGAGCCAGGTCTTCTGCGTCGGCCCCGTTCCGATGATGAAGTTCTCGACCCTCACCGCCCAGAAGTACGACACCCCCATCACCGCGTCGCTCAACCCCATCATGGTTGACGGCACCGGTATGTGCGGCTGCTGCCGCGTCGAGGTGGGCGGCGTGACCAAGTTCGCCTGCGTCGACGGCCCCGACTTCGATGCCACCCTAGTCGACTGGGATGACCTTCGTGCCCGCCAGGCCGCCTATCGTTCCGAAGAGGGCGCGTCCCTCAAGGCCTATGAGGAAAAGAGCTGCGCATGCCACTAGTTAACGGTCGTTTCGTTGCCGATATGAAGTCGCCCCGCACCCCCGATAACGAGGAGCCGGCTGCCGAGCGCGCCTGCGACTTCCGCCCCGTCGACAAGGGCTTCACCGAGGAGATGGCGCTGGCCGAGGCCGAGCGCTGCCTCAACTGCAAGAAGCCGTTCTGTGTCGAGGGCTGCCCCGTCAACATCAACATTCCCCGCTTTATCGAGCAGATCCGCGAGAAGGACTTTGGCGGCGCCCTCGATACCATCCGCGAGGACTCCATGCTTCCCGCTATCTGCGGTCGCGTCTGCCCGCAGGAGAACCAGTGCGAGGGCAAGTGCATCCGTGGCAAGAAGTCCGAGCCCGTGGCCATCGGCCAGCTCGAGCGCTTCCTGGGTGACCGCCCCGAGCTCGCCTCCACGCCCAAGATGGCTCCCAAGAACGGCAAGAAGGTCGCCGTCGTCGGCTCCGGCCCGTCCGGCATCACCTGCGCCGGCGAGCTCGCCCGCAACGGCTTTGACGTCACCGTCTTTGAGGCCTTCTTTACCGGCGGCGGCGTGCTGGTCTACGGCATCCCCGAGTTCCGTCTGCCCAAGGCGGTCGTCAAGCGCGAGATTGACGGCCTGGAGGACATGGGCGTCAAGTTTGAGTACAACTCCGTCGTGGGCAACATGGCCACGGCCGAGGAGCTGTTCGAGCAGGGCTTCGACGCCATCTACGTGGCGACCGGCGCTGGCCTGCCCAAGTTCCTCAACGTCCCCGGCGAGAACCTGCCCAACGTCTTCTTCGCTAACGAGTACCTCACCCGCGTGAACCTGATGAAGGCTAACGAGTTCCCCGAGTACGACACCCCCACCAAGCACGGCAAGAACGTCGTTGTCTTTGGTGGCGGCAACGTGGCTATGGACGCCGTCCGTACCGCCAAGCGCCTGGGCGCCGAGCACGCCATCATCGCCTACCGTCGTACCGAGGACGAGATGCCCTGCCGTCGCGCCGAGCTGCACCACGCCAAGGCCGAGGGCGTCGAGGTTCTGCCGCTCGTCTCCCCGCTCGAGTTTGTCGCTGGCGAGGACGGCTCCGTGTGCGCCGTCAAGGTCCAGAAGATGGAGCTCGGCGAGCCTGACGAGTCCGGCCGTCGTCGCCCGGTGCCCATCGAGGGCGCCATCGAGGAGATTCCCTGCGACGTCGCGATCTCGGCTATCGGCACCAACGCCAACCCCTTCGCTGCCAAGATCGGCGGCAAGATGGAGCTCAACAAGTGGGGCTACATCGTCGCCGACGAGGAGACCGGCCAGACCACCGATCCCCGCATCTGGGCCGGCGGCGACATCGTCACCGGTGCCGCTACGGTCATTCTGGCGATGGGCGCCGGCAAGAAGGCCGCCGCTTCCATTACCAAGAGCCTGCTGGGCGAGTAATCACCTACAGCGCTCGCCATCAAACGGCAAAGTCCCCGTCGAGCACACGCCCGGCGGGGACTTTTTCTATGCCGACCGCCCCAACCACCACAAAGGGGACAGGCACCTTTGTGGTGGTTTTTGGTCGGCTAGCCTTCGAGTTGAGCCACTTTGTAGCGGTAGGCAGCGGCTATGACGTCTTTGCAGCCTTCGCGGCCCAGCTTGGCGCGGTTGACGACGATGTCCTTACCGCTCGTCATCTTCCACTTGCCGGCGCTGTAGCGCTTGTAGAACGCCTCGCGCGCCTTCTGCTGCTGCTTGACCAGCTTGGCGCCCTTCTTTTTGTTGAGACCGCGCTTTTTGCGCACAATCTCGACGCGGTCCTCAAAGGGGGCGGTCACCAGCACGGCAATATGGTTGGGATTATTGCGCAGCAGATAATCGGACAGACGACCCTCGATAATGCAGCTCTCGGTCTCGCCCAGGTCCAAGATCACCTGGCTCATCTTTTGGAATAATTTGTCCGAGTACGAACGGGCATCGTAGCGGTCGGGCAGAAACGCCATGTTCTCCACGGCCAGACGCTCGTCATAGGCGGCCATCTTATCGAGCGACTCGCCCGCACGCAGCGACGCGCGCACCAGCAGCTCGTTGTCGTACAGTGGAATCCCCAGCTCGTCGGCAAGCATGCGACCAATCTCGTGGCCCTCGGCGCCAAAGTCGCGCGCGATGGTAATGACCACAGGATTCTTCTTGTTCTCCAGATCGCTCATCGCGATTCCTTTCTCTATGTGACAAAGGGGCTGTCCCTTTGCCACATTCTACGCTGCCACCATTCGCCTCTGATATGCGCGAACCAGCAGCGAAATGCCAAAGTTGAGCACAAAGTACATCGCAAACACCAGGCCGTAGAGCATGAGCACCTGCGATAGGTCGATCGCGTGGGCCATCACGACGTTTGCCGTGTACATGAGCTCGGCCACGTTAATGCCCGAAAGATACGAGCTGTCCTTGATGACCGTCGTGCACTGGCTAAACAGTGCCGGGATAATCGTCTTAAACGTTTGAGGCAGGATGATGTAGCGCATCGTGGCAAAGAAGCCAAAGCCCTGGCTCTGTGCCGCCTCAAACTGGCCGCGCGGAATCGAGTTGAGACCGCCGCGCACAATTTCGGCCATAACGGCGCTGGTAAACAGCGTAAAGGCGATGGTCGAGATCACAATATCCAAACCCTGCACCGTAAAGTAGATAAACAGGATCCACAGCAGGTTCGGCGTGCAGCGGAACAGCTCGATATAGGCGCTCACCAAAATACGGAACGGGCGGGGCGCATAGCTCTTAACGAGCGCCAGCACCGTGCCAAAAATGAGCGAGAAAAAGATCGACAGCGCCGAGATCTCGATCGTCTTAACAAAGCCGCCCCAAATGTAGAGCAGGTTGGTCGCGTTGAAGATTTCCATGCGCTAGGCCTCCTCTACGTTGTCGAGCCCCAGCTCGGCCAGGCTCACGCCGCGCGGACGCTCCTTGGAGCGGCGCTCGAGCCACTGCACCAGCATGGCGAGCGGAAAGCAGATGATGAAGTACATAAGGCAGCAGACGATGTATCCCTGCAGGTAACCGTACAGACTCACAAAGTTGTCGGAACGGTACATAAGGTCGCCGCCGGCCACAAGCGCCAGCACCGACGTGTTCTTGACCAGGTTGAGCGCCTGGTTACACAGCGGCGGCAGAATGATCTTAAACGTCTGGGGCAGCACGATGTACCAGTATGCCTGCGCACGGGTGAAGCCCTGGCTCTGGGCCGCCTCCATCTGACCGCGCGGAACCGCTTCGATACCAGTGCGGATGACCTCCGAAATGTAGGCCGCGTGATACAGGCCCACACCCAAGAAGCCCAGCACGAACGGCGCGATGCGCACCGGCTGGTCGGCACCAGTTATGGCCTGCAAAAACTGCGGACCGGCCATGTACATAAAGAGCACCTGTACGGGCAGCGGGGTGTTCTGGTAAAACTCCACGTACACGCGGCTTATGGCGCGCAGCACGCGCGAGCGAGTGGTAGAGAACACACCCAGCAGCGTGCCCAGCACCAGCGACAGCAACAGACCGGCAACGACCACCTGCAGCGTCACGCCAAAGCCCTCCCAGAAGGGCCCCATGTTTTGAAATGTCGTCGACCAACGGTCGGCGTCAAATAATCCTTCGAGCATTTGATTCCTTCCTTGGACGATGCGCCTATACAAGACCCCAGGTCTTGACCTCTTGGTCGAGCCAGCCGTCGGCCAGGCGATCGCAAATCACCTGATCGACCACGGCCGAAAGGTCGCAGCCCTTCTTGGTCGCCACGCCGTAGCCCTGCTCGCCAAACTTGACCTCGGGCTGCAGCAGCTCAACGGTCTCGTTCATGTAACCGGCCAGCGTGGAGCGGTCCATGGCAAAGACGTCGATATTGCCGGCGTCGAGCGAGCTTTTGATGATGGGGTAGCCGCTAAAGGCCCTAAACTCGGGCTTGCAGCTAAAGCCGTTGTCCTTGATCATCTGCTCAATCAGGCCCTGCGTGGTAGCACCCTGGCTCACGCCAATGACCTTGCCGTCCAGATCCTCAATCGAGGTAAAGCCCGAACGCTTCTTGACCATGAGTCCTACGTAGTCGGTGCGGTACGGCGTCGAGAAATCCCAGCTCTTCTTGCGCTCGTCGGTGATGGTGTAGGTTGCCGCGACCACGTCAAGCTGGCCGTTATCGATCAGCGGGCCGCGCGTCTTGGGCGTTACGTCGGTAAACTCGACAAGCTCCTGGACGCGAGCATCCTTGTAGCTCACGCCAAAGACGGAAGCGGCGATCTGGTAGCACAAATCGACTTCCATGCCCTCAAAGCGGCCCTTGGCGGTGTCGTAGTAGCCGTAGCCGGGAACGTCCTTCTTAACGCCGGCATTCAGATGGCCACGCGACTTGATGGCCGCAAGCTTGGACCCCTTGTCGGAGCCCTCGCCGCTGGTGGAGTTGCCGCAACCGGTAAGCGCGGTCCCCGTCAGCGCGAGCATGCCGGCACCCGCCAGCTGCAAAAAATGACGGCGCGACACGGCCGCCCTCGTCATATCCGTCATGTCCATCACCGCGCCTAGTGCAGAATCTTGGACAGGAACTCGCGGCAGCGCGGGTTCTCGGGGTTATCGAAGAAGTGCTCGGGCGTGCCCTCCTCCAGAATGCGGCCGTCCTCCATAAAGATGACGCGGTCGGCCACCTGGCGCGCAAAGCCCATCTCATGCGTCACGCAGATCATGGTGATGTCCTCCTGCGCGAGCTCAATCATAACGTCCAGAACCTCCTGGACCATCTCGGGGTCGAGCGCCGAAGTCGGCTCGTCAAACAGGATAATGGGCTGCTTGGTGCACAGGGCACGGGCGATGGCGATGCGCTGCTGCTGGCCACCCGAGAGATTCTGCGGATACTCGCCGGCCTTATGCGCCATGCCAACGCGCTTGAGCGCAGCGATGGCGATCTCGGTCGCCTCCTCCTTGCTCTTCTTTTGTAGCTTGATGGGCGCGAGCGTCAGGTTGCCCAGCACCGTCATGTTGGGATACAAGTTGAACTGCTGAAACACCATGGAACTATACTTGCGAGCCATCTCCAGGTGATTCTTTTTGGTAAGCGGCGTACCGTCGATGATGACCTCGCCCGACGTGGGCTCCTCCAGATAATCGACGCAACGGATGAGCGTCGACTTACCCGAGCCGGAAGGCCCGATCATTACGAGCTTCTCGCCGCGCTTGACGGTGAGGTTGATATCTTTGAGCACATGCAGGTCGCCAAAGTACTTGTTGAGATGCTTGATCTCGATCATGTCTGCCATGAATGTCCCTTCCCTGCGTTTACACGAGTTGAACTATTGTACGGAAAGAACCACGTTTCCGCAGCCCACACTACATTCCCGTAAAGAACCCGCAATCTTCCACCCACTCATTGGGGACAGACTTAAATGAGTGCCTGCTCATTGGGCACTCATTTAAGTCTGTCCCCAATGAGCGCTCAACCGCCCTTGTTGAGCATAAGTCAGCGAAAACCCGTACACGCGAGCAAGGTGACGTGAAATGAAAGGGCGCAGACCTTATGGTCGCGCCCTTGAAATTGAACGTCAGATTGCCGTGTGTACGGGTTTGCAGCGTCGAGCCGTTATGCGGTTTGGTAAAACCGCATAACAAATTACGCGAGCTTTGCTCCGACGATCTTGGCCGCGGCAGGCTTGTCGAAGTTGCCGCCGGTGGCTTTGCCGAGCGCCCCCATGACCTGGCCCATCTGCTTCTTGGACGTGGCGCCCAGCTCGGCGATGACCTGCTCGATCAGAGCCTCGAGCTCCTTGCCCGAAACCTGCGCGGGCAGCAGGCTCTCCAGAATCTTGACCTGCTCGGTCAGGTTGTCGGTACGCTCCTGGTCGGTGCCGGCCTTGATGGACATCTCCAGCGTCTCGCTCGTCTGCTTGATCAGACGCTTGATCATGCTGTTGACGTCTTCCTCGGTCACATCGCGGCGCTCGTTGACCTCGATATTCTTCACCTCGGCCTTAACCTGGCGAATGATGGACAGGCGAACCTTGTCCTTGGCCTTCATGGCCGCGATCATTTCTTTCTGCAGCTCTTCGTTGGTCATCTGCAAATCCTCTCTAATAGCGCGGGCGGCACTCGCGCGAGCACCGCCCCATGATTACTCAGTCGTCGACGAATCGTCGGTCGAACTCTTGGTGACGCCCTTCAGACTGACGTTGTATGGCACGTCTTTGGGCATGGGGTTGACGGTGATGTCGGCATCCTTCTTGTACTGCTCCAGCCACTCGCTGTACGCGGTGCTTGCCGTCTGCGTCTTCACCACGTTGGAGACGTACTTTTTGATGGCCTTGGGCACCTGGTTGATGTCGTCAACCTGATTATCGACATGGAAGTAGTCGGTGCACTTGATGATGTGGTAGCCATAGGTCGACTCGATGACTTCGCTCACGTCGCCCTTGTTGAGCCCCTCGAGCGCCGTCTGGTAGCTGTCGACAAAGGTGGTGAGCTTATCCCAGCCCACATCGCCCTTCTTCTCCTTGGATCCGGTGTCCTCGGAGTACTGTTCAACGGCGTCCTCAAAGCTCAGCTCACCGGAGTTGATCTTGTCCAGGCACTCCTGCGCCTTGGCCTTGGCGGCAGCCTTGTCCTCGTCGGAAGCGTCGGAATCAACCTTGATCAGGATGTTCGACGAGCGACGGGCATCGTTGTAGTTGGACAGGTTCTCGTTGATGTAATCGACAATCTCGCTGTCCTTGGGCTTGCTGGTGGGCGCCACAGCATCCTTAAGCTTTTGCTGCGCCAGGCTCTCCTTGAGCGAGTCCTTGTAGGTGTCCTCGGTGTAGCCGTAGGTCTTAAGGGTCTTCTTAAAGGCCTTGGCACCGCCCGCGCTCTTGCACGCGTCCTTCCAAGCCTTCTCGACCTCCTCGTCCGACACCGTCACGCCGTTCTCCTTCTGTGCCTGTTGAAGCAGAATCTGCTGCGTGTAGGAGTCGATGAGTTGCTTGCGGTACTTCTTGGGCGTGAGGTCGTTGTCGACCAGATACTGTGCCCAGTCCTTGTCCTTGGTGTAGCCGTAGGACGTGCGCATGCTCATGATCTGCTTGGTCACGGTGTCCTCGGTGAGGTTGGTGCCGTTGATAGTGGCAGCTACACCGCCGGTAAGCTTGTAGCCCGAGGTGTCCTCGGCCTGCGACATCAGGCCGGAGCACGCCATGGCCGAGACGGAAAGTAGCATTGCCAGCACGCCGATGACCACCAGAACGATCTTGACGGTCTTGGACACGCGGGTCTTGCGCTGCTTCTTGCGAGAGCTGGAGGCGGCGCGAGCCTGCTGCTCGGGCGTCGGCTCGGGTGCGGGGTTCTTTTTCTTATTTGCCATAGTTGGCCTTTCGCATAACGAATCGAACAAACGCCATTGTGTCACAACGCAGCCCCCGCGGCACGCTTGGTGCATTGGGGACAGGTTAATCTGCACCATTTTGGTGCAAAGGGGACAGCTCTGGCAGCCGGCAGTTAGGGACGTTCCTTTTCTGCCGACAGTTAGAGACAGTCCCCAAGTGCCGGCACATAAGGAACGTCCCTAGGTGCCGGTTTAGCCCCACCTTAGAAGTGACGGCGGATGGCGTCGACCATGCCCTGGGGCGTGGTCTGGCCGAGCACGTCGGCTGCGGCATCGGCGTCCATAAAGATATTCATGAGCGCCTGCAGGGCCTCGACCTGGCCGCCCGGCTCGGCAATGCCCAGGTTGATGACGATCTGCGCCGGCACCGGAGCGCCCATGCCAGCCATAGCGTTAAATATCACGGGCGCGGCGGGCTTCACCACCGCGATATAGGGCTTGGCCACAAACCCCGGATCGGTATGCGGAATGGCAATGTTTACCGCCGGCATGGCAAGACCCGTGGGATAGGCATCCTCGCGCGTGCGAACGGCGTCGAGCCAACCGTCGGCAATGTAGCCGCGCGGAGCAAGCTCACTCTCGAGTTGCGCAAACACCTCACCCGGCGTCGCACACTCCCAATCAAAAAACACCAGCTCAGGCGTAAACAGCGCTTCGTTATCCGCCATGCGCTCACCTCTCTCACCTAGTCATTCAGGAACGTCCCCGATGACCACCCAAAACAAAAGGTGGCCACGCGCGCCTTGGCGCCAATGACCACCCTGACCACTCAACTAAATTGTACTGTGCGCCGCTAGCCGCGGGGCGCATCAATTGCGACCTTGCCGCTCTCCAGCACGTGGACGCGGCCGTCGGCGAGCATCTGCACGACCTCAGGATACAGCACGTGCTCAATCGCGTGGATATGCTCCTCGAGCGTGTCGACGTCCCAGCCTTCCTCGACAGCCAGCGCACGCTGGGCGATGATGGGGCCGTTGTCGTAAATCTCGTTGGCAAAGTGCACGGTCACGCCGGTCACCTTGACGCCACGCGCAAACGCATCGTCAATCGCATGGGCACCGGTAAAGCTCGGCAGCAGCGCCGGATGCAGGTTGACCACGCGATTGGGGAACGCCTCCAGCAGCGGCGTGTGCACCATGCGCATATAGCCGGCCATCACCACGTACTCGCAGCCACGTTCGAGCAGCTCATGCGCGATGATCTCGTCAGCCGCGATGGGGTCGGCATAGACATCCTTGGACAGCGTGAGCGTCTGGATGCCCGCACGCTCGGCGCGCTGTAGGCCCTTGGCCGAAGGACGGCTCGACACCACGAGCTCAATCGAGGCGTTGAGCTTGCCGGCGGCAATCAGATCGATCAGCGCCTGCAGGTTGGTACCCGAGCCGCTGATAAGCACGCCAATCTTAAGCGGCTCGGCCGTATCGGTGCCGGTCGGACGGGTGTAGGGCACAAAGCCCAGGCCCTCGGCAGCAGCCATCTGCTCGTTAGCGCTCATCGGAGTACACGACCTTACCGGAACCCTCGACGCACTCGCCCACGCGGAACGGCTTCTCGCCCAGCGCGACCAGTGCCTCGGTCACGGCGGCCTCGTCCTCGGGGGCGACGATCAGGCACAGGCCGACGCCCATGTTGAAGGTCTTGCATGCCTCGTTGGGCGCGAGCTCGGCCTGACGCGACACGTAAGTAATAACGGGCGGAACGTCCCAACCCATCTCGGCGCCGTTGCGGGTGACCACGGCGTCAACGTCGTCGGCGAGCGCGCGGTTGAGGTTCTCGGTAATACCGCCGCCGGTGATGTGGGCGATAGCATGCACGTTGGCGCCGCCGCGCAGCAGCTCAAGAATCGGCTTCACATAAATGCGCGTGGGAGCCAGCAGGGCGTCAGCCAGCGAAGCGCCGCCGAGCTCCTCGAGCGGACGGCTCAGCTCCTCGGCCTTAGCGGCGGCCTCGGGCGTGCCCGGCTTAATACCGTCGACGCCGATGACCTTGCGCACGAGCGAGTAGCCGTTGGAGTGCACGCCGGTGGAAGGCAGGCCCAGGATCACATCGCCCGGGCGAACGTTCGCGGGGTCGAGCATCTTGGGACGATCGACGACGCCCACGGTAAAGCCGGCGAGGTCGTAGTCGGCCGGAGCCATAACGCCCGGGTGCTCGGCCATCTCGCCGCCCACGAGCGCGCAGCCCGCGAGCTTGCAGCCGTCGGCCACGCCCTTGATGATCTTTGCCATGTGCTCGGCCTCGATGTGACCGATGGCAACGTAGTCCAGGAAGAACAGCGGCTCGGCGCCCGAAGCCAGAATATCGTTGACGCACATAGCGACCAGGTCCTGGCCCACCGTCTCGTGACGGTCCATGATCTGGGCGAGCACGAGCTTGGTGCCCACGCCGTCGGTACCGCTGATCAGGATCGGGTCTTCCATATCCTTAAGCGCGGCGGCCGAGAACAGGCCGCCAAAGCCACCGATGCCGCCGATGACCTCGGGGCGGTTGGTGTCCTTGACCATCTGCTTAATAGCGTCGACGGCGCGGCCGCCCTCGGCGGTATCGACGCCGGCGTCCTCGTACGTCACATGCTTGCTGTCGCTCATCTGAGCCTTCCTCTCCCACTACCGTCTGACGAGCAGGCGCCAAACGGTGCTCATAGTTGCGCCATTTCGGCGCGCGCCATAACAGCACGCGCCGTCATATCAACAAAACAGCAGGTAAAACCTACCAAAATAAACCTGTCCCTACATGGCAGGTTTTAGGCCTCGCCGTGCTCCTCTTCCCAGCTGCGGTCGACATATTTCTCGACCACGGCGTCGTCGTCAAAGTGCAGCGGCTTGTCCAGGTTGCGGGGCTTAAAGCCCTCCATGAACTTATCGCGGCCAAAGCTCTCGGGAATCGCCACGGGATAGCGGCCGGTAAAGCACGCGTCGCAGTAGCCGCCCTTGGGCATGACCTTCAGCAGGCCCTCGACCGAAAGGAAGGCCAGCGAATCGGCGCCAATGTACTCGCAGATCTCATCGACCGTCTTGTTGGCGCTGATGAGCTGCGACTGCACGTCGGTATCGATGCCATAGAAGCACGGCCAGATGACCTCGGGCGAGTTGATGCGGATGTGAATCTCCTTGGCGCCGGCGTTGCGCAGCATCTTGACGAGCTGCACCATGGTGGTGCCGCGCACGATGGAGTCGTCGATCACGACCAGGCGCTTGCCCTCGATGTTGTCGCGCAGCGGGTTAAGCTTCATGCGCACGCCCATGGCGCGCAGCTCCTGCGTGGGCTCAATAAACGTGCGGCCCACGTAACGGTTCTTGATGAGGCCCTCGCCAAAGGGAATACCGCTCTCATGCGAATAGCCCTCCGCGGGCGGCAGGCCGGAGTCGGGCACGCCGATGACTAGGTCGGCCTCGACGGGCTCCTCGTGTGCCAGCTGGCGGCCCATGTCGTAACGGCAGGCATAGACGCTCTTGCCGTTCATGATGGAGTCGGGGCGGGCAAAGTAGACCTGCTCAAAGATGCAGTTAGCGGGCTCTTTGGCAGCGGGCACGCCCTGCTCGGATACCAGGCCCTCGGCGCTGATGCGCAAAATCTCGCCAGGGCGGACGTCGCGCACGTACTCGGCGCCCACAATGTCGAGCGCACAAGTCTCGGAGGCGACGACCCAGCCGCCGGCGCGGGTGACATGGGTGGCAACGTCAACCGTCGCGGCGCCGTCCTGCGACGGCAGCTGCGAAACGGATGCGGCATCGGCCTGGTCCAGGCCCTCGTCCACCAGCTTGCCCAACACCAGTGGGCGGATGCCGTGCGGATCGCGGAAGGCGTAGAGCGCCTGCTCGTTGATGAGCGTCATGGCATAACCGCCACGCACGAGCTCCATGGTCTTGCGAATGCCCTCGCGCAGGTGGCCCGTACGCTGGGTAAAGTAGCCGATGAGCTTGGTCGCGACCTCGGAATCCGAATTGGAGAGGAACGGCACGCCCAGCTCGATCAGCTGGCGGCGCAGCTCGTCGGTGTTGACGAGGGTGCCGTTGTGCGCGAGCGCGATAATGACGCTATTGATGGTAGAGAGGTGCGGCTGAGAGGCTTCCCAGCTCTTGGCGCCGGCGGTGCCGTAGCGCACATGACCCACGGCCAGCTGACCGGAGAGCGTCGACAGGTCGGCGTTGGAGAACACGCGGTCGAGCAGGCCCAGATCCTTGCGGACCATAACCGTACCGCCGTCACCCACGGCGATTCCCGCCGATTCTTGGCCACGGTGCTGCAGTGCACGCAGGCCAAAGTACGTCAGTCGAGCCACGTCGCGATCGGGCGCCCAAACACCAAAAACGCCGCATTCCTCATGCAGCTGGTCGGAGTCCGGATCATGCGTCGACATGGCGTTCACCTGTCCCGCGGCGCGCTCGGCCGCGCGGATGGTTTCTTGAGACATGGCATCCCCTCAGAGCCTCGTATTTTGGCGTTACCCGCCTTATTATACGCACGGCGCGACGCGCTCCCCCGTGCATGAACAGCGCTTTTTAAAAGCCCACCGAGCTAATAATCCGTTTTGTGGCCAAACATTTTATCGGTCTGTCCAGTGCAAGCGCCCGCGCCCCCAGATGGCCGCCGCGTCCACCGTTGAGGGCTGCATTGTTGCAATTGGGACGTTCGTCCTGTCTTTTGGCAGGTCGGCGGCGTATCCTTGTAATCTAGGACAAAGCGAGAAAGGTTCTGTATGGATCGAAACGGACTCGACCCCAGCGTCCCCAGCGCCACGGAGGTCAAGAAGATTCCCCTCATCATTAAGGTGTACGCCGTCCTGTGCATCCTGTCCGGCGTGGGCACACTCCCGTCGGTCGCCGCCTTTATGTGGCAGGTCATCACCGCGCTCATTAACGGCAATGCCGCTGCCAAGCTCGGCGACAACACACTCGTCGCGGTCGGCCTTATCGTCGCCGGCATCATGCTCTCTGCGGCAAGTGCCGTCATCCTGATCATCTTTGGCCTGGACCTTATCAAAAACCAGCGCCGCAACGCCGCCCGCCTGTCCTACATCCTTATTGCATTCACCGTCGTCGAGCTTTTGGTTGACGTGATGCTCCAGGGCATCGGGCCCTTCTTGCTTCGCCCTGCCATCCAGCTCGGCATCCTCGTCGCGCTTTCGGCCACCGTCGACCCCACGCTGCGCCAGGAGCGCGAGCTGCAGCGCCGCCTGCAGGAGATGCTCGATCGCGACGCCGCCGCCGAGGGCATGCTCGGGCGCGATGAAACCGGCGAAGGTTACATCAAGCTCAACTACTTCAACCTGTTCTGGGTATTCTTTGTCTGCTGCATACTCGGCCTGATCGCCGAGGACATCTGGCACATGACGGTCGACGACCCGGGCGTCTACCAGAACCGCGCCGGCATGCTGTTTGGCCCCTTCAGCCCCATCTACGGATTTGGCGCCGTGCTCATGACCATGGTGCTCAACCGCTTCTACAAAAAGAACCCCATCATTATCTTTTTGGTGAGCGCACTGCTCGGTGCAAGCTTTGAGGTGTTCGTGGGCTGGTTTATGCAGACCTCGTTCGGTGTGGTCTCGTGGAGCTACTCGCATATGAAGCTCTTTGGCATGCCCGATCCGCTCGCCGTCCTTACCGGCGGACGTACCTGCACAGGCTTCGCCTGCCTGTGGGGCCTGGGTGGCCTCATCTGGATCAAGCTGCTGCTGCCGAGGCTGCTCAAGCTCATCAACATGATTCCGTGGAAGAGCCGCTACTCGGCTACTGTCATCTTCACCATCATTATGCTGGTCGATGGCGTTATGACGCTGCAGTCGCTCGATTATTGGTATCAGCGCGTCAACGGCACGGAACCGGATATTCCCGTTGCGCAGTTCTACGGCAAGTACTTCGATAATGACTTTATGGAGAATCGCTTCCAGAGCATGACCATGAGCCCCAAGAATGCGACGCGCGTGTAGCACCCACCGCGCCCAAAACGCAAAACGCCCGCCGGTATCACACGTACCGGCGGGCGTTTTTATAAACGAGCCTTCTATCGACGCAAGCCTCTACGCCTCGCGCTCGACCTCACTCACGCATTCGTTCTTGATGGTGCCAACGAGCGCCTGCAGCGCATCGACCACGTGCGGGCGAATGTCCCCGCCGATGAGCACGAGCATGATGTCGTCACCTACGGCAAGCTCGCCGCTTGCCAGCCACACGCGCACATAGCCGATACCCGGCATTGCGCGCGCGGCCTCGATAGCAGCCTGCACCTTCTGAGCATCGAAGCCGAACATCATGCCGCCCACCTTGTGGCCTGGCGCCACGCCATCGGTCTCGACACCGCGCGCCTCGGACTTGGGAGTCGCGCGCACCACACCGTTATGTGTCAGATACATACCGCACGCAGGTGCCGACGAATCGGCCTTGGCCTCGCGAAGCCAAGCATCAATCGAAGGCATCGTTTTGCCGTTCTCAAGCATCATTTCTCCCTTACCGTCATCGAGTAGCCAATTTGGAACGGGGCTTTTTTAGCTACTCTCGAACAACTTATTCCTCGACCGGTGTGAGCACCATGACGGCACGCGTGTTGCTCAGCGATAACGAACGACAGGTCACAAGCGTTACGACCTTGGTTGCCGAAGCAGCACGATCGGTGGCATCACTCGCCACGGCAGAGGCACCGTCAAGCATCTCGGACAGGTAATTTTTCAGTCCGTCATCGCCCTCAAAATTGGGCGTGCGCGCCTTGGCATACGTGTCCTCGACAACTTTGGTCGCCAGCGGTCGCAGCTTATACGTAGCATCCCGTGTGATGTAATACACAAACTCAATGCTGTCGAACGTCGCCTGGTCGGTGGTGTCCGAAATCACATTGAACATCGATCCGTCGTTCATATGGTGGCCGTAAATCGTGGTCTGCTGGTCGACCATTCCCGGCGCGGTGTCATCACTATCCAAGAAAATGGCACCGGACGCGTTAGATGTACCGTCAAACAGCGTGTTGAGGTATTTGGAGTTGTTGTTGGTCTGCACCACGGGATAGTTGATGTTGGTTCCCGGCACATAAATCCAACCCACAATCTCGGGGTTTGTCTGAGCAAGCGCATCGAAGTCGATAATCGGCACGCCGCTGGCGTCCTTATCGCTTACATATTGCTTCTCGATTTTCTGGTACGAATCGCTCGCCTGCTTATAGCCAATCTGAGCATTGATAAAGATGGCAGCGGCGGCGACAATCAGACCGATGCCCACGATGATGAGCAAGATGGGAATGATGGATCGGCGTTTCTTACGCGGCTGCTCGGCATAGTTGGACGGCGCGTCACTCAGCTGCCTCGTCGTCCGAGCCTGCTTCTTTGCCGTGCCATATGACGAAGGGCGATACGCAGCCGGCGTATCCTGGCGGCGATGGGACGTCGGCGTTACGGAACGCGGCGCGCGCGGCTGCTGAGGAGAGGATGTCCGACCCTGCTGTGCCGCATGGGCAGCACCCGGCTTCGACGGATCGGGAATCTGAGAAGCCTTGAATCGTTTTCCCTGATAATCGGACATGGCTCTCCTTATACTGCGGTGAAACGGCGGAACGCCTAGGCGTCGGCCATCTCCTGCTTCATCTTCTCGATAACCTTGCGGTACTCGGGGTCGCATGCGCCCAGAATCTGCGTGGCGTAAATGGCGGCGTTCTTGGCGCCGTTGATGGCAACGCAGGCCACGGGCACGCCCGAAGGCATCTGCACCATCGACAGCAGCGAATCCATACCGCCCAGGTCACTCGTCTTCATAGGTACGCCGATAACCGGCAGCGGCGTAAAGGCGGCCACGACACCACCCAGGTGAGCGGCCTTGCCGGCGGCGGCGATAATCACTTTGATACCGCGATCGGCAGCAGTCGAAGCCCACTCGTGGACCTTCGCCGGTGTGCGGTGTGCGCTCGCAATGACGAGCTCATAGGGCACACCGAGCGCCTCGAGCTCGGCGGTGCAGCCTTCCATAACACCCAGATCGGACTTGGAGCCCATGATGATCCCGACAACCGGCTTTTGATCTGCCATAAACAAAGACCTCCTGTTGAGAGCGGTGACGCGGCCAATCCGCGACCCTTAACTGCAAATAATTCAAGTATAGCCGCCGATGCTGATGTGTTCGGCGGGAGACGGAACGCTTTGCGAGATTAAGGCCGAAGGGTCGGAGCTTTCTGCCTACATTCAAAAAGCGTGCCCACCGTCCTTGGGTGGGACGGCGGGCACGCTTGCTTAGCTGTTGCTGGGGCTACTTAGCCTTGCTGCGACGATGGAAGAAAGCGCCGATCGCGGCGATGATGGCGCCAAGACCACCGACGGTCGCGACGGTCGCCGCCGTCTGGTCTCCGGTATTGGGAATCGCCGAACCGTTCTTCTTGCTGCCCTGGGCCTTGTCGCCTGCGGGCTTGCCCGCCTGGTTGCCGCCGTTCGAGCCATTGCCGGAACCCTGGTTGCCCGAGCCGCCCTGGTTGCCGGAATCGGCATCCTTGAGGCTCTCAATGGCCAGCTTGAGCTGGCTATAGGCCGCCTGGATCTGGGTGTCGGAAGCATTCTCATCACCCAAGACGTCCTCGGCGTAGGTAATGGCATCCGTCAGGGCCTTGACAGACTCGGCCGTCTTGCCCCTGGTGTCAGTCTCCTTCGCCTGCTTGACCAGGGCCTTGAGCTGCTTCTTAGTCGGATTCTCGACCGGGACCACCGGGGTCTTCTCGAGCGCGTCGCGGGCGCTCTCGAGCGCCCTGAGCGCCTGGTCGACCTCGTCCTGCGTGGCATCCTCGTCGCTCAAGATGGCGCGGGCGCTCGCCAGGGCGTTCTCGAGCGCCGTCCAGGAGGCCTCGGTGTAGTCGCCGGCCTTGAGGTCGCCGGCGGCAAGCTCGGCATCAACCTTTTCGATCGCGGCAGTGAGATCATCCTTCGCCACCGGATCGGGGACGGCCGTACCGTAGAACTTGAGCTCCGCCATGCTGCAGTAGGCATCAACGTCGCCCCCGCCGGCGTGAATCACCTTGACGGTCACGTAGCGACCGCGCGCGGCGCCAAAGCTCATCTGTTTCCAGTCGCCACGGTCGGTGAGCACGCGGCCATCGTTGTCGAAGGCGAACGTACCCATCGACGCGGTGGTGCCCTTCTCATAACCGTCGGCAGTGTCGGAGACCAGTATCTCGGCCTCGAAGATATCGCCGTTAGTGCCGCCGTCCTGGCGCGGCAGGAATGTAACGTCGGTGAGATCGTAGTCGCGGCCCAGGTCGACACTCAGATACTGGGGCATACCGGTCCCATGGGCCCAGTCGCTGTGCCAAAGCGTCCGCTCGTCGCCGTCGAGAGCGTTGACGGCGTTGCTGCCCTCGTAGTCGGCCTCACTCGAGAAGCCGGCCACCTTGACGTTCTTGCGGTTCTCGGGCGTGTTGATGAGAATCTTCTCATCAACAGGGCGCATCTTGAGGCCGTCGATTGCCTTCTCGATCTTGGCTGTGGCGTCTGCGACATCCTTCTTGCTATAGCTGCCCTGGCCGCTGTCGAGGAGCTTCTGAGCCGCCTCGACCGCAGTGGTGAGAGCTGCATAGGAATCCTTGGTGTAGACGGACTCGCTGTAGCCCGCGGCCTTGGAAAGCGCTGCTACGAGCGCAGAGGTATCGACACCAGCCTTGACCTCGACCTCATAGGATGCGGTCTTGGAGGGGTCGAGTACCGACGCCACCGTGATCTTTGCCTTGCCGGCCTTGTTGGCACGCAGGTAGTAGCTCACGCTATCGCCAGCCTGAACAGCGGAGACGCTTACCACAGAGGGGTCGGAGCTCTCGACCGTCACATAGGGGTAGCCAGCGCTCTCAGGCGTAGCCTTGGCGTCGACGGGCGTAATGTCGCCTTCAAAGAACTCGGTCTGGTTCTTGCCTAGCTCGACACCCTCGATGGCCTCGACACCCTGCGTGTAGTTGAAGTTGACCTCACGCAGTGTGAGCATCTGGTCACCCGATGCCTCAAGCGGCGTGACCTCGACCTTGGTCGCCTTCTTGCCCTTGTTCTCGGCAGAGAGGTCAAAGGCGTAGCGAGCCAGGAAGGAATCGTACTCCCCGCCCGCGAACTCTTGGGTCGAGCCATCCTCGAACGTCACGACAGCCTTGATCTTCTGCACGGTTCCGTTGCCACCGTTGCGGTTAACGACCTCGACACTATCGAGTTTCGACGGCGTCTTAAATGCGAATGTCATCGTGGTGGGAAGCTTCACGTAACTCGGAAGCTTACCCTCGCTGTCCCAGTTGCCGCTCCAGTTCCATAGGAACTCAAAGCCGTTGTCGCCCTCGTTATTATCGAACAGCGCGTTATAGCTCTTCTGCTGGATAAGTTTCTCGACGTTGGTCCCGTCGTCGGTCGTGAGCTCATCGTTGGTCATCGTGATGTTGAAGGCGTCCTGACCGTACTCGGCGACCGTTGGCTGAGGAACATCCGGCATCGTCACCGTGCCGTCGCTCGCAAACTCAAGTGCGTCGCATGCCGGACCGATGAGCCAAGATGTCGAGGGCAGTTCGACCTTGCCGGCGGTCTTGGCCTTGAGCTTGAAACTCGCCACCGCGCCGGTACCGTTGTAGAGCTTGCCATCGCCGCGGTTGGCAAAGGCGAGATTGATAGTCTGCGTTCTGTCCGCGAACTGGACCTTCTCGCGAGACAGGTTCTCCATGCCGGCAGTCGAGCCGTCCTGCGCGATGCTCTCGGACACAAACTCGAACTGGTCGCTCTTGAAGTTGACGAGAGCGCCCAGGGCGTTGACGTTCTTGGCGTCGGCCGCATAGACATCAACGGTGATCTCATCACCGGCCTCGACCTCGGTCTTGCTCGGAATCACCGCGAGCGAACCTGCGACCTTTCCCTTTTGTTTAGTGCCGCCGTCAAGACCCGCCATGGTGAACGAGTAATCGTAGACGTCGTAAACGCCGTTATCGTTGAGGTCGGCGAAGTGGTCGCGGATCTGCGAACCGAACGTCGGGGTATCGGGCTCGCGATTCTCGAGGCCCAGATAGTTCTTCATGTTGGAGTAGTCTCCGTCGGAGATCGTGGCCTTGTTGAGGTTGGAGCCCACGGCGAAGCCATCCGTGCCGTCGGTCTTGTAGATGGCAATCTCGGACGCGGAGAAGAAATTGCCGACCGAGGCGAGCGGTGTCATGCGCACGTAACGGGCGGCCACGGTGCCGTCAAACGCTACCGTCTTACAATCAGCGGAACGTGCCCAATCGACCTCCTGGCTCGTCCAGTGGACGCCATCGAGACTCGTCTCAACACGCATCTTGGTCACAGTGCCGTTGCCGGCGTCATCGCGCGGATAGTACTCGAGCTTATCGAGCTTGTAAGCGCGTCCATAGTCAACGGTAAGCGCCTTGCCCAGATCGTTGCCACCGGAGTGGAAACCGCCGTCGCCCGACTGGAACTCATGGTCGAAGGCGAGCTCGGCCTTATGGCTGCCGTAAAGTGAGCCCTCCCAGGTGATTTGCTCGGCGTCGGGGACGTTCCGCCACGGATCGAGTGCGGAGTTCGCCTCGAGCACATCGCTCCAGGCGGAGTAGCCCTCGGCGTTGCGCGAACGAATCTGGTAGGTGTGCTTGCTATTGTAGGCGAGGTCGGTGTGCGTGAACTCGGCCGCATCACCCACGGCGAACACGGTGCCGTCGACCTTAAGGTCGTAGGAGGTAGCACCATCGACCTTTCCCCAGGTGAGCTTGATGCTCGTTGGGGTCGTGACGTCCTCGGGGGCAGCAAGGTTCGTGGGTGCGGAGAGGCTCTCGTTGAGGCGATCGGCTGTGAGCGTGGCGTCGGCGTTCACGAAACCGCCCAGCTCGAGCGTCTGCGCCGCCGCAGCAACATCGGTCTTCGCGAACTTGACGTAGACCTTGGGGTTCGTGGTGATCTTGGTGTTGTTAAAGCTCTCGCCCCGCTCGGCCTCGGTGCCGTCCACATCGCTGCCGTAGTGGTTGAGGTTAGGGGTCTCGCTGTAGAAGTAGACCGCCTGGCCGGCCTCGGGGGTCGCGGTGTCAAAGGTCTCCTGCGAGTCGACCTCAACCACGTTGAGCGCGGATCCGCCGTTCTTGGCGACGACGCTCATGGGCTTGGCGGACACGTTGGCCACGAAGGTCGTGGTGCGATTGGAGTCGTAGCCGTTGTAGCCACCCTGCGAGGCTTCGGCGGTAAAGGTCGCGGTGCCGCCTGCGGCCTTGGATCTGTAGACGGTGCTCACATGCTCACCGTAGGAGATATTGTCGATCGTACCGTAGGAATCGTCCTCAGTCGTGTTGTTCTCGATGGAGGAGCCGTCGTCCTCGTACTGCGTAAAGGTGCCGTCGCCCTCGGTGGCGAAGAACTCGACGATACGCTGGCTGCGGTCGGTACCCTTGGTGTTGGTGTCGCTCACGGCCTCGGGGTTGTTGTTCTCGGCGTACATCGGCACGATAGCGTTGGCCTTCACAAACAGCGGCAGCTTCCAAAGCGGAGCCTCGTAGTTGTTGAGAACCTGGCCGCCGCGATACTGCTTACCCGAGAAGTAATCGATCCAGATGGTGGGATTCTCGTCGGTGCCGTAGTTGGGGAGGTAAATCCCATTGCGAATGTCGTTGCCGTTCTCGTCTGCCTGGGTATCCTGATACACCGGTGCCACTAGGAAGTTCTCACCGAACATATACTGGTACTGCGTCGAGGTGTTTGCGGCGTACTCGGAGTTATCGGAAAGCAGCATGGCGCGGATCATGGGCAGGCCGGCATCGCCGTTACCCGTGTCGATGTTGGCCGCCGAGGCCGCGCTCGTGTAGATATAGGGCATGAGCTGCGCCTTGAGCTTGAGGTAGAAGCGCGAGATGCCTGTGTAGGGATCGCCGTGCGTCATGGGCGATTTACGGTAGGTGCCCCAACCGTCCATGTCGAGCATAGAGGGCGTGAACGTCTTCCACTGGTAGTCACGCGCAGAGATGATGGGGTCGCCGCCAAAAATGCCATCCATGTCGGAGCCGATGTTGGGGTTGCCCGAAAGACTCTGACCGATATACGTGGGGATATGGAAGCGAATGTACTCCCAGTTACCGCCATACTGGTCGCCGGTCCAAATGCCACCAAAGCGCTGCGTGCCGGCCCAACCATCGAGCGTGATGATGTTGGGGCGCTTGTTAGCGCCGGTCGTCACCGTGTCATAAGCTGTCTTGATGCCATTAAGACCAAAGGAGTAGCCAGATCCAACCCAGGCAACGTCGGTCTTAAGGGTAGTGATGCCTCCCGTCTTGACCTCGGCGTCGAAGTCGCGAAGCAGATGCCACGGGGTCTCAGGGTTGCTGTCGGGCTCAAGGTTGGACTGGGTCCACAAGCCCGTGCTCACACCCTTTGAGTTGGCATACTCGGTGAACTTCTTAAGGTTGTCGACGTTGGCACGCACAGCGTTAAGACGGTCGGCCGAGCTCGCTCCGTCGGAGTTGACGCCGCCGGTCTTGTAGTAACCGTTCTGGCCATAGCCGGCGCCGTAGCCGTCGTTCGGCAGGAACCAGCCGAGCGGCATGTCGCTGTCCTCGTAGTCATCGATAACCTGCCGAGCAGAGAACTGGCGGTCGAAATCGGTCGCTTTCATGTTCTCGGTATCAACCGTAGGGCCCTCACCGTTGAGCGTCTCGGCCGCAAGTGTGCCGTCGAGCTTGTAGCCCGTCGACATGCCAGACTCGTACTTAACGTCGCCCTTCTCGCTCGAGGACTTGCTGCCCTTGGTCTCCCACTTCTTTTGACCCGAGGTCGTTGACCAGCCATCACGGTTATAGGCATTAAGATGACCAAGGTAGAACCCGTACTCGGGCAGCAGTACCGGGTTACCGGTCACCTTGTAGTAGTCCTGCAGCATCTCAGTTGCCACGTTCGAAGCTCCCTCGTTGGTCGCCACGAAGTAGTAGGCATCAAACTCATTCTCGCTGTGCAAAGTCGTGACCGTCGATGAGTCCGTGGAACCGAAGTCGTAGGAACCCTCTGCAAACGTGTTTCGGAGCACGCCGTAGCCGTCACTCGTCCAATAAAACGGGTTGGGCGAGGCAACGCCGCCATCGGTCCAGTTGTTCGTGTTGGAGATGGCGATGGTCTGGTTGGTGTGCAGGAAGCGTCCGTTCTGGGTGCCGCCGCCAAAGAAGTTCTCGGACTTCTCCTTGGCGAGCGTCTGGACGGTACCCTTCTTATCAAGGTCGAGGGACGCGGACTCGGAAACCACGACACGGTCGCCTGACTTGATACTCATCTTGCCAGTCGCCTTGTCCAGGATCACGGTCGCCTTTCCGCCGGTGATCTCGATAGTGTCGCCCTTGTCGGCAACCGTCGCACTCGGCTTGCTGTAGGTGTCCGAGGTATCGGGCTGAGCCTGGATCTTAGCCGTGTGGGACTTACTGCGCGGCGTGGCGTACTCGGAAAACTCACCCTTGGGGTCGACGTTATAACGGAAAATACCGTCCTCGAGGAACGTAATACGGCCCTTGATGCCGTCAGCGAAATCGATGTCGACGACATTCGAGGCAGACTGGGACACGGTCGCCGAGTCGACGCCCTTGAGTGGCGTGGCAATCGCCTGCTGGGGATTGGCAAACACGAGCGTCGCTGCAGTGGCAACGAGGACCGCGCTTCCCTTCACCCACCGTTTCGTAAAAATGGAATTCCTGCGCATCTGGTCTCCTTTCTTCCGACATGCTGAGGTGCCGAGGACGCCCCCCCCCCGGCAGCATGGGAAAACGTATCAAACGGAGATGTTCGGTACATTCCGCACAATGGGGGCCACCCGTTACCAAGGGGCCAACTGGTAGTAACCAGATAGCCACCTACTAGGTCATATCAACATATGGGAGCACTTGCGCACCCAAGTTCGGAATTCTCCCAGCGGCAGCAAAATAAGCGTCAACGGCAAGGTGGGCTTAATAAGCCATACCAATTGGTTCTTCAGTCAAATACCAATCTAGCAAAAATGTACTGTTTATCTGGTATTACACAGACCATACCTTTCCCTCGGGAACTGGGCTTCGCGAAGTTTCCCGAGGGAAAGGCTCAGCCGCCATCCTGCAACCTACCGGGGATTGCCATGACGTACGTTGGCTGATTTGGTTTGGAATGAGATGTTGACGGTGGCTGATGGGCACAACTGTCCCGGGTGCATTTCAAGATGCACCTAAATGTCTGTCTTTATCCTTATAGATTGTCCAGGTAGTCGTCGGCATCATAGGTAAGGCTGTAAGCTTTATTCAGGATGCGCACGAGCTCCTGGGCATCGTGCTCGCCGAGCGCTGAGAGTTGTTTCGAGAGCGATGCCACACTCTCGGCATTTTTTTTCGCCGCGAAATCACGGCCTTCCTCGGTAATGCTCACCAGCACACGCCGACGATCGTTTGGATCAGTCCTGCGCTGAACGTAACCCTTACTCTCGAGTGAATCCAAGATATGCGACATGCGCGCACGGGAGAATTTCAGCTTCTTGGCAATCTCGGAGGGAATGACATCACCGTCAATACCCGATAGATACTGTAAAACCGGTGCCTCGCCCACACTGGCGCCGCCGGCAGCACTCAAGGATCCCTTGGCAAGGGAACGTGAGTACACAATCAGTTTTCGAGCGACGTCATCGTAATCCACTGGGGATATTGTCCTTTGCAACTCTAGAAGGGCCATAAAACCGTCATTTGCCGTACATTAGTTAACATTCGCAACAATTATTTATGATACCCCAACGCGGAAGTCTATTGCTCGTCCTTCTTGCGTCGCATAAGCTCCTCAACGTCGACACCAGCGGCCTCGAGCATGCGCTCGACATTCTTTTTGGCGTTGGTCGTGCCGACCTTAAGCACGATCGAAAGCGGAGTGCCCACCACCAGGCACACGATGCCCACGGGGACACCCCAGCCGGGGCCGCCCTGCATACCCCACATCCCCATCAAAAAGCCAATCGCCACGAGCGAATAGCCCAGGCGCAGCCAAACATTGAGCCGCTGAATAGCATCGGTCTGCATCTTTGCCTCGCGAATCAAGTCGTCGCGCGAAAGGTCGTGTCCATGTTTCTCGTGCATATGGTCCTCCTCGTGCAAAGTGTGCATCATGCGCAAGTGCATCGTTTGTCGAATACGTCATCTTTCAAGAGCAATATAGCGGGTGTGGTGTAGGCGATGGAGGTCGCTGGCCATATTGCCCTTGAAGGGCGGCGCAAAATCAGAAGGCCGTGCGGTTGAGGCCGCACGGCCTTACAGGGGGCCAGGGGATGATGACTAGTAGCTCAGTGCCGGGTCGAAGAAGCCAATGAGAACGCCCACAAATGCGATCACAACGAGGATCAGCATCATAACGATGGGGTTGACCTTCTTCTTGGTCATCATGTACCAGCAGAAGATGATGAAGACCATGGGCAGCAGGTGCGGATAGATTCCGTCGAGCGTGTCCTGGAACTTACCGCCGCCGGGCAGCACCAGATTGGGGCTGCAGGTGATGGAGACCCAGGTAGCACCGACTGCACCGATGACCATGGTACCGACCATCACGATGGAATCACGCAGAGCCTTGGCCTTGGGGCCGACGAGGGCCTCGACCGCCTTGCCGCCGAGCTCATAGCCCTGGTTGTAGGCAAAGCGCATGCCAAGGAACATGAGCAGGTTCCACACGACAATATAGAAGATGGCACCGAGCGGAGAGCCGCCGGTCGAGAGACCGAGGGCGATACCGAGCAGGATCGGGATCAGGGTACCGACGATCAGCGAGTCGCCAAGGCCGGCGAGCGGGCCCATGAGGCCGGCGCGGATGCCGTTGATGGCGTCGTCGTCGATGGCCTCGCCGTTTGCGCGAGCCTCCTCGAGGCCGGCGGTGACGCCGACAATCATGGTGCCGATCTGCGGCTCGGTGTTGAAGAACGCGGAGTAGGTCTGGAGGGCCTGCTTCTGCTCCTCGGGCGTGTCGTAGAGCTCCTCGACGATCGGAAGCATGGCGCACAGGTAACCGAAGGTCTGCATGTGCTCCTGCGAGAAGCAAGTCAGGTTGCCATAGGACCAGTTGCGGAACGACTTGGCAAGCGTTTTCTTAGAGAGTTTCTTCTTCTCTGCCATTAGATGTCCTCCTCTTCCTCATCATCGGAGCCCGAGGCGATAGCTGCCTTGGGAGCGTTTGCGAGGTCGATCTTGAGCGAAGCGATCTCATAGTTGATCAGGGCGAAGAAGCAGCCGATGCCGGCGGCGGCAATCAGGTTGCATCCCATGACAGCGGACAGGGTGAAGCCGAAGAAGAACGTGAGGAAGTCCGTCGGCTTGGAGATGACCTGCTTGAGCAGGATGGCGATACCGACGGTAGGCAGCAGCGAGCCGACGGTGAACAGCGTCTTCATCGCGATGCCGTCCATGGGCATGTAGGTCTTCATGAGGTCGACCATGGCGGTGCCGCCCATGGTGATGATGAACGTCGGGAGGAACGAGCAGACGATGTGACCGATCCAAGGCAGAACGTTGTTGACCAGGTAGAGCTTGTGGAGGTCGCCCTTCTCGAGCCACTTCCAGCCCATGCCCTGCCATACCAGGTTAATGGTGGCGGTGCCATAGAAGAGCACAGTGCCGAGCGTGCCGACGGCGGCACCGAGGGATGCGGCCATGCCGGCAGCCTCAGCGGAGGCGGGATCGATGCCCGAGTTCTTGATGGCGAGGATCGCCAGCGGGATGCCGATATAGGACACGGCGCGGACGTCGGCGGAGACGGTTCCGCCGGGGGTCACGAGAGCGATGTAGACAACCTGGATGGCAGCGCCGACGAGGATGCCCGTCTGCATATCGCCCATGATGATGCCGACGATGAGGCCGGCGACCAGAGGACGACCCAGAGTGTAGTTGCCGATCGTCGTGCCACCCATGCCAGGCAGTGATGCCAGGCAGGCGAACAGGCCGAACAGCGCGGCTTGGAATGCATTGATTGCCATGCTTTCCCCTTTCTTTATTCCTCAGCCCCTTTCCCCCAGGGCTGTAGGTACCAAAATGCGGCTGGCGCCTAACTAGAAGCCAAACTGACCGCGGAACTTTGGCCACTCACCAATGGATTTCTCCTTGATAAGGGCGAACTCGACCGTGTAGCCGGCGTTGGTGAGATCCTCGAGCGCCTGGGCCTCTTCCTGCGTGATCGACTGGTTGTTGCCGAGCTTGGTGGTGCCGGGACGATCGTTGCAGGGACCGACGATGATGCGGTCCATGCCGGGCTTAAAGCCAAAATCGACGAGAAGTTCCTTCATGTCGAGCGGGTTCTTGGTGATCAGGAAGTACTTGGTGTTGGACTTGAGAACCTTCTCGGAGACCTCCTTGAAGTGCTCCTTGGTCCACACGAACGTCTTCTTGCCCGAGGCACTCTTGTAGGCCTCCTTGAGCACGGGGTTGGACGCCGCGGCGTCGTTGACGGCGATAAGACCGTCGCAGGGATACTCGAGGGCCCAACGGGTAACGGTCTGTCCATGGATCATACGGTCGTCAATACGGATGAACGAAATCATGCGTTCTCCCTTTCTTTATCACCGGGGGTCTTTCCTCTTAACCCCCGCTCCATCACAAAAATTTGGGCGGATGCGCTGCCTAGATGTCGTCGTCCTCGTCATCGGCGTCATCGGTCGGGACAACGAGCTCGGACATACCGTTCTTGCCCTCCTGCAGCATCATCTGCTTGAGGGAATCCAGGTCCATGGTGGCAAGCCCCATCATGGCGGTCATAGCCATGGGCAGATTCATACCGCCGAAGGCAATGGTGTGGGCGAGCAGGCCCTTCTCGGCCAGCGTGTTCATGGCATTGGTGAGCGGCGATCCGCCCAGGATGTCACCAAGCAGGACAACCTCGTCATCGGCGGTAACGGGAGCGAGCATCGCCTTGACGTTCTCGACATACTCGTCAGCGCCCATGCCGTCCACGAGACTCGTCGACAAGATGTTCGGGGCGTCATTGCCGAGCATCTTGAGGACACTGTGCAGTCCGGGAGCGAGCGTTCCGTGACTGACCATTACCAGATACCGCATGCGGTCTCCTCTCGACCTGCCGTGTGTCGCACGGCTTTGCTTTTTGCTGAGATTATTGTTGCGCCGGGGCATGTTCGGTACAAGAAAATAGTTGCGAACGGCAACTATTCATCGGTTAACGGTAGCAACTATTTTTGTGCCTAAATTATTTTTTCTTCTAATTATTTTTAAAATAGCAGGTAGATTGTCTGATAAATGTTTTATGTTCCTTATGCACCATACATACCAGCAAGAATCGGGCCTGGCATCTCCGGTTTGCCCCGCAGTGTCAGACCATGTCACGTACGCCCACGACATGGAGGTACCCCATGGATATGATCTCGTTTCTCGCCTCCGAACCCTTCGACCGCAGCGGTGATACGCCGCTCTATGTCCAACTTAAACATCGAATCGCCCTGCTTATCGCCAGCCAGGCGTTCGACACCAAGACGCCGCTGCCACGCGAGCTCGAAATCTGTGAACGGCTAGAGTTATCGCGCGCGACCGTGCGCCGTTGCTTCCAAGATCTCGTCATCGAGGGGCGCGTGGTGCGCAAACGTGGGCAGGGCACGTTCATCAAACCCCAAACCTCAGCACCCGGCATCGACCTGGCCCTGAATTTCAGCGCGCGGATGCGCGAAGCGGGACGGGTTCCGAGCTCGCAGATTCTCGCCTTTTCAAGCATACCGGCCGTCCGCGGCATCGCCTCTGGGCTCAAAGTGCCCGAAGGGACACCCGTCTGGGAGATTCGCCGCCTGCGTCTCGCCAACGACAAACCCATGGAGCTCAACTACGTCTATATCCTCGTGTCACTTTGCCCCGAGCTCACACGCAAAGACGTGGATGGCTCGCTCTACGCCTACATCGCGGAAAAGACCGGCATCCTGCCCGCAAGCGTCGATGCCGTCTACGAGACGGTCAACCTCGACAAGCATGAGGCGCGCCTTTTGGGACAGAACACCGGTAAGGCGGCGATGCGCATCGTGCGTTCGACCTACGACAAGACGGGAACCCCGTTCGAGGTAGGCGTGCTCATCAGCTGCGACGGTCAGGCAAAGCTACACGTGCACATCGCCGCC
>URQD01000003.1:0-60540 GCA_900549905.1 uncultured Collinsella sp. | reverse complement strand
CCTGGACGGCAAATACTACATCCAGACCGACGCGGCAGTGAACCCCGGCAACTCGGGAGGCCCGATGCTCAACGAGAACGGCGAGTTCCATAGCAGCCGTACCTTCCGCGATCATTTTAAGCGCGGCGAGGAGTTGATAGACTTCGACGAGGCCTGCATCGAGATCCGCGCGCAGCATGACCGCTTTGTCGAGATCGTGGGCCGCGAGCCCGATTACTTTGAGGCCCATGCCGTCATGAGCAAAAACCTTAACCGGGCGATCTCGGCGGTTGCTCAGGAGCTGGGCCTTAAGGAGCAAAAGGCGAGCTTCGACCCCGCGGCTGTGGTGCATTGCGGAGATACTGATCTGCGCATGGTGATGCGCTCGATGGAGCCGGGCTACGAGCCCAAAGAGGCAATCATGCAGACGGTTCGCGAGATGGTGGACGGCGAGACGGTCGTCTTTGTGTGCCATCCGGGCTATCTCGATCGTTTTATCCTGGAGAACAGCTCGCTCACTACCGACCGCACCAAGGAAGTCGATGCGCTGATCGACCCCGAGCTTCGCACTTGGCTTGAGTCTCAACCTGATCTTCGCCTGATCGACTACCGCGACCTGTAAGGACCCAAGTCACCACAAAGGGGACAGTCGCCTTTGTGGTGGTTCTGGCGCCGTTGCCATTATGGCGGCGGCGTCTTTTTTGTCCGTGCGGCGCGGTAGAGTGTAGGCGGTTGAAATTTGCGTCCATCGAGGAGCTGCCATGAACGAGATCAAGTGCCCGCATTGCGGCGAAGTTTTTAAGGTCGATGCGTCCGGTTATGCGGATATCGTCAAGCAGGTGCGCGATGCCGAGTTCTCGCGCGACCTGGATGAGCGCGTGAAGGCGGTCCAGCGCGAGGGCGAGCAGGCACTGGAGCTTGAGCGCTCGCGCTCGACGGCTGCTTTGCAAAAGGCAGAGTCTCAGCGCGACGCTCAGCTTGTCGAGCAGAAGAACGCTGCAGCTCAGCAGCTGGCACAAGAGGTTGCCAAGCGCGACGCTGAGCTTGCCGAGCTGCGCGCCAAGCTCGAAGGCGCTGCCGCAGAGCGCGAGAGTGCAAGTCAGCGCGCGGCGGTTGAGGCCCGTTCCGATGCTCAAAAGGAGAATGCCGAGCTTCAGCGCGAGATCGACAATTTACGTGCGCAGTTGGAGCGCAAAGATGATGAAGCCAGGCTTGCCGAGGCGGCGGCACGCAATGCTGCTCAAAACGACCTGTCCGCGCGCGACGCTCAGATTGCCGAGCTGCAGGCCAGGATCGCCGCGGCGGACAAGGCCCAGGAGATGGCGCTTGCCGCCGCCGCGGCAGAGTCGCAGCGTGAGCTCGATGCCGCTCGCAGCGAGGCCGAGCGCGCGCTTACTGACTATCGCGCGAAGGTGCAAGAGAAGTTTTCCGCCGCAAAGGCTCAGTCCGAGCAAGAGGCCGAGGGCCTGCGTGCCCAGCTGCGCGAGCAGGAACTGATGGCAAAAATGAACCTGTCAGAGGCGGTCGCCGCGGCGGAGCGAGAGCGCGATGAGGCACGTGCCAAACTGACGAGCGAGCTGGCGGTGCGCGATTCTCGCGAGGAGCAAGCCAAGGCGGCACACGAGCTCGAGCTTGCGCAGGCCAAGCGCGCGAGCGATGACCTGATTCGCTACAAGGATGAAGAGATTGAGCGCCTTAAGGACATGAAGGTTCGCCTGTCCACCAAGATGGTGGGCGAGTCGCTCGAGCAGCACTGCGAGACCGAGTTTAACCGTCTGCGCATGACGGCGTTTCCCAATGCGTACTTCGAGAAAGATAACGATGCATCCGAGGGCACCAAGGGAGACTTCATTTTCCGTGAGTGCGACGCGAGCGGCAACGAGGTCATCTCAATTATGTTCGAGATGAAAAACGAGAATGACGAGACCGCGACCAAGCATAAAAACGAGGACTTCTTTAAGAAACTCGATCACGATCGTCGCCAGAAAAGCTGTGAGTACGCGGTGCTCTGCACGCTGCTCGAGCCCGAGAGCGAGCTTTACAACGCGGGAATCGTGGACGTGAGCTATCGCTACGAGAAGATGTATGTGATCCGCCCGCAGTTCTTCATTCCCATCATTACGCTGCTGCGCAATGCCGCCATGGGTTCGCTTCGCTATAAGCAGGAGCTGGCGGAGTACAAGCAGCAGAATATCGATGTCACGAACTTCGAAGCCAAGATGGAGAAGTTCAAGAACGATTTCGGCCGCAACTACGAGATCGCGAGCCGCAAGTTCCAAACGGCAATCGATGAGATCGACAAGACGATTAGCCATCTGCAGAAAACCAAGGAGGCGTTGCTGTCCTCCGAGAACAATCTGCGCCTTGCCAACAAGAAAGCCGACGATCTTACCATTCGCAAGCTCACGTGGGGCAACAAGACCATGAAGGCGGCGTTTGACGAGGCACGCGGGGCTGCGGCAGAGACAAACGATGAGCCAGCCGAGGCGGATTCGTATGAGGTCGAGGATGCCGAGTAAGGCATAGCGGATAGTGCAAAAACGGGGCCGCTGGCGATAGTGCCAACGGCCCCGTTTTATTCCGTTCCAGTATGTTTGGCTAGTTCTCGAGCAGGTCCTCGATAAAGCCGACGCGGTAGTTTTTGAAGATTACCTCGCCGCCGTCTTGCGTGGCGTCCAGATCGACATCGCCCATGATGCCAAAATCGTGGTCGCCATCCTCGTCGGCAAAGATCTGGTGCACGTGCCATACGTGCGCGGTCTTCTCGTCGGACTCATCGATGGAAAACATCGCGGCACTGCGGGCGTCTCCGTCGGTGAGAATTTCCTCATGCTGCTCATGGTAGGCATCGAGGGCCTTTTGCCAGCGGATCTCGCTCATGCCCCAGTCGTCGTCGAGTTCGCCCAGGTCGCGAATGTGCTCGCGGGCGGCAAGGGTCACGCGGCGGAAGAGTGCGTTGCGCACCAGCAGGGTGCAGCCACGGCGGTCTGCCACGACTTCATCGATGCCCTGCGGCGGTGCGGCGTCGAGTGCAGCGGGGTTGCCGGCGTTCTCCCACTCGTCCACCAGGCTCGAGTCCACCGAGCGCACCACAAAGCCCAGCCACGAGATAATGTCGCGCAGGCGTTCGTCGCGCTTCTCGATGGGCACGGTGCGGTCGAGCGAACGATAGGCCTCTGCCAGGTAGCGCAGCAAAATGCCCTCGGAGCGGGCGATGCCGAGCTTTTGAATGTAGCCCTTAAAATCGCTCGCGCTTTCCAGCATATCGCGCAGAACGCTCTTGGGAGAGAGCTGGTAGTCGTTTGCCCAGGGCACTTCCTGGCAGTACTTGTCAAAGGCGGCGTCGAGCAAATCCTCGAGCGGCTTTTCATACGTGACGTCTTGAATGCGCTCCAGACGCTCCTCATATTCGACGCCGTCAGCCTTCATTTCGGCCATCGCGCGGTCGCGTGCTGCGCGCTCCTGAGCGCGCAGCACCTGCTTGGGATCCTCGAGCGTTGCCTCGACCATCGAGATCAGGTCCATGGTATAGGTCTCGCTCTCGGGATCGAGCAGCTCCAACGCGGCAAGCAAAAACGGCGAGAGCGGCTGGTCGAGCGCAAAGTCCTCGGGCAGGTCGACCGTCAGTGCGTAGTCGATGTCCGGCGCGGCGTCAGCCGGAGCGTCGGGTGCGGGCGGCACCTCGGTGCGCACGACGACGCCGGAATCGATGAGCGTGGCGAAGATCTCGTCGGCACGAACCTCGAGCTTAGCCTTTTCCTCGGGGGTCTGCAGGCTCGTCTCGATGAGGTCGTGTACGCGGGCTCGGGCATCGCCACCCTGCTCGACCACGCTAATCACCATGGAGTGCGTGATGCGCAGGCGCGGCTTGAGTGTCTCGGGCTGCGTCTCGATCAGGCGCTCGAACGTCTGCTTGTTCCAGGTGACAAAGCCCTCGGGGGCCTTCTTCTTTTTAATCTTGCGGAGCTTTTTGGGGTCGTCGCCCGCCTTGGCCATAAGCTTGGCATTCTCGATCTCGTGCTCGGGTGCCTCGGCGATGACCATGCCCTCGGTATCGAAGCCCGAGCGGCCGGCACGACCGGCAATCTGATGGAACTCGCGGGCGCGCAGACGACGCATCTTGTAGCCATCGAACTTGGTGAGCGCGGTGAGCACCACGGTGTGGATGGGCACGTTGATACCGACGCCGAGCGTATCGGTGCCGCAGATGACGGGTAGCAGGCCCTGCTGCGCCAAGCGCTCGACCAGCAGGCGGTAGCGCGGCAACATGCCAGCATGGTGCACGCCGACGCCGCATCCGAGCAAGCGCTTGAGGATTTTGCCGAAGGCCGTCGAGAAGCTCGTGCCCTTGGCCGCCTCCTTGATGGCCTCGCGCTGCTCCTTGCTGGCAATGCCAAAATTGGCGAGCGACTGTGCCGTCGCAAGTGCGGCATCCTGGCTAAAGTGCACGATATAGAGTGGGGCCTCGTCGCGGCGCATGGCGAGCTCGACCGTGCCCTCGAGGGAGGTCGTCACATAGTCGTAACTCAGCGGAACAGGACGCGGGGCGTCGACGACCAGGTCGCAGGCAGCGCCGGTGTGCTCCTCGAGTGAGGCGGCGATGGCGGTGACATCGCCGAGCGTGGCGCTCATGAGCATAAACTGCGTATGGGGCAGAGTGAGCAGCGGCACCTGCCAGGCCCAGCCGCGGTCGGGGTCTGCAAAGTAGTGGAACTCGTCCATGGCGACGCAGCCAACATCGGCGTCCTCGCCCTCGCGCAGTGCGTCGTTGGCAAGAATCTCGGCCGTGCAGCAGATGACGGGTGCCTTGGTGTTGATATGCGTGTCGCCGGTGATCATGCCGACGTTATCGCGGCCGAGCACCTGCACCAGGTCGAAAAACTTTTCGCTGACCAGAGCCTTGATGGGGGCCGTGTAATAGCAGCGTTTGCCCTGTGCCATGCCCATAAAGAGCATGCCCAGCGCGACAAGCGACTTGCCCGATCCGGTCGGCGTGCCCAGAATGACGTGATCGCCGGCGGCTAGATCCATGAGGGCCTCTTCCTGGTGGTCCCACAGCTCAATACCGCGATTGCTCGTCCATTCAAAGAAGCGCTCGAAGGCCTGGTCGGGCGTGAGCCACGGTTCGGGCTCGCTGCCGTCCTCGGGCTCCCACCAGGTGGGGGAGAGCGCACCGAGTGAGCCGAATTCGGCTTCGGTTCCCGTGCCGCCCGAGAATGAGCTGGCGGCTCCGGCGCCGGAGACGGTGCTGGCGGCGATATCTGTCGTGGTCTGTGCCATGTGTTTGCTTTCTCTCGCGATTGTCCGCCAACTATTATGGCGTAGCGGCGGCGCGGGGTGCCAGCGCGAAAGAAAATGCAGGAAATGGGCGTTCTGCTCAGCCGTTTGGTGCGGCCGCGAGCTAAGTGAGTAGACTTTTTGCGATTTCGCCAGCACATGGCTTTTGCGTAAGGGATTTACCTGCGGTTTTACTTGTTCCTATGCGGGTTGTGCTTGGCTATTGCTAAAAAGTCTACTCACTTAGGCTTGAGGGTCGTTCGTCGGTGCCTATTTGCGCTTGCTCGCTGGCGACGTGACTGTCAAAAGCCCCTATGACTCCTGCGGAAGGCGCTTTTTGCCTTTGCGGGCGCGGTTTCTAAAGTTCTCGACGGCCTCTTCCATGCCCAGAGGTACATAGGTGAGCTCATCGAGGTTTTCGGGCAGGTAGCAGGCAAGGCTTTGCTCCTGCGCGCGGCCCGCCGCGAGCTGTTCATCGCTGGGCTGCGCGCCGGGTGTGGCGCAAATGCCATAGACGACGGCACCCATCTCGCGCGTGCGGCATTCGTATTCGGTCTCGGGATGCTCGGGATGGTCGCGGCGGACGTCGTCGCTTACCCAAAGCGTGTCGTAGCCGGCCGCGGCAATCTGCCCCAGGGCGTAGTCGCGCAGCGGTTTGCTGTCGGTGCGCAGCGTGACGGTGGCGCCGGCTGCAAAGAGCGGGCGGTAGAGCATCAGATGGTCGACATGGACGAGCCGTTTTTTGGCGTACTTGGCCTTGGGCTGCGGTGTGGGAAAGTTGATGGTGATGGCATCGAGCTCGCCTGCGGCAAACAGCTGCGGCAGCGATGCGGCGCCTCGGGGCAGGACAAGTGCGTTGGACAGCTCCTGCTCGCAGATTTTCTGTGCGGCATAGGCGATGCAGATGGGCTCCTGGTCCATGCCGATAAAGAACGTGTTTGGCTCGCGGGCCGCGCGCTCTACAAGGTACGTTCCCTTGCCACAACCAAGATCCAGATGAAGGTGTTCGAAAGGCTTGCTGCCTGCGGGCGCACAGGCCTCGCGCCAATCTCCGGCATAGGCCTCGGGGTTCGTCTCAATCGCATCGGCGTAGCGCTCCAGGCGCTCCTCGAGTACAAAGTTCTTAGGCGTGCGAACGTGGACGGCTCCCATGAGGCTCCTTGGTCATAAATGCGAAACGCATGGCTGCGCGTTTCGGCAATGCGTTGGAAGAAGGTGGGCATAGTTTGCCCGAATGATGCGGCGCGGCTCGGCGGCGCGTCGTCGATGCCTACAGACGCTTGAGAATCACATAGCGGTTGAGCTCGCCGCTGCGACCGTCGGCATGGAAGCGCTCGAGCTCGCGCACGGGGACCTCGCCGCTCTTGTAGAACGTACGGACGCCGCGCACCAGGTCGGTGATCTGCTGATCGTCAAAGTGATGGCAATAGCGGTAGGCGTGGCGGTCGTTTTGCCAGCCAATGAGGTGGTCGCCGGCTTCAAACTGCGCGGAATCGTAACCCTCAAACGGCGGGGTGAGTTCGGCGCGGGCTTCGGCGCGAACGGCCTTGCGCGCCATGCGCTCGTCGTTCATAAACTCCCAAAAGCTGATGGCGATGATGCCGCCCGGGCGTGTCTGGCGCACCAAGGTGTCGAGCACGCGTACGCGGTACTCGCACGACGGCACGTGGTGCATAAAGCCAAAGCAGACCGAGATATCGGCGAGCGGGGCGTCGAAAAGCACGTCGGGTGTCTCGGCGGGGTTGAGCTTCATGAGGGCGTTGAGCACGTCGAGTTCCTGGAAGTGCAGGTTGGGAATGCGCAGGGCGTGGTCATGTGCATCGATGGCCAGGTCTTGGCACGAGTCGACGCCATAGAACTCGAAGGGGCAGCTGGCATCTGCCGAGGGGTTTGCGCCGTCGACGCCCTTGGCGGCAAGTGCGCCGCCGGCGGCAAAGTTCTCGAATCGCATGTTGCCGCAGGCAAGATCGAAGACGCGGACGGGATGCTCGATCGTGGCGACGTCGAGCTGCTCGAGCGCTATGTCCATAGTGCGCACCCAGCCGGGCCACGGTGCCTGGCGCGTATCGGAGAAGGAGGCGGAGTGCTCGCGATAGAACGTATTGTTGAGCTGAATGAGCGATGAGGCGAAATCGCGGTTCACGGCGCGGAACTCCCTCCGTTGGCGGTGCGGAATAAACAGTACGACCATACTACCGTTAACGCCGCAACGGGGACAACCGAGCTGCGGGTCATTGCTTTGTTTGGACACATTTCCGCAGCTCATATACACCCGCAACCGCCGGTTGTCAAAAATCTCACTAGAATAGGTGGCATGCTTTTGGCGGTGGCGGATAGATTTTTAACTGTGCAAGGCGCCTTAAGAACAAAAACGGTCCGGCGGCACGGCTGGCATCGCATAGGAGGAACCATGAATGTAGAAACTGCGCAGCGGCTCGCCGACCTTCGTCGCAGCAAGGGTTTTAGCCAAGAAGGGCTGGCGCGAAAGCTGGGGCTGTCGCGCCAGGCGGTCAGTAAATGGGAGCGCGCGGAGAGCTCGCCCGATACCGAGAACCTGATCTCGCTCGCCAAGCTCTATGGCGTGAGCCTGGACGAGCTGCTCAATCCGAGCGATGAGATCGAGGACGATATCGAGTTTGAGAACGAGGACCGCGCCCGTCAGCGCGAGGCCGAGGCGGCAGAACGTGCCCGCACCCATGAGGCGGCGGCGCGCGCCACGGAGGCAGCTACGCAGGCGAGTGATGCTGCGGCCAAGGCGGCGCAAGCGGCAAGCTGGAGTGCGCAGGCCGCCAATGCCGCTACGGCGCAGGTGACGAGTGGCGGCGCAGCTGGCTCGACTCCGGTGAAAGGTCCGTTCCAGTCGTTTCCGTATTGGGCCGTGTGCTGGCTGCTGTTCTTTTTGCTGATGTTCCTGTTTGGTGGCTCCTTTGCCGCGCTGATCTTCTTTACAATCCCCATCTATCACTGGGTGGCGCGTGCGCTCGATGGCGATTGGACACGCGGGGATATTCAGGTTGGTCCGGCGCCGGAGGCGGCTAAGGCTCAGGATGTTTCCGCTGCGGTTGATACTGACGTGGCTTCCTCGACCGCCGCTGAGCCGAGCGCCAAAGAAGGTGATGAATGATGAAGCTCTCGCATGAGTCCAAGGTCCGCCTGGGCGTCGGTATCGGAGCGTTCGTGCTCATCATCGGGCTTATCTTTGGCACTTCGCGGATATTGTTTCATTTTGATGGCCCGTGGGATCTCGACGATATTGCATCCGGCTTGTCCGGTATGGACGATGTGGTTGACGACGACGATTTTATGAACGATGGCGGTTAATATTCCGCTCGGCCTCAACAGCTTTCGAGCGAAACGTTTGATGCCGACGCGTTCACATCGCTTGACTTGGATGTGACGTCGGGTACGGTTGAGGTCAAGTGCGTTTCCGACGGGCCGGTACGTGTCATCGAGAGTGGCCGCGTCGCAAAAGGAGTAGCTGCTTACGATGCGGCAACCCAGAATCTGGCCGAGGTTAAGGGTTCTGCGCTCAAGATTCGCCAGTTTGATTGCGATGACGAGCGCGCCATTGACCGCACGGTTACCGTCGAACTGCCGCGCGAAGTTGCCGATAACATGGTGGGCATTACAGCGAATGTAGGATCGGGCGATCTGACGGTCACGGACATTGCGTGTCATGACGTCAACCTGACTTTGGACTCGGGAGACATCGAGTTTGCGGGCACCGTAACCGACACCTTGGATGCCGAGGTCGGTTCGGGCGATGTGGCGTTCGAGCTCTACCAGGCCCCCGCGAAGTCGATGGACGTAAGCGTGGGCTCGGGCGATGTGGAGATATCGGTTCCGAACTCTACGGGCTTTAAGGCGAGCCTCACCGTGGGCAGCGGTGACTTTGAGAGCGATTTCCTTCCGCTTGGCTACGATGGCGAGACCATATTGAATCTTGAATTCGACAACGGTGATAAGTCTGCCACGTATCGTTTTAAGGTCGGTTCGGGCGACATGTCGTTCGATCCGGAGTGACATGCGGTTTTCGGAGATCGGTGCATATAGGCATGCTCTTTGATGGAGGCGCCGGGGCCGTGACTGGCTCCGGCGCCTTTGCCTTTACAATGGGGGCATGGAACAGATTATCTTGAACATACTTGAGGCCCTGCGCCGCGGCGAGACCGTGGACGACAAGGCGCTCGTCAAACTGATACATGCCGAGGCGCGCCGTGAGGGTGCCGACAAACGCGATTTGGCCAAGCGCCGTCTGCTGCCGTTCTACCAGCGGGTTAAACGTGAGGAGCCGGCTCGGTGGGCTGCGTGGAATGTCGATTCCGATCTGGAACGCCAACTGCTGCAGGTGCTGCGCATGAAGCCGCGCCGCACGGCTTCGGGCGTGGCGACCATTACCGTCATCACCAAGCCCTGGCCCTGTTCGGGCGATTGCCTGTTTTGCCCCAACGATCTGCGCATGCCTAAAAGCTATCTGCACGCCGAGCCGGCGTGTGCCCGTGCGGAGCAAAACTGCTTCGATCCGTATCTGCAGGTGAGTGCCCGTTTGACAGCGCTTTCGCAGATGGGTCATGCGACCGATAAGATCGAGCTCATTGTGCTTGGCGGTACCTGGAGCGACTATCCGCAAGGGTATCAGGCATGGTTTATGTCGGAACTTTTCCGTGCGCTCAATGACGATGCCGTCGCCGGCGTGGCGGCCAACCCCATGCTGGCGCGTCCGGGCATCAGTCGTGTCGAGGCGGGGCGCCTGCTCGATGACGCTCCCGCCGATGCCCTGCCGCCGGTGGTAGCGGAGCGTCGCGAGCGCTATCGGGCTGCCGGTATTGCGACCGATGAGGCTGAGCTTGCGAGCGGCGTTGCCGACGAGCAGGGGCGTGTGGATGGTGCCGTGGGCGGCTATAACCGTGCGGTGCGTCGTCTGTACGGCCCCGGTACGCCGTGGGGCGAGGTCACCGAGTGGCAGACGGCAACGATGGAGGAGCTTGAGCGCCAGCAGCGCATCAACGAGACGGCGAAGCATCGCGTGGTGGGGCTCGTTATCGAGACGCGCCCCGATGCTGTAACGCCGCAGACCCTCACGCTCATCCGCCGCCTGGGTTGCACCAAGATACAGATGGGCATCCAAAGCCTTGACCAGCACCTGCTCGATATCAACGAGCGCCGCATTTCGGTGGCGCAGATCGAGCGGGCGTTTTCGCTCGCGCGCCTGTTTGGCTTTAAGATCCACGCGCACTTTATGCTCAACTTGTTGGGTGCTACGCCTGAGGGGGACAAGCGTGACTACGAGCGCTTTATGACCGAGGGCGCCTTTATGCCCGACGAGGTCAAGGTCTACCCGTGTGCGCTCATCGAGGGCTCGCGTCTGGTGGGCTGCTACGAGCGCGGCGAGTGGCGCCCCTATACCGAGGAAGAGCTGCTCGATGTGCTGGCCGACGACATCGTGGTGACGCCGGCGTTCTGCCGCATCAGTCGCATGATCCGCGACTTTAGTTCCGACGACATCATGGTGGGCAACAAGAAACCCAACCTGCGTCAGCTCGTCGAAAATCGCTTGGCCGCTCGGGGTGACGGTGCGACGGTGCGCGAGATTCGCTATCGCGAGATCAGCACGGCGGGTGCCGACTTGGATGAGCTATCTCTTGATGAGGAAGTAGCGTACGAGACGCCGGTGACTTACGAGCGCTTTTTGCAGTGGGTGACGCCGCGGGGCAAGATCGCGGGCTTTTTGCGCCTGTCGCTGCCCGACCGTTCGTTTGTTGCCGCACATGCGGACGAGCTGCCGACGACGCCGGACGAGGCGATGATTCGCGAGGTGCACGTGTACGGTATGGCGGCGCGCGTGGGCGACCAGGGTCAGGCGGCGCAGCACCATGGATTGGGACGTTTGCTCGTGGAGCGTGCGTGCCAGATAGCTCGGGATGCCGGTTATACGCACATCAACGTGATCAGCGCGATTGGTACGCGCGAGTACTATCGCCATCTTGGGTTTTATGACCATGGACTCTATCTGCAGAAGGAGCTCTAGATGAACAAGCCAAGTGTTTCTGCCGGCGTCGTTGCCGGCGTTGCCCTGGGAGCCGCGGCGCTTGGTGCGGCCGCCGTCGCTGTTCGCGCTGCCTGTTTGCAGGTCGCGAGGACCCGCAACGGGCTGGCGCGGGTGAAGCGCATGCACAATGAGGGCGGTGACGAGGTCCGTGTGCTCGTGCAGGGCGGCGTCTACCAAAGCGCGAGCTATGTTGGCGATCGTTGGGCGGAGCCGGCCTTTGCGTACTATCGTGCATTTGACGATGTGTTTGAGGCCGAGGATGCAATGCGCGACGCTTATGGTCACGGCATCGACCGCATGCTTATGCTCGGCGGCGGTGGGTTTTCCTATCCCAAGTTTGCACTGTTGTCGCATGAGGGCTTGCGTATGGACGTCATCGAGTATGACGGAGAGATAACGCGCTTGGCGCGCCGTTGGTTCTATCTGGATGAACTGGAGCACACGGTGGGCGATCGCCTGCGGGTGATTACCGCCGAGGCTCGCTCGTATCTGGGTGTGACGAGCGTGGGCCATCGTCGCTACGACGTCGTTGTGAGCGACTGCTTTGGCGGTGCCGAGCCTGTGCGCGAGCTGGCGACCGTTGAGGCGCTGCGCCTGGTGCGGGGCAGCCTGAATGCCGGCGGCATCTACGTTGCCAATATCGTGAGCGCAAACGAGGGGAGCGATGTGACGTTCCTGCGCGATTGCGTTGCCACGGCACTTGAGGTGTTCAACCGCGCTTGGGTGGCGCCTTGTGGCGATACGGAGTTCGGCGGCGAGGAGAACTACCTGCTCATTGCCAGCGACGGCGACTACGCCTTTGCCGAAGCCGTGCCCTTCGACACCGACTTCCTCGGCACCGTCCTTCACGACAAGTAAGTCTCCCCGTCCCAAAAAAGACTGGTCTTAGGCGTGGTCGCGCCAGCCGAGAACGCGCTGCTTCATACCCTCGATGTCGAGCACGCCTTCGGCAAAGCCCTTGCGCACGAGCTCTTCGGGAACAAACTCGTCGTAGCGGTCAAAGTAAGGCACCTCGCCAGGATAGACGAGCTCGATGGGATCGAAGTCCTTCTCGGCCTCGGCGGTGAGCACCTCAAAGAACGTCTCCTCGTCGGCCTTCATCTTAAACTGCATAAAGTACGGGCGTGACGGGTCAAGTCCGCGAAGACCCAGCTCCGCGGCGCATTTAATCTTGAGCATACGCTCGAGCGCCAAAAAGGCGTAGCTTCCCAGCCAGGGGAAGAGCACCCAGGTGTCGCCGCCCAGGTTGATGAGCGGCTTAGTTCCCGCGCCCGAAATCTCGGCGGTATGACGAGCCTGCGCCAAGCGAGCCCGTGCGTTACCCATAAGGTACGGATATGCTGCGTGCTCAGTGAGCGCTTGGCGCATGCGCTCGAGCACATGCGTGTTAATGTCGCCGGGGCAGTCGCCAAAGTAGGCCGGCACCCGGCCCTTGACCTGCGTGGCAAAGACAGTGTGGCGCTTCCAGTCCACTTCCTCGACAATCCAGCAGTGTCCGGCGATGGCGATGCGCTCACCGGGCGGGGGCGGATTAACGATCGTGCCCAGCTCAGCCGATTCGCTCCGGACGGTAAACTCCTCGTTTTCCTGGAACACGGCGTAGAACTTAAAGTTGTTGATGATGCGCTCGCCCGCGAGACCCACGATGAGCCCGCCACCTTCGGTGACCTGGATATGGTCGATCTTAATGAGGTGACGTAGCAGCACACGGTAATCGTCTGCCGAGACACGGTGGAAATAGCTGAGCGTGAGCACGCGCTGGGCAAGTTCGGCCGGCGTGAGCTCGCCGGTGCTGGCGAGGGTCGACATAGTCTGGTGATAGAGCAAACTGTAGGGGAGTCGATCGAGCTCGGGTGGCTCGACCCACTTTTCCTCGCGATAGAGTTGTACGAGTGCGATGCCCTGCAGGAGCTTCCAGGGTATCGTTTCGGGCATCATCGTGCGCGGCTCGGGCTCCTCCTCGCGCATGACAAACCACATCTCGGGCGGAAGATCGCGGCGGCCTGTGCGCCCCATGCGCTGCAAAAAGGAGCTGACGGTAAACGGCGCATCGATCTGGAACGCGCGCTCCAGGCGACCGATATCAATGCCGAGCTCCAACGTGGAGGTGGTGACGGTTGTCTGCGCCTGTTCCTCGTCGCGCATGAGCTCCTCGGCGGTCTCGCGCAACGATGCCGAGAGGTTGCCATGATGGATGAGGAAGCGGTCTGGCTCGTGCCGGTTTTCACAGTAGCTGCGCAACATGGAGCACACGGCCTCTGCCTCCTCGCGCGAGTTGGCAAAGACCAGGCACTTGCGGCCGCGGGTATGTTCAAAGATGTAGCCCATGCCGGGGTCGGCGTTGTCGGGTGCGGTGTCGGTGGGGTTGAGCAGCGCCTGTTCGGTTGCCTGCGGGATGTCGACTTCGCCCTCGGGGGCCGAGGAAGTGCGACGGTCCTTGGGGGCAGCCTTGCCCCGTGCCTGCTCGCGACGTTGACGGCGCTCCTCTTGCGTGAGCTGTCCGCTGTGGCGCATGTCTTGGGCGCCGGCGGGCAGCGCCGCGGATGCCGCTGCCTCGATGCGCTCGCACGCGAGTACTTCGGCCTCTTGAGGACCTGTGCCCATGAATCCCCGCTGCTGAGCCTGGGGGCCCGAGTTGTAGAAGTGCTCCATGGAGATGCGCCACACGCGGCGCGGCTCCTCAAAGCGGGGGATGACGCAGTCGCGTCCCGTCCCCTGCGATAGGAAGGCACCCGTGCGCTCCGGGTCCCCGATGGTGGCCGAAAGGCCAATGCGGCGGGGCTGCACGCCGGCCATACGCGAGAGACGCTCGATAAGGCAGAGCGTCTGCCCGCCGCGGTCGCCGCGCATGAGCGAGTGGACCTCGTCGATGACCACATAGCGCAGGTCGTAAAACATGCGCGGGATCGCCATGTGCTTATGGATTAAGAGCGCTTCGAGTGACTCGGGCGTAATCTGCAAGATGCCGCTCGGTTTTTTGATGAGCTTAGCCTTGTGCGACTGCGAGACATCACCATGCCAGTGCCAGACAGGGATATCGGCCTCTTCGCAGAGGTCATTGAGGCGAACGAACTGGTCGTTGATGAGTGCTTTGAGGGGGCCAATGTAGAGGGCGCCCACGCTCGCGGGCGGGTTCTCCCAAAACTCGGTCAGGATGGGAAAGAAGGCCGCCTCAGTTTTGCCAGATGCCGTGGATGCCGTCAGGAGCACATTGTCTTGCGTGTTGAAGATGGCATCGGCTGCTGCAACCTGGATAGAGCGTAAGCTCTCCCAATCGTGGGAGTAGATGAAGTCTTGGATAAACGGAGCATATCGGTCAAAGGCGTTCATGGGGCCTCCTCTCAAACACGAACCTCTCAACGCGGCTGGCAATGGTTTGCTGCATTGCCGTCTCAACGTTTGTGCAGATAAAACCTGCCAAAATAAACCTGTCCCTTTTTGGCAGGTTAGATGGTGAATTCGGCGAAGTTACGGTCGTCGCCTGCGGTGCCGGTGTTGCCTGTTGCGGCTGCTGGCGCCAGCGCATCGCCGCCGACGCTTTGTAGCAGCTCGGCTACGTTGGCGTCGGGATTCTGGCACAGGATATCGAGCAGCTCGATAAAGTCGCGAATGGCCTCACGCGGCGTTAGGTGCGTATCGGCTCCCACACGGCCGAACTCAATCTTGAGGAAGTCCACCAAGTCGTTCTCGGTAAGCGTGGGCGTCCAGCCAAAGTAGCCGGCGTGAATTTGCATGAGCTTTTCGATGAGCACCAACAGCTCCTCGTAGGTGAGCGGCTGCAGGCGGATGATGGGCGCGAGCATGTCCTTGAGATCATCGCGCGCAAAACGGCCCTGAGCGAGACGGCTCCGAAGGGCCTCGTAGGAAAAGACGCCGCGGCGGCGGTCCTCGATAGAGGTCGGCGTGCCGCCCATGATCATGCCCAGGTACTGCGCCTTGCCCTGGAGCGTGTCGTTGTACATGGTCAGGATCTTCTCGTAGTTGTACTGGCGCGTGATGGCATTGGGAATCTTATACAGATTCACGAGCTCGTCGATGAGCACCAGCATGCCCTTGTAGCCGCTGCAAACCAAAAAACGCGCGATGAGTTTGACGTAGTCGTACCAGTCATCATCGCTGATGATGGATGAGGACCCCAGTTCGGCGCGAGCCTCGCTCTTGGTGCGGTATTCGCCGCGGATCCATTTGGTCACGCGGCTCATGGCCTCTTCGTCGCCCTCGGATACGGCCGTGCGATAGCGGCGGAGCATGCGGGTGAAGTCGAAGCCGTGGACCATCTCCTCGATCGGGGCCAGTTGGGCATTGACGGCAGACTCGTCGACGTCGGCACACGAGGCGACCCAGCGATCCAGGATAAGGTTGAGCGCACCGCCCTCGGGGCGCGTCTTGGTCGATATGTTGCGGATGAGCTCGCGATAGGTGGCGAGGCCCTGGCCCTGGCCGCCCTGTAGGCGGCGCTCGGGGGAAAGGTCGGCATCGGCGACCACGAAGCCCTCGCCCATGGCATGCGTTCGGATGGTCTGGAGCAAAAAGCTCTTGCCGGCGCCATAGCGACCGACTAGGAAACGGAAGCTTGCGCCGCCGTCGGCGATGAGACTTAGGTCGGTGAGCAGGGCGCGGATCTCGACCTCGCGTCCTACGGTGATGTAGGGAAGGCCAATGCGCGGGACAACGCCGCCCTTGAGCGAGTTGAGAATGACGGCGGCGACGCGCTTGGGCACACGGGGTGCTGCGGATGCGGTATCACTCATGGTCTAAGTATCCTCTCACGTCTGCTTCGTAGTCCTCGATAATTTGCGGTCCTGCTGAGCCAAATTCAATAACGGTGTCGCCCACCAGGTCAAAGAGCGCTTCGTTGATGCTATCGACGAGCATGTCCTCACTCTTGCCCGACTGTTCCACCGCCGATGCCGTCTGTGCTGCGTTTTGCTCGAGTAGTGCTCGAAGATAGGCGTCTGCGGCGGGATCGAGTGCGGACGCGGTGTCGGCGGGCGCGGGCGTTGGCGCGAGGAGCGGGGCTACGACGCCAAACTGCTCGGTGGAGATGGTCGGCACGCTAGCCTCGTCCTGCTGCATAGTCGTCGCGACTGGTTCGGCGATCGTGTCGGCCACGGGCTCGGCTTCCCGTCGTTCGGCAACTGCCACCTCGGCATCCGCAAGCGTGCCGTCCTCGCGCTCCTCATCGATCAAAAGCGCTTCGCGCGTTTGCGCGGCGGCGCTCCGAATGTGCCCCAGCTGGCTCAGGTCGATATCGATCTTGACGGGCTGGTGCGCGGCATCCCACGAAAGCCATGCCACGATCTCGTCATCGATGATCTTGGCCATATATTTGGGGACCTTCTCTTCCTTTAGAGGATGGGCGGGGTCCAGGGCCAGGCGCAGGCGTTGGTCGCAGGCGCGCATCATCTCGCCAAGCTTGCTGCTCTTTTGTCTGCTGCCGTGGATGCGTATGCATTCCCAAAAACCGTTTTGGCAACGGTAGATATGGATGGGGTCCAGACGGTATTCGCAGTCCTCGTGGCGCTCGGGCGCAAAGAATACGGCCGAGGCAAACATGGTGTAGGGCATGGCCGTCTCCTCCCCAAATAAACTTGCCACGATGCCGGTCTTTCGGTGCGTGTCATAGTAGCGCGCCATGCGGACATACACGGCGCACGCCACGTGGCGCAGATCGCGGTGATGGCTGCGGTCGAGCCGCGAGCTACTTAGGTTGTACGTGGAGAGGGCGTTGATGGCGGCCGTGAGTCGCTCCTCGCGCACCTCATCGGGCGGAAGGGGGAGCGTGGGCTCGGAGGTTTTGCGACGCTTAGGGGTCTGGCCGGACGGTGCCGGTGCCGGTACAAGGTCTCGTGCCGCGCGCCGCAGTTCGATAAGGGCGTTATCGAACGTGACGGTTTTAGAGTCGCGAAGCAGCTTGGGGTCGAGCCCGTGGAACACGGCGTAATCTTGCAGCCACACGCGCGCAAACCGGTCGATGCCGGGCTCGAAGGCGCGATAGACATCCCAAAAAGCCTTGATCTTGTTAAAACCATCGAGTGGATTATCTACGCCAATGCCGCAGATCAGCTCATAGAGATACAGAAAGGCAAAGGACGTAGACGTTTCCTCAACGGTTCCGCGGCGCACTTGGGCACGCCAGGTAAAGTAGCCGCGCAGTTGCCGGTCGCTCATGGCGTTGTAGGTGGGAAAGTACGATTTAAAGGTGCCGTTGTAGGGACAGTCGTCCTCAAAGTCGGCCATCAGCAGGCCCTGGCGGTAAAAAAGCTCGGCTTCCGAAAGCCAGCGGCCCGCACCGCCCTTGGGGTCATCCTGCCAGCGCGATATCTCGCGCATTTTACGGTACTGGTCGGGGAGGAAATTCTGCATCTGTCGGCCGGTTTTGAGAATCGGCTCGTCTGCGTAGATTTCGTTTGAGAAGCGGGCGGACTGATGGGTCCGGGCCTCGGCCATAATGCGCTCGATGAGCATCTTGATGTCCTGGTCGGCCACCGCTCCTCCTCTCGAACGCAGCTACGGTGACCTCATATCATAGCACAGCATCAAACAGATGTTCGAAATACCGCTGCGTTGATAGATTTAGAACAGGAGGGCGTAGATGACGGCGATGACGACGGAGGGAAGCATATTGGCCGTGCGGAAGGTCTGAGGACGGATGAGGTTGACGCCGACGCAGAAGATGAGCATGGAGCCTACGAGCGAAAGGCTGTTGAGGGCAGCTGTGGTCATGATGGGGGAGAGCGCGCCGGCAAACAACGTGATCGTCCCCTGGAACACGGCGACGGGCAGGGCGGAGAAGATACAGCCGCGGCCAAGCGAGGCCGTCATGGTGCAGACGATGATGCAGTCCAGTGCGCCCTTGAGGGCAAGCGTTGACCAGTCGCCGAGCAGGCCGTCCTGGATCGATCCCACAATGGCCATGGCGCCGATGCACACGGTGAGTGAAGTCGAGACAAAAGCGTTGGTGAACTTGTTATCGCCCTCACTGCCAGTCTTACGCTTGAGCCATTCGCCAAGGTTCTCAATGGCGGCCTCCAAGTTGATGGCCTCGCCGATGAGCGAACCGAGCGCAAATGAGACGATGAGCATGGTGGTACCGGTGGTCGCTAGCGCCTTTCCATCGATGATGAGCATCTTTTGCATGGTGCCGCTCAGGCCGATAAACAGGACGCACAGCCCCGATGCTTTCATGAGCGTGTCTTGGATGCGCGGTGTAATGAAGCGGCCGCCCGCTAATCCCAAAAGACCGCCCGCAACTAAAAGCGCAACGTTGATGATTGTTCCCAAGCCCGGCATGAGCCCTCCTGTATTGATGCCAACGTGGCAATCGTAGCAGAACGAAATGCGAGGCACATCGCGTCTCATCTAATACGTTATATAAGTGGTATTAGGAATGATGCGCAGCATTTAAGCCTCAGGTGGTTGTCGGGACATAGGGGTAGTAGTCAAAGCGCAGTGTCATAAGCCGCTGCGGGGATTCAATAGCCGCGGCGATGATATTGGCATCGCGGGCACGATCAAACCCTTCGAGTTCGATCTGATACGAGACGTCTTGCATAATGTCCAGACGTCGCCAGGCTAGGAGTGTGTCGCCATCGAATTCCAAGGTCTTGCCTCCGTCTGGGGCAACGGCGTATAGGCGCAATTTAGCGGTGGTTGCAGGGTCGACAACCGTGACCTTTTTAATTTCGTTTCGAGTATTCTTGGCGCCCAACAAGGTGAGCAGTGTTGGGGCCACGACCTCGCCCGATGGCAAAAAGACGACTTCGATGGATTCAGGAAATGCGATGATGGCCGACTTGCGGACGGGCTGATTGGCGGCGGCAACTTCGATGCTTGCAGCGTCGATGACCTCCGTGTGGTCGAGCGCGGCAAACACGCAGCAGTTGCCTTCATCGATTTCTTGAGGATCAGCAAGCCCCAGACTGTCCGCGAGCTCGGGATCGTTTTGATCGGTAGCGGGCTCATTCGGTGCTTCGAAAGAAGCTGGGACGCTGTTTGTCGGCGATGACGTGTCGCCCGCACCCGCTTCCTTGTCCGCGCTCTCTTCTTGTATGGTTGCGTTGATGGGTTCGTCGTTTGAGGGGAGCGTCTTGGCGTCAAGCGCGGAGGGGAGAATTCCGATGGCTCCGGATCCGTTCCACTCCATTTCGAGAAGCGCCGGGTCGGCAAGAATGCGTTGCCTGCTTTGCGCGTGGGCATCGATTTCAATAGGGCCTGCCTCTATCCCTCGTGTAAGGCTGAGTGATCCGGCTGGCTTCTCGAAATGAGCGTCCGTGTCTTTGGTGCTGGCGGCGTAGAACAGCAGGGACGTTTCTCCCGCCGCGATGGCATCGGTGCCGGCTTTGGCCAGCCGCAACGATGCCGTGAATGAGAGGGTGGGCTGCGTGTCGTCTGCATTCGCGGCGGCGCAGCCCAGACATATACCGCCTCCTTTCTCGAAAAACGCACCGTCAAAGGCGACCTTCGCTCCGTTCGCCGAGTCATCGACCGAAGCGATGTCGATGCGCAGCTCTAAATTGCATGGATCGCCATCTGCATCGAGCACAACCGAGCGCCACGTGCAGACGGCGCACCCCGCCTGGGAGCCGTTTACCTTGTTCGAACGATTGATATCCACGACTATCGAGCCGTCCGTATTACGACGAAGGCATCCCGAGGTTGAGATTGCGGCCTGTGCAATCGAAAAACGCTTACACGCAATGGCGCTCGACGGATTTGGTGCGGAGCTTAGGGCTGCTGGTAAGGAGTCTGCCATGACGGGAGTCGCCCAAGCGGCGACAGGCGTTCCGGTTGCGAGCGCGCCGCAGAGTGCGACGACGGGCAAAAGGTTCTTCGATGCCATGGGGTCTCCTTAGCTAATTTAGTGCGGCCTATCCGTGTTTTGTTTCTGGCTGTGTTTGATGTGCAGACCGAGGCCGGCGGTCCCCGCGCCTGCTGCTGTGGCACCTACTGCCAAGAGCCATCGTCTGTCGCCTGTCTGCGCCAACGGTTCCTCGCGGTCGCCGCGGTCGAGTTCCGAGAGATCGACCGTCACTTGCGTGGCGGCCTGTACCTGTTCTTGCTGGGCAAAGGCCATGGCTGGCCCAAACGCTAGGATGCTGACGGTGGCGGCCAGGGCGATAGCCTTATGCCGTGTGCGCACCGGGCTCGACCGTCCAGGTGATCGTTGCAACCTGATCGCCTTCGCCGGTTACGCGGAAGATGTCGCGCGTGACGCGGGCGACGTTTCCGCTTGTCTTGAGCTTAATTTTGTCCGTGCCGCCGGCAATGCCCTGGTAGCCCATGTCGAAGGCTGCATTCTTGGAAAGATCGAGGCCCGTCTCCTGCATTGCGGCGCTGGCGTTCTGGAGTGCGCCGTCGGGGCCGACCTTAAAGTCGATGGAATTCTGCGCGGTTCCGGCCTTGGCGTCGGCGGCAATGGTCCAGGTGTTCATGGCGTCGATCTTCATGTTGGTGACATGGATGCCGTAGGCCGAATGATTGTCGATGGTGGTCGCGTCTTCTGAGGGGCCCTGAAGCGTGCCGTCGGCCTTGGCGACGAAGGGAATAACCGTCGGAACTTTGAACTCTACGTTGTCGATCTCGGTCCTGACCATTACTTTCGTGGTTCCAACGCGCCCGGCTGCCATAGCTGGCGTCGGGGCGGCGCCCATTGCGAGCGCGAGCGCGAGCCCTGCGCCCACGACGAGCGCTCTGGCTCCGTTCATGTTCCTGGTGATGTCCATGGTCGTTCCTTTCTATTCGCCGCGGGCCGTCCCCGCGATGATTGGACGAATGCTGGTGAATTGCGTGCGGTGCCGCGTCGGCCGAAAAAGCTAGTTCTCGGCTTGCTCAACCCGTACCTTGACACGTGTCGGATTGCCGTGGCTGTCGAGGGTCTTGGCATCGAGTGCCTGGATCTCGATGTATGCCTCGCCTTCTTTGATGTCGCCGGCGGGGCACGTCTCGATTGTCTTGCCGGTCTCGACCACACCGGATTCGTACATGGTCTCGTCGTTTTGGATGACGCGGAATCGCTGGGGAAATTTATTGTCTTGGACGTTTTGCACGTTGACGCGCAGCTTGCCGTCCTCCTGTAGCTGAGCGACCGGCGCGACCGAAATCGTCATCATGTTGTCGCGGACGATGGCATCGAGCTCATCTTGGATTTCTTGTCGCGATTTACCCTCTGCCGTCGTGACTGAGGCGCCCGCTTCGGGCACGGGCTGCGACTGCCAGGCGTATAGCCCTACGGCGATGAGGGCGCAGACGATAGCCAGGCAGACAACGACGAGTTTCTTGCGACGCCCCAGTCCTGCGAGGAGGGGCGGCTTCTTCGCACTCATGCGGCGTCCTTGGTGGTGTAGACACGTGCGAACGTGGACGGGTCCGCTCCAAAGAGCATGTGAAGCATCAGGCGGCGCGAGTAGATGAGCTCGTCAAAGTCGTGAGGGAGCTCGATGTCGTGGATACGCGCGATGTGGTGGGCGAGCGCCGAGAACGACTCGGGGTCGCAGATAACATCGGTGGTGACGTGGTAGACCGCCGTATCGGGGAACGCCTCTTCGTCGAAAGGCAGGAGATAGGGATCGTCGTCGACCTCGATGGCGACTCCGTACTGGGGCCAGTAATATGCCATGGGAACCTCCCTGCTTCTGGGGCCAAAACTTCTATCGGTTTTGGTTGTCGACGCCGACCGTATCAGCCGCTACTTGACCAATTTCTGACCAAATGCTTGACGGATTGACATCTCCGCAGGTAAAAGGCAGTAAAAATTACTTCAACTTTTTTCGAGCGACATTTACGCGATCGGCGACGGCGGGGCGATATGTGTCAAAAGCATCGTCTGCCGAGGAAACCTTGCCGCTCGCCGAATTGCACAAACGTAAAAATCGCCAATTATGGAGACGGTCTCGAACACGTCGACGAAACGATGCGGTAACATCTCCCTGCAAACACTGTAGTTAGCTAAAGGGGGAGTTCGCGTGTCTGCAACCATCAAACCCTTCACCGACGAGTTCGAAGAGTATGGCCGCGATGAATCTCGCGCATCGGGCGAAGCATCGAGCATCTCGTTTCCGACAACGGAAGACGAGGTCCGTGCCATTTTGGAAACGCTCCATGCCGAGCGTGTCCCGGTAACGGTTCAGGGCGCCCGAACCGGCCTTGCCGCCGGTGCCGTGCCCCACGGCGGGCATATCCTCAATACTTCCCGTATGAATCGCTACTTGGGCCTTCGCCGCGATGAACAAGGCCAATTTCTGCTGCGCGTGGAGCCGGGCGTTGTGCTCTCGGAGCTGCGTAAGCAGCTGAGCAAGAAGGTACTGCCGACCGCTGGTTGGGACCAGGCATCGCTTGAGGCCTACGAGGAGTTCCAAGAGTCCCCCGAGCAGTTCTTTCCCACCGATCCCACCGAGGCATCTGCCTGTCTGGGCGGCATGGCGGCATGCAACGCCTCCGGCGCCCGCAGCTACGCTTACGGTCCCATGCGCCCGCATGTCACGGGACTCCACGTCGCGCTGGCTGATGGCGATTTGCTTGAGCTTCAGCGCGGCGAGGCTTTTGCCCAGGGCCGCCACCTGTCGCTCGTGACGGCAGAGGGTCATACATTCGAGCTCGATCTTCCTGACTACACCATGCCCAAGACCAAAAATGCCTCGGGGTATTTTGTTGCGGACGATATGGACGCCATCGACCTCTTTATCGGCGCGTGCGGCACGCTCGGCGTTATCACCGAGCTCGAGATTGCCCTGCAGGCGGCGCCTGCGGTCGTTTGGGGTGTGAGTTGCTTTTTCGATAGCGAGGACAAGGCGGTTTCCTTTACCGATTCCGTGCGCCCTGTCCTGTCCCATGCGGCTGCCATCGAGTACTTCGATGCTGGCGCCCTGGATATTCTACGTCGCCAGCGCGAGCAGTCGACGGCGTTTGCCTCGCTGCCGGCGCTCGACAAAGAGGCCAAGGTATGTGTCTACGTGGAGCTCGATTGCGATGACGAGGCGCAGGCGACCGAGGAGCTGTACCACTTGGGATGGGTGCTGGAGCTTGCGGGCGGCCGCGACGATGCGACATGGGTCGCCCGCACCGAAGTCGATCGCGAGTGCCAGCGGTTCTTCCGCCACGCGGTGCCCGAGAGCGTCAACATGCTCATTGACGAGCGTCGCCGCACCGACCCCACCATTACCAAGCTGGGATCGGATATGTCGGTGCCCAATGCACGCCTTGCCGATGTCGTGGCCCTCTATCGCCGCACGCTGGCCGAAAGCGGGCTTGAGTCTGCTGCCTGGGGACACATCGGGAACAACCATCTGCATGTGAACATCCTGCCGCGCGATGCGCAAGACTACCGTCGTGGTGGAGAGCTCTTTGCCCAGTGGGCATCCGAGGTCACGGCCATGGGCGGTGCCGTTTCTGCCGAACACGGCGTCGGCAAGATCAAGGCGGGCTTCTTGGAGACGATGTACGGCCACGAGGCCATGGTCGAGTCGGCGCGCCTCAAACTCCAGCTCGATCCTGCCGGCCAGCTGGGTCGCGGCAACCTGTTTACGGAGAAGCTCTTGGATGAACTCGTCCAGAAAGGGGGCGCGTGAAGATGGGTGATTTCCATATGGTGGTGTGCGTCAAGGCGGTGCCCGGAAGCACCGAGGTCAAGATGGACCCCAAGACCAATACTATCGTGCGTGATGGCAAGCAGGCGGTCATTAATCCCTTCGATGCAAGTGCCCTCGAATGTGCGCTAGCGCTGAAGGACGACTTTATCGGCTTTGGCATGGATGTGCGCGTGACGGTGGTGTCGATGGGCATCCCCGCGACCGAGTCGCTGCTGCGCGACTGCATCGCTCGAGGCGCCGACGACGCGCTGCTGCTGACCGATCGCGCCTTTGCAGGTGCCGATACCCTGGCGACCACCTATGCTCTCAAATGCGGCATCGAGGCACTCGACGAGGACTTCGACCTGCTCATCTGCGGCAAGATGGCGGTGGATGGCGATACGGCCCAGATTGGTCCCGAGCTTGCCGGTGCCTTTGAGATTCCCTGCGTGACCGACGTGAGCTGCGTGCAAAGCGCGGGCTTTACGACGTGTGGCTCGCTGGCGCTCGTTCACGGATGCGATGCCGGCGAGGAGACGGTGTGTCTTGAGATGCCGTGCGCGATGACGACTGCCAAGGAGATTGGCCAGTTGCGTATGCCGAGTATTGCCGGTATTCGCGCGGCGGAGGAGGCGGACGTGCGCGTGGTCAGTGCCGCCGACGTGAACGCCGACCCCGCGCGTTGCGGTCTTGCCGGATCACCGACGCAGGTCGTGCGCTCGTTTGTGCCCGACCGTGACCAAACGTGCGAGGCCGTTGAGGGAACGGCGTCCGAGCAGGCGGTAAAACTTGCCAAGATTATCGAGGGGATGGCATAGATGAGCGGGCTGATTATCGATAGCGAAGTCTGCATCGGCTGTGGTCGCTGCGTTCGCGCCTGCGCCTCGGGCGGCATTGTGGTGGAGGGCGAGCGCCCCAATCGCTGTGCCCGCGTAACCGACGGCTGTATCCTGTGCGGCGGGTGCGTCGACGCCTGCCCCGTCAACGCCATCTCGATCGAGCGCGACGTGGCCGCTGGCGCGGTAGACCTTGACGCATATCGAGACATTTGGGTCTTCGTGCAAACTGACAAGCACGATGCCGTGGCATCCGTGGCCTTCGAGCTCATGGGCAAGGGGCGCGAGCTTGCTGATGCACGCGGCTGTCGCCTGGTGGCGCTGATCGGCATGGGTTCCGAGGGCTCGCTCGGGGACCTCGAACACCTGGTTTGTGCCGGCGCGGACGAAGTTCTGGTCTGTCGTGACGAGCGCCTGCGTCAGAACGACGCGGAGGTCTATGCTCGCCTAATCTACGATTTGGTGGCCGAGCGCAAGCCCGAGGCCATTCTGTACGGCGCGACCGCCTTTGGTCGCGAGCTGGCGCCCGGTGTGGCTGTGCGCTTGCAGACGGGCCTTACGGCCGATTGCACGGTGCTTTCTATGGATACGGAGACGGGTCTGCTGCAGCAGACGCGCCCGGCGTTTGGCGGCAACCTGATGGCCACCATTATCTGCCCCAACCACCGTCCTCAGATGGCAACGGTGCGCCCCGGCATCTTTAAGGCGCCCGAGTTTGACTATAGCCGCTCCGGCACGATTACCCAGGTAGTGCTTGCGGATGACGTTGAGGCCCGCGTCGAGATCTCGATTCCCGCCGAGGAATGGGGACAACAGGCCTCAATTGCCGATGCCGAGCGTCTGGTCGTGGTGGGTCGCGGCATTGGTTCCAAGAAGAATCTGCCCCTGATGCGAAAGCTCGCCGATGCCCTGGGTGCCGAGCTTGGTTGCACGCGTCCCATTGTGGAGGCAGGCTGGTTGGAGTATCGCCACCAAATTGGCCAGACGGGTGTATCGGTCTCGCCCAAGCTCCTCGTGAGCATCGGTGTCTCGGGTGCTATCCAGCATCTCGCCGGCATCGGTGGGGCGGAGTGCATTGTCGCCATCAATGAGGACCCGGATGCCCCCATCTTCGGTGCCGCCCAGTACAAGGTTGTTGGAAACGCCGTCGAGGTCGTTGAGGAGTTGCTGGCTCAGCTCGAGTGCTAAGCGCTTGTCAGCCAGCGGCGCAGCTCGTCCTTAAGGCGGCTCCAGGTTGCCTGCGCGGTGGGGTCGGTAAAGGGCCGCGTAATGCCAAAGGGCGCGTCGAGCAGGCGATAGATATCGCCTTGCTCGCGCGCCAGCGCACGGCTTGCCGGATAGACGAGCTCAAACATAAAGCAGATGAGTCCCACCAGGTAGTCTGCGGGCTCGTTGCGTTCATCGCGTGCGACGCAGCGGTGCTCGTCAAAGGCGGCCAGCGTCGGTGCCGAGAAGCGACTGGCTAGAAACGCGTCCTCATCCACCTTGAGGATGGTGTCGACGGTGCTGTCGGCGATGGTGCGCATAATGTCGATCTTGTCACCATCGCGCACGATATCGCAGAAGCTTCGCGTGCGCACGTCGAGCTGCGCGGGTAGACGGAAATCGCTGTGATAGGCAATGCTCGCTCGGATGAGCTCATCTTCTGCCGGGTCATCGATAAAGTCGCGGATGCTTGTTACGGCGGGTGCATCGGCGGGATTCTCGCCAAAGAGGACCTCGATGCCCAGCGCCGCATGGCTCATGCTCTCGGCGTCCTTAAAGGTGTCCCAGCGTCGCAGCTGCTCAAAGCGGCCCATATCGTGTAGCAGGCCGCAAAGCCATGCTAGGTCAATATCTTCTGACGACCAGCCCTGCTCGCGCGCTACGGCATCGCATGCCTCGGCCACGTGGTACGTATGCTCGATTTTGAGCGCGATGCGTGGGTTGGTGGCGTCGTAGGCATCGGTGTAGCTTTTGAAGGCCGCGCGCGCCCGGTCTCGATCGATAGCTGTCATAATGACTTCCTAAAAAGTTGTGTCTTTCGATCCGGTGGCAATTGTAGGCGAACTTTATTGCCACCGGTTGATATTTCTGCTGCGTTGCAAGGCGCGCTGCAGACGACTTACCAGAATGGGGGTGGCATGGTCCTTAGGATCTTTAAAATCGTCTGGCCAGTGATGCTTACCTATGTTGCAATAGGCGCGCCGTGCGGAATGATCATGGGGCAGACGGGAATGGAGCCCTGGATGGTCTTTGCTCTGAGCAGCACGTTTGTGACGGGCAGCGGCCAGTTTATGATCTGCAATCTTTGGCTGGCGGGCGTACCGGCACCTTCGATTATCGCGAGCGTCGCCGCCATCTCCTCGCGCTTTGCGCTTTACTCGGCATCGATCACGTCGCATCTGACGGGTGCCTCGAAGCGTCAGACGCTGGCTGTTGCCGCGACGCTTACCGAGGAGGCATACGGCATCTCGCTTGCCAAGCTGGTTGAGGGGGAGGATTGGGGCCCGCGCGAATCCTTCGTGCTCAACGTGATCCTCATCGCGACATGGGGCGCTTCGTGCACGATGGGTGCCATCGTCGGTGCCGTTGTCGATGTTCCCACCGCTATTGCGAGTTTTGTCTGCACGTCGCTCTTTATCTGTCTACTCTTTTCGCAGCGGCTGTCGCGCGGCAACGTTGTCGCGGCGGTTTCGGGCGCGGTGTCCGTCGCCGTATGCAAGTTCTTGGGCCTCACGAATATTGCCGTGCCGGTAAGCGTCGTGGTCGGCATTGCCATTGCGCTGGCGTGCGATGCTGTATTAGACGGAAGAGGTGCCCGCGATGCCCGTTAACGAGTTCTTGGTTCTGTGGCTGTCGTCGTGGGCTGCTATCGCGTTCTTTCGCATCGCGCCGGCGTTTGCCTTGCGCGGGAGAACGCTGTCGCCCCGCATTACCGAGGCCCTGGGTTATATCCCGCCCGCTGCCTTTGCCGCGCTGGTCGCCAACGACTTGGTGAGCCCCGGCGCGTTCGACGCGGGACCCTGGCCTGCCTTGGTTCCCTGGATTGCGGCTGCCGGCGTCGTGGCCGTGGCGGTCAAGACAAAATCGATGCTGTGGTGCTGTGTTTCGGGCATCGTGTTCTATATCGTTTTGAGCCTCATATAAGAGCGGGGCACGTTTAGCGCCCCTGTCCAACGAATCGAATTTCTCACCGAGCTGGTCTATTTCTTCTGGTACCATGGTCAAACTTTACTGTAGCAAAGCGTGACGTGGGCTTTTGTATCCCGTCAGCGGAAATGGGGGTTTCATGGCACAGGAAGCGACCACCAACGAGCAAAAGAAATTCAAGGTCCCGCGCATCCCGGGCGACATCATGATCTATCCGATGATCGTCGGTCTTTTGCTCAACACCTTCTGCCCGCAGATTTTTGAGATCGGCGGCTTCTTTACGGCTGCCTGCCGCGGTGGCTCCAATACCATCGTCGCCGCGATCCTGCTGTTTGTGGGCGCCGGCATCAGCTTTAAGTCCACGCCGGGTGCCATCAAGACCGGTATCGTCGTGCTGATCCCCAAGCTGGTCGTCGCAGCGGCTCTCGGCCTGGGCGTAGCATATTTCTTTAACGACAACTTCCTGGGTCTGAGCTCCGTGTCTATCATCGGCGGCATCACGTTTTGCAACATGGCGCTCTATACGGGCATCATGGGCGAGTTCGGCGATGAGTCCGAGCAGGGCGCCGTCGGTATCCTGTTCTTTACGGCCGGCCCCGCCGTCACGATGATCATCCTCGGTGTTTCCGGCCTCGCCAACATTCCCATTGGCACCATTATCGGCTCCATCTTGCCACTCGTTATTGGCATGGTTCTGGGCAACCTGTTCCCGTTTATCAAGAACCTGCTGGTTCCCGGTGCCAATCCCGCGATTGCCGTCATCGGATTTCAGCTCGGTGCGTCCATGAGCCTGTCGAGCTTTATCACCGGCGGTATTTCCGGCATCTTGCTGGGCCTTGTCACGCTGTTTGTCGTCGGTCCCATCACCTTTGCGTTCGAGCGTCTGTGCGGCGGCAATGGCAAGGCCGCTGTGGCTTGCTCCACCATTGCCGGCACGGCTATGACCACACCGGTTGCCCTCGCCGAGGTCGCACCGCGCTACGCCGAGCTTGCGCCCACCGCGTACGCTCAGATCGCCACCGCCGTTATCATCACGGCGATCATGGCTCCGATTCTGACTGGCTGGGTCGACAAGAAGTTCTGCCAAGGCAAGGAGGATCTGTCGCCTGTCGGTGTCGAGGCCATCGAGGAGGCCGTCGCGACTGACATCGATGGCGAGTAGCGATCGATACCCATCAATGATGCCGGCGTGTGCAATTCGCGCCGTATGGGCGCCCGAACAGAAACTGTTTTGCAGTGATGTTCGGGCGCTCTGCTATTATCCCCTTTACCCCTGCGGAGTAAAGGGGTGTTTATTGCCCTGATTCGAATTGGGCGATTCTGACCACTTGGATATTGAAGGGATGGCGCTAGTGGTTAAGGCACTCAAGATTGAGATATTCGTGCTATGCATGATTGTTCTTATCGGGCTTGCCGTGCGAAGTCGTCGCTCCTTGTTCTCGAGCACCCAGCAGCTATTGTTTAGCATGCTTGGCTACACCTCTGCCGCGTACATATTATTCGATATGATCTGGACGCTTTCGGACGGTGTGGACGGCACGTTGGGCATTGCTGCCAACTGGATTTCCAACGCGGTTTCGTTTTCGCTCTTTGCTATCGCGTGTCTCATTTGGTTTATCTATTCCGAGACGGTGCAGGGTTCTCGCCTTTTGACCTCGCGCTATAGGGTGGTGCTTGTAGCGTTGCCTACGGCTCTGGTGGTCGTGCTGGCGTTTACCAGTTACTGGACGCACGCCCTGTTCTATATCGATTCGCAGGGCGTGTATCGTCGCGGCTTTGCCTATATGATCCAGCCCATCGTCAGCTACTGTTACGTTATACATACGTCCCTGCATGCGTTTGTGCAATCTCGCAGGGTCGAGAGCCTGCAGACGAAGGCCATCTATCGAACCTTGGCATTTTTCGCCATTCCGGCCCTGGTGGGCGGTACCTTTCAGGTCGTATACTCGGTGCCCGGCCTTTGTGTCGGCATAATGATTAGCATGTTGCTGCTTTACATCATCTACCAGGAGCAGCTCATCTCGACCGACCCGTTGACTGGACTTAACAATCGCAACCGTTTTGAGACCTATATGCTGTCGCTCTTCTCAAATGTGGATCAGGCCGAAGATGTATATCTGCTTATGATGGACGCCGACGGCTTTAAGCAGATTAACGATCGCTATGGGCATGTGGAGGGCGACCACGCTCTTCAGGTCATATCCGCTGCGCTCAAAGAAGTCTGCTCGGCGTCTGGCGGCTTTATCGCACGTTATGGCGGCGATGAGTTCGTGGTGCTCCAAAAGGCGACGGCGGAGCAGGACATCATAAGCCTGTGTGCGGCAATCAACGATGAGCTCGCACGTGCCGACGTGCCGTATCTGTTGCGGATGTCCATCGGCTACGCACGGGTCGGTGACGGTGTCGATACCTGGCAAGACTTGCTTCGCGCTGCCGATGCGGAGCTCTACCGCGTCAAGGCCGAGAAAAAGAAAGCCGGCGTCCAGATACGCTAGAAAAAGGGGCGCACGCTTGCGTGCGTGGCGGCCCTCAGCTCACCGATGTACTCCATTAAACTAAAGTATGTGAATCTCTCTGCTAAATAAGGGCAGTTCGCTAGGCTTTTTTGGGTTTGTTGACGATGATGATGCCGCCGCAGACCAACAGCAGGGCAACGATGACGGTAACGGGGCTCGTGCCGGCGCCCTCGCCGAGCAGCAGCGCGCTCAGCAGCACACCAAAGACGGGGTTCATAAAGCCAAAGACCGAGACGCGGCTGACGGGGTTGACGGCGAGCAGGCGCGACCACAGCGAGTAGGCTACTGCGGAGATAAGCGCCATGTAGATGATGAGCACGATGGCGGGGACAATCGCCGTGGGGGAGAGCGCGCCACCCATCAAAAAGCCGATGGCGGTGAGGACCAGGCCGCCGACCAAGAACTGCCACCCGGCAAGCAAGACGCCGTCGTGCTTGCGCGAGAAGATGCCGATCAGGCAGGTCGAAAGAGCACCCGCGACAGTGGAGGCTAGGATAAAGCCCTCGCCATCGAGCCTGAAGCCAAAGGTGCCATCTGCGCCCGAGATGTTGACGAGCGCGACGCCGGCAAAGCCCAGCGCACAGCCAAGCACCTTGGCCGTATTGAGCTTCTCGGTGTGAAATGCCAGGGCGGCAAAGAGGATTGCGAGGAAGTTGGCGCTGGCCTCGATGATGGAGCTCGACATGGCGCTGGCGCGCGAGAGGCCCAGGTAGAAAAAGAAGTACTGGCCGATAGTCTGGAAGAGCGACAAGACAAAGATGGGCTTGATGTCGCGAGCCTGCGGAATGAGGGGGCGGCGTTGGGCCGCACTCATCCCAACGATAACCAGGGCGCCGGCAAGCGTGAAGCGCAAGCCCGCAAAGAGCAGCTGCGAGGCGCTATCGTGCGCCGGGATACCAAAGAGTGCGTAGCCGATCTTGATGCAGGGAAAGGCCGATCCCCAGAGTGCACAGCAAACAAGACAGCCCAGGATGAGTCCGGGCAGGGTGGCGAGATACGGCTTGCGGCTTTCCATGATGTCCTTCCTGCATGCGCGAGGCAAAAAAGAACCCGCCACCGGATGTGTCGGTGGCGGGTGTTGTTACCCGAGGGGATTGTACCCGATGGGAAAGGTTTAAGCGAAGTAGGCCACGCCGCTCTCAAAGATCGGCATGAACTTATCGCCGGGGACATGCTCGGGCACGTTGCGGTACAGGTTGTCGCCGCGACGCTCGGCATGGCCCATCTTGCCCAGGACGCGGCCGTCGGGGCTCGTGATGCCCTCGATGGCGAGTGCGGAGCCGTTGGGGTTGACGGAGAGATCCATGCTGGGCTTGCCGTTCTCGCCCACGTACTGCGTGGCGACCTGGCCGTTGGCGATCAGCTGGGCGAGCACTTCGTCATTGGCGACAAAGCGGCCCTCGCCGTGGCTGATGGCGACGGTGTAGGGGTCGTCCAGGCTGCACTGCGACAGCCACGGGGACAAGTTGGACGAGATGCGGGTGCGCACCAGACGGCTCTGGTGGCGACCGATGGTGTTGAACGTCAACGTGGGCGCATCGGGCGTGGCGTCGACGATGTCGCCGTAGGGCACCAGGCCGAGCTTGATCAGGGCCTGGAAGCCGTTGCAGATGCCCAGCATCAGGCCATCGCGGGCCTTGAGCAGGTCGCGGACTGCCTCGGTGACCTCGGGAGCGCGGAAGAACGCCGTGATGAACTTGGCGGAGCCGTCGGGCTCGTCGCCGCCCGAGAAGCCGCCGGGGATCATGACGATCTGGCTTGCACGGATGCGGCGGGCAAGCTCGTGGGTGCTCTCGGCGACGGCCTCGGGCGTGAGGTTGTTGATCACGAAGGTGTCGGCCTCGGCACCGGCGGCACGGAAGGCGCGGGCGCTGTCGTACTCGCAGTTGTTGCCGGGGAACACGGGGATGATCACGCGCGGGCGGGCGATCTTGGCGCCGCCGTACACGTGGATGTCCTTGGCGCGTAAGTCGATGGTCTCGACCTCGGGGGTCTCGCCGGCGGTGCGGTAGGCAAAGACGCCCTCGATGCCGCTCTCCCAGGCCTCCTGGAGCTCGGAGAGCTCGATGACCTCGGAGCCGGTGTCGATGACATAGCCCTCGACGGTGGTGCCCAAGGGCTCGACGACAACGCCGTCGGCGACCTCGGGCAGCTCGGCATCCTCGGCGAGCTCGACGATAAAGCTGCCGTAGAGCGGCGTGAAGAGGCTCTCCACGTCCACATCCTCGGCAAGCTCGATGCCGATCTGGTTGCCGACGCACATCTTAAAGAGGCTCTCGGCGCCGCAGCCGTAGCCGGGCGTGGAGATGGCCAGGGCGTCGCCGGTGGCGGTGAGCGCCTCGACGGCATCGAACGCGGCGAGCAGCTGCTGGGCATCGGGGCGGTAGTCCTCGCCATAGGTGGCGGGGGCGATGCGGACGACGCGGTGCGTCAGGCCCTTGAACTCGGGCGAGGTGGCACGGGCTGCGCGGCCTACGGCCACGGCGAAGCTGATGAGGGTCGGCGGAACGTTGAGCTCTCCGGCCTCGTCCTCAAACGAGCCGCTCATGGAGTCCTTGCCGCCGATGGCACCGGCACCCAGATCGACCTGGGCCATAAGAGCGCCCAGGACGGCTGCCATGGGCTTGCCCCAGCGCTCGGCCTCGGTACGCAGGCGCTCGAAGTACTCCTGGAAGGAGAGGTAGGCGCGCTTGTGCTCAAAGCCGGCGGCAACGAGCTTGGCGATGGACTCGACTACGGACAGGTAGGCGCCCGCAAACTGGTCGGCCTCCATCAGGTAGGGGTTGAAGCCCCATGCCATGGCGCTCGCCGTGGTGGTCTCGCCGTCCACGGGGAACTTGGCGACCATGGCAGAGCTCGAGGTGAGCTGCGTCTTGCCGCCAAAGGGCATGAGCACGGTCGCGGCACCGATGGTGGAGTCGAAGCGTTCGGAAAGGCCCTTGTTGGAGGCGACGTTGAGGTCGGTGACCAGCGAGGTCATGCGCTCGGCAAGCGTGGTGCCGGCCCAGCTGGGCTGCCACGCGCTGCGGGCGCAGACGTGGGCGACCTGGTGCTTGGGTGCACCGTTGGAGTTGAGGAACTCGCGGGATAGGTCGACGATGGCGACGCCGTTCCAGGCCATGCGCATGCGCGGCTCGGCGGTAACCTCGGCGATAACGGTCGCCTCGAGGTTCTCCTCGGCGGCGTAACCCATGAACTCCTCGACATCACCGTCGGCGACGGCGCAGGCCATGCGCTCCTGGGACTCGGAGATAGCGAGCTCGGTGCCGTCCAGGCCGTCGTACTTCTTGGTCACGGTGTCCAGGTCGACGTACAGGCCGTCGGCAAGCTCGCCTACGGCGACCGAGACGCCGCCGGCGCCAAAGTCGTTGCAGCGCTTGATCAGGCGACATGCGTCGCCGCGGCGGAACAGACGCTGCAGTTTGCGCTCGACCGGGGCGTTGCCCTTCTGGACCTCGGCGCCCGAGGTCTCGATGGACTCGGTGTTCTGGGTCTTGGAGGAGCCAGTGGCACCGCCGATGCCGTCACGGCCGGTGCGGCCGCCCAGCAGGATGATTTTGTCGGTGGGGGCGGGGCACTCGCGACGCACGTGGTTTGCCGGGGTAGCGCCCACGACGGCGCCGACCTCCATGCGCTTGGCCACGTAGCCGGGGTGATAGAGTTCGTTGACCTGACCGGTGGCAAGGCCGATCTGGTTACCGTAGCTGGAGTAGCCGGCGGCAGCAGTGGTCACGAGCTTGCGCTGCGGCAGCTTGCCCTCGAGCGTCTCGGAAACCGGGACGGTGGGGTCGCCGGCGCCGGTGACGCGCATGGCCTGGTACACGTAGCTGCGGCCCGAGAGCGGGTCACGGATAGCGCCGCCCACGCAGGTGGCGGCACCGCCGAAGGGCTCGATCTCGGTCGGGTGGTTGTGGGTCTCGTTCTTAAAGAGGAACAGCCAGTCCTGGTCCTCGCCATCGACATCGACCTTCACCTTGACGGTGCAGGCGTTGATCTCCTCGGACTCGTCGACATCGGTCATGACGCCGGTCTTCTTAAGGTACTTGGCGCCGATGGTGCCCATGTCCATGAGGCAGACGGGCTTGGCGTCGCGACCGAGCTCGTGGCGCATCTCCATGTAGCGGTCGAAGGCCTGCTGCACCACGGCGTCATCGATCGTCACATCATCCAGGACGGTGCCGAAGGTGGTGTGGCGGCAGTGGTCGGACCAATAGGTGTCGATTACGCGGATCTCGGTGATGGTGGGGTCGCGATCTTCATCGCGGAAGTACTGCTGGCAGAAGGCGATGTCCGCCTCGTCCATGGCAAGACCGCGATCGGAGATAAAGGCGGCAAGGCCGGCCTCGTCGAGCTCGCGGAAGCCGTCAAGCACCTCGACGGGCGCAGGCTCGGGGGTCTCCATGTGCAGCGTCTCGGGCAGGTCGAGCGAGGCGATGCGCGCCTCGACGGGGTTCACCACGTAGTGCTTGATGGCCTCGATGGCGGCCTCGTCCAGGGCGCCCGAGATCATATAGACCTTGGCGGAGCGTACGGCGGGGCGCTCGCCCTGGCTGATGAGCTGCACACACTCGCTGGCGGAGTCGGCGCGCTGGTCAAACTGGCCAGGCAGGAATTCGACGGCAAAGACGGCGCCGTCGCTTGCGGGGAGCTCGTCGTAGGTCACATCGACCTGGGGCTCGCTAAAGACGGTCGGCACGCAGGAGCGGAACAGCTCCTCATCGATGCCCTCGACGTCGTAGCGGTTGATGATCCTCAGGGCCTCGATGCCCTTGATGCCGAGAATCTCGGTCAGCTCGCCCTTGAGCTGCTGAGCCTCGACGTCGAACCCGGGTTTCTTCTCCACGTAGATACGAGAGACCATTGGTTCCTGCCTTCCTGATCGGTTGGGCGTACGGTGCGGTATGCGGCAGCGGTCGGTTTGCGGGGCAAGCCTCGCGGTCGCCTTGAGCCGCATACTTTTAAACCTCACTATGATACGACAGCTCGTGGCGCGTTGAGGACGGCGAGGGTGCTACAGTGGAGCGCAAACAAGAGAAAGGCATCACATGGCATTCGTTTCACTCGCCATCATTGCACTCGTGGCCTTTGCGAGTCCTTTCATCGCCTCGGCGATTCCCGGAAAGCCCGTTCCCGAAACGGTCTTTTTGCTCGTGTTCGGTGCGGTGATGGGCCCGCATATGCTCGGCCTTATCCATGTGGATGCCGAGGTCTCGCTGGTGTCCGAGCTGGGCCTGGCCTTTTTGTTCCTGCTTGCCGGCTTTGAGATTGACCCTAAGAACATTACGGGTGTGGAGGGACGCTACGGCTTGGCGACGTGGGTCGTCACGTTTGGTATCGCCTGGCTTGCCGTGCGCTTTACCCCATGGTTCTCGGTCAGCCATTTCGACGGTATCGCCGTGACACTTGCCCTCACTTCGACGGCGCTCGGCACGCTCGTGCCCATCATGCGTGAGCGCTCGCTCACCGGCACGCGTGTGGGCGACTCGATTCTCGCGTATGGCACCTGGGGCGAGCTCGGTCCCGTGCTCGCCATGTCGGTGCTGCTGTCTGCCCGCACGGGAATTCAGACGTTGTTGATCTTGGGCTTGTTTGCGGCCGTGTGCGTGTTACTTGCCGTGGTCCCGAGCCGCTCCAAGCGCGTCGGCAGCCGCTTCTTTGCGTTTGTCGAGGAGCGCGCCGATACCACGTCTCAGACCTTCGTGCGTTTGACGGTGCTCATCCTAGTCACGCTCGTGGCGTTTTCGGCCGTCTTTGACCTCGATATCGTGTTGGGCTCTTTTGCCGCCGGCTTTGTCCTGCGCTACATCATCCCCGAGGGCAACCATACACTCGAGACCAAGCTCGACGGCCTGGCCTACGGCTTTTTGATTCCGGTGTTCTTTACCGTGTCGGGCGCAAAGATCGACCTGACGGCCGTGGCGTCGCGCCCCGGGTTGCTCGCGGGCTTTATCGTGGCGTTGTTGATTATTCGTGCCGTGCCCATTCTTATCTCTATGAGCATTTGTCCTGCGACGCGCGATGTGTCGGCGTATGGCCGCATCACCGTGGCGCTCTACTGCACCACGGCCCTGCCGATCATCGTTGCCGTGACGAGCGTTGCCGTCAACGCGGGTGCGCTGTCGCAAGATATTGCGTCGGTCATGGTTGCCGCCGGTGCCATCACAGTGTTCTTGATGCCATTGCTCGCGCAGCTCTTCTACCGTGTGGTCGACGCCGCGCCGGTCGTCGCCGTGGCAGAAGTTGCCGAGCATCCATCCGATGCACTCGATATCCTGCGTGCCCATCACGATTTGGCGAGTCTGCTCGCACGCGAGCACGAGCTGCTGACCTCGCATGGCCATGGTCGCGTATTCGAGGGCCTGCCTACGCTCGATACGATTGCCGAGCGTCTTTCCGCCGAGGCGGCGAGCGGACACATCGATGCTCGCATTGTGGACGCGGCGCACCTGCTTGCCGACAAGACCTATGGAGACGAGGTCGACCCGTCCGAGCTGACTCCGCGCGAGCGTCGCCGCCTGGAGCGTGCCAAGCTCGCCGTGCGCGAATACCGCCGCCGCATGCTGGAACTCTATGCGCGCGAAGAAGCCGAAGACGACGACGGCAAATAACGAGATGCTTCCCTAGGGGAAGGCGCGTCCCACTTTGAAGGCTCGGAACGGGATGTGGTTTCCGAAACGGGGGCCGTTGGGAAGCTGTGTCCCGGAATGGGCGCTCAGAGTGGGATGCAGCTTCCGCAAGGAGGTCCTGGGGGAAACCGTGCCCCGTTCTGATCCGAAATACTGGGACATAGTTTCCCTTTCATAACAGGAGAAGGCGCGCTGTCTGCAGTTGATTCAGACGGCGCGCCTTTTTGGTTGAGCTATGTTGAAGCTTGAAGCCAAAGCTTGTGGCTCCTTAGGAGCGGGCGGCTCCGTCGACGGGGAGCACGGCGCCCGTGACATAGGAGGACATGTCGCTCGCTAGGAAAACAAAGGCGTTGGCGACATCCTCGGGCTCGCCCATGCGACCCAGCGGAATGGTGGCGATGATGGGCTTGATGACCTCTTCGGGCAGGTTGGCGACCATGTCGGTCTTAGTCACGCCGGGGGCGACGGCGTTGACGCGGATGCCCATGGGAGCGAGCTCGCGCGAGAGCGACTGGACCATGCCGTTGACGGCAAACTTGGACGTGGGGTAGCCGACACCGGAGGGCTGGCCGTACTTGGCGACCATCGAGCTCGTGGTGGTGATGGTGCCGCCGTGGCCGGCCTCGGTCATGATCTTGGCGGCAGCCTGGTGGCCATTAAAGACAGCGACGACGTTGAGGTCCATGACCTTTGCAAACTCCTCGGCCGTGTAGTCCAAAAGGGGAGAGCGCTGGGAGATGCCGGCATTGTTGACGACGGTGTCCAAGCCGCCCATATCGTCGGCAGCCGCGGCGAAGGCTTCGGTTACGGCCTCGAGTGAGGTGAGGTCGCAGGAGCGGCCCCAGACCTTGGCCTCGGGATAGGCAGCTTCCAGCTTCTCAACGGCAGCATCGGCAGTCTCCTGGCGCGAGCCAAAGACAGTGACGGTGGCGCCCTCCTCGATAAAACGGCAGGCGATGGCATAGCCGATACCGCGCGTGCCGCCGGTGATGATTGCTTTCTTGCCCTCGAGCAACATGGTGCTTCCTCTCTTTGCGGGCGGATATACACAGCACAGCATAACGGCAGCCAAAATCGACTCCGGCTGCATGTCGGCGAACGGTACCCCCGGCTGTCAGGAGCGGCCAAGTCGTTCAAATGCGGATTGCGCCAATACGCCCCATGCGCGCAAGCAAAGGGGCTCCCGTCCACTGCTGAACGGGAGCCCCTCACACATATAGGTCGTAGAGCGAAAATCGAATTAGTTGGCCATAACGCCTTCGGACCAGGCCTCGACGTCCTCGATGCGCAGGACGTTGGCGACCTCAGCCACGCAGTCGATGCCGGCGAGTTCGGCGGCGGCAGCCTGGATGTCCTTCTCGAGCGCGCGATGCGTCAAGAAGATGACCGAGCAGGCATCGCTGACGCCCGACTTGCCGTCCTCGACCTGGTTAATGAGCGAGATCGAGATGTTGTGCTTGGCAAAGATATCGACCGTCTCGGACAGGGCGCCCACGCGGTCGGCGACCTTCAGGCGCACATAGTACTTGGTCTGGAGCTCGTCCATGGGCTTAAAGGCGAGGTTGTGGCCATAGGGCTCAATCTCGGGCAGCGGAGACACGCCGCGGCTGATCTGCTCGGAGAGCGACAGGATATCGCCCACGACGGCGCTCGCGGTGGGGAAGGAGCCTGCGCCGGCACCGTAGAACATGGTCTCGCCCACGGCGTCGCCTACCACGTAGACAGCGTTCATGGCGCCGTTGACCTTGGCAAGCATGTGGTCGGCGGGGATCAGCGTGGGATGCACACGGACGTCGACGCCGGCGTCGGTGTTGCGGGCGATGCCGAGCAGCTTAATGGTGTAGCCGAGCTCGCGGGCCTGGGCGATGTCCTCGGCGCCGATGGTGCGGATGCCCTGCTGGTATACGTCGTCGGTGGTCACGCGGGTGCCAAAGCCGATGGAGGCGAGGATCGCCGTCTTGCTGGCGGCATCGAAGCCGTCGACGTCGGCGGACGGGTCGGCCTCGGCATAGCCCTTGGCCTGTGCATCGGCGAGCACGTCGGCGTAATCGGCGCCCTCGGCGTCCATGCGCGACAGGATATAGTTGGTGGTACCGTTGAGAATGCCGGCGATGGTCAGGATCTTGTTGCCCACCAGGTCGTGCTCGAGCGTGCTGACAATGGGGATGCCACCGCCGCAGCTGGCCTCGCACTTAATCTGCACGCCGCACGCGCGCGCCTTCTCGGCAAGCGTCTCGACGTGACGGCCCAGCAGGGCCTTGTTGGCAGAGACGACGTGCTTGCCGTTCTCAAAGGCCGTGGTGAAGATCTCGGTCGCGGGGTGCTCGCCGCCGATCAGCTCGACGACGATGTCGACGGCGGGGTCGGTGACGACGTCGTGCCAGTCACTCGTAAAGGCCTCGCGCTCAATGCCTGCCGCCTCGGCCTGCTCCCAGGCAAGCGCGCAGGCGCGGGTCAGCTTAAGGTCGATGCCGTAGGCGGCCAGGTACTCATCGTGGTGGCTCTTGATCAGACGGGCCACGCCGCCGCCGACGGTTCCCAGACCGATCAGACCGACGTTCACGGTGCGCAGGGATTCGCTCATAGATAGCTCCTTCGTGCATCTTATGGATGGATTAACCGCTTAAAGGTTGAGTGCATTCTAGCGTGAACCGAGGGCGCATGCTCGCCAGGCAACAGGAGTCGCACAAAACGGCACCCCCGAAACGCTGCGGAAACATTGGAAACATGCTCGCTAAAAATGAACTTCCGTAACAAACTGTCAACGTTTGCACCATAAGGTTTGCCCTGTACCGCAAAACAGCCGCACCGCGGCCAGCGAAAAAGGGGGACACCATGTTCAACATCAACAGCACGCTCAGCCGTAGGAACTTTCTCGCCGGCGCTGCGGCGCTCGGCAGCACCGCCGCACTCGCTGGTTGCTCGTCGGGTGGCTCGGACGGCGGCTCCGCCGATGACGGCAAGACCTTCAAGATCGGTGCCATCGGCCCTCTGACCGGCGCCGCGGCAACCTATGGCGTTTCGGCCGAGAAGGGTGCCAAGCTCGCCGCCAAGGATTTCTCGACCAAGGACCTCAAGCTTTCGCTTAAGTCCGAGGATGACGTCGCCGACGGCGAGAAGGCTATCAACGCCTTCAATACCCTGTGCGACTGGGGTATGCAGGCGCTCGTCGGCCCCGTTACCACCGGCGCCGCCGTCGCCGTCTCGGGCGAGATTGCCGACGACATGCTCATGGTCACGCCTTCGGCCTCGTCGCTCGACGTCACCAAGGACAAGACCACGGTTTTCCAGGTTTGCTTTACCGACCCCACCATGGGCGCGAGTGCTGCCAAGTTTTTGGCCGAGAAGTATGCAGACGCCAAGATCGCCCTGTTCTACAACTCCGGCGATACGTACAGCTCGGGTGTTGCCGATGCCTTTGCCGAGCAGGCCAAGGAGTCCAAACTTGATATCGTCGATACCGAGACCTTTAAGGACGACTCCTCCACGAGCTTTACCAACCAGCTCACCAAGGCCAAGGAGGCCGGCGCCACGCTCATCTTTGCGCCGATCTACTACACGCCGGCGTCCGTTTTGCTCAAGAACGCCAAGGACATGGGATACGACATGACCCTCATGGGTACCGACGGCATGGACGGCCTGCTCTCCGTTGAGGGCTTCGACACCTCTCTTGCCGAGGGTGTGCTGCTCATGACCCCGTTCTCTGCCGACGACGAGAAGAACGCCGACTTCGTCAAGGCATATAAGGACGCCTACGACGAGACGCCCAACCAGTTTGCCGCCGATGCCTATGACTGCGTCCATGCGATTGTCGAGGCTATCGATAAGGCAGACATCGATATTACGGTCGACGGCGCCGACATTGCCGGCGATCTTGCCAAGGCCATGCGCAAGATCAAGATCGAGGGCCTGACGGGCGAGCTCACGTGGAACGACGAGGGCCAAGTCGAGAAGCCCGCTACAGCCTATGTGATCCAGGACGGCAAGTACATCGCCGCCTAAGTGCGCATAAAGCGCTACCGGTGAGGCTGTTTTAATCAGGGCAGGGACGCTTGTAACAGAATGGAAACATTACTTTCACACAATAAAGTGGCTAAACTGCATAAACCAATAGAAATACGCATAATTATGGATAAACGGACAAAACAAAAGAAAAGTTGAAATAATCGCCACTTTTCTCAACTAAAGCGTCTACTATTTTGCGAACGCCGAACACGGCGAAGGATGGCCTGTTGGGTAACCGAAACCCGACGAGATTTGAGAGGAGAGCCGCATGTCGAGCCTCACCGGTAAGTCATTGAACCCTGTTATGAATCGCAGGAGCGTTATCGCGAGCGCAGCAGGTCTGGGGGCGATGTCTATTCTAGCTGGCTGCTCCTCCAACGGCGGCGACAGCGGTTCCGCTTCGGGCGACGCTTCGTTTAAGATCGGCACCATCGGCCCGCTGACCGGCGCCAACGCGTCCTACGGCAAGTCCGTTACCCAGGGTGTCGAGCTTGGCTGCAAGGATTTCTCGACCAAGGAGCTGCCGCTTGCCAGCAAGGCCGAGGATGACCAGGCCGACGGCGAGAAGGCCGTCAACGCCTTTAACACCCTGCTCGACTGGGGCATGCAGGCCCTCGTCGGCCCGACCACCACGGGTGCGTCGGTTGCCGTTGCCGCCGAGTGCGGTAACGACCCCGAGACGTTCATGATCACTCCGTCCGCGTCCTCCGAGGACGTCACCAAGGGCAAGGATTGCGTCTTCCAGGTTTGCTTTACCGATCCCAACCAGGGCGTCAACGCTGCCAAGTTCCTGGCGCAGAAGTATGCGGACGAGAAGTTCGTGCTGTTCTATAACTCCGGCGACGCCTATTCTTCGGGCATCGCAGATTCCTTTAAGGTTCAGGCCGCTAAATCCAAGCTCGAGATTGTTGACGAGGAGACCTTTAAGGACGACTCCGCCACGAGCTTTACCAACCAGCTCACCAAGGCCAAGCAGGCCGGCGCTACCATGATCTTTGCGCCGATCTACTACACGCCGGCGTCCGTCCTGCTCAAGAACGCCAAGGACATGGGCTACGACGTCAAGATGATGGGCTGCGACGGCATGGACGGCATCCTGGGCGTTGAGGGCTTCGACACCTCTCTTGCCGAGGGTCTGCTGCTCATGACCCCGTTCTCCGCCGACGACGAGAAGAACGCCGACTTCGTCAACGCTTACAAGGATAAGTATGGCGAGACTCCGGACCAGTTTGCCGCCGACGCTTACGACGGCGTGCACGCGGTGGCCGAGGCCCTCGAGGAGGCCGGTCTTGGTGTCGACGCCGACCCGACCGAGGTCGCCGAGAAGCTGCCTAAGGCTATGCTCAAGATTACCGTTGACGGTCTGACCGGCAAGCTCACCTGGAACGATAAGGGCCAGGTCCAGAAGGAGCCCACGGCGTACGTCATCACCGACGGCAAGTACGTACAGGCCTAATAAGCCGCCTTACATAGAGCGGTTTTGATCCCAAGCAGGGGAGGTTTTGGCCTTCCCTGCTTGCTTGGTATCTAGGGACAGTGTAACGTCCCTGTTTCATACATTAACTGGAAACCTATTCGAAAGGGGGATGTGGAACATGACGGTCTTTATCCAATACCTGGTCAACGGCCTGTCCATGGGCAGCGTCTACGCCATCATCGCGTTGGGCTACACCATGGTCTATGGCATCGCCAAGATGCTGAACTTCGCTCACGGCGACGTTATCATGGTCGGTGCCTATGTCTCGTTCTGCGCCACGTCGTATCTCGGCCTCCCGGGCTGGGCATCTGTAATTCTCTCTTGTGTGGTCTGTACCGTTCTCGGTGTTCTCATCGAGGGTCTGGCATACAAGCCGCTGCGTCAGGCGGGCCCGCTGGCCGTTCTGATCACGGCCATCGGCGTGTCTTACTTCCTGCAGAACGCCGCGCAGCTTCTGTGGGGCGCCACGCCCAAGAACTTCACTTCGCTCGTCACCTTCCAGGTGCCGGAGTTCTTGGCCAAGTTCAATGTAAGCGCCGTCTCGCTCGTCACCATCGTCGCCTGCCTGGTTATCATGGCCGGCCTGATGTTCTTTACAGGTAAGACCAAGATGGGCAAAGCCATGCGCGCCGTGTCCGAGGACAAAGCCGCCGCTCAGCTCATGGGCATCAACGTCAACCGTACCATCTCGATGACGTTTGCCATCGGCTCCGCCCTTGCCGCCATCGCCGGTGTGCTCCTGTGCTCCTACTCGCCGGTCCTGCAACCCACCACGGGCGCCATGCCTGGCATCAAGGCCTTCGACGCCGCCGTCTTCGGCGGTATCGGCTCCATCCCCGGTGCCTTTGTCGGTGGCATTCTCATCGGCATCATCGAGGCGATGGCACAGGCTTACATTTCCACGAGCCTTGCCAACTCCATCGTCTTTGGTGTTCTGATCATCGTCCTGCTCGTCAAGCCTGCCGGCCTCTTGGGCAAGTACGTCCCCGAGAAGGTGTAGGTGAGCGTTATGAAGTTTCTTGAAGACAAGCAGACGCGTCACGACTTTGTTACGTACGCCATGTGCCTTGTGGCGTTCGCCATCGTGTTCTTTATGCAGTCCAACCATATGATTCCGCGCATGATCGCCGGTCAGCTGGTTCCCATCACGGCCTATATCGTCATGGCCATCTCCCTTAACCTCGTCGTCGGCATCGCGGGCGACTTGTCGCTGGGCCATGCGGGCTTTATGAGTGTCGGTGCCTACACGGGCATCGTCACCGCGGTCGCCCTCGAGAGCGCCGTTCCCTCCGATCCGGTGCGCCTTATCATCAGTATCGTGGTCGGCGCCATCGCTGCCGCCATCCTGGGCTTCTTGATCGGCATCCCGGTCCTGCGCCTGAGCGGCGACTATCTGGCCATCGTGACCCTGGCTTTTGGCGAGATCATCAAAGAGATCGTCACCTGCCTTATCGTGGGCGTCGACTCCCGCGGCCTGCATGTGATCTTTAACATCACAGGTAACTCCACGATCGACGACCTGCACCTGCTCGAGGACGGCACCGCCATCATCAAGGGCGCCCAGGGCGCTTCGGGTGTGTCGACCTATTCGACCTTCCTTTCCGGCGCCATCCTGGTCATGGTCGCGCTCGTGATCGTGCTCAACCTGGTTCGCAGCCGTACCGGCCGTGCCATTATGGCCGTGCGCGATAACAAGATTGCAGCCGAGTCCGTAGGCATCTCCGTCACCGAGTACCGCATGATCGCCTTCGTGGTTTCCGCTGCCCTCGCCGGTGCTGCCGGAGCCCTGTTCGGCGGTAACTTCTCGCAGCTCTCCGCCACCAAGTTCGACTTCAACACGTCCATCCTCATCCTGGTGTTCGTGGTCCTGGGTGGTCTGGGCAACATGCGCGGTTCCGTTATCGCGGCGGCGCTGCTCACGGTGCTCCCCGAGCTGCTCCGTCAGTTCTCGGACTACCGCATGCTCATCTACGCCATCGTGTTGATTCTGGTCATGGTCTTTACCAACAACCCGCAGCTCAAGGCGTTCTTCGCACGCATTAAGGACCGCTTTGCTTCTAAGAAGGAGGTGGCAGCCGATGCCCAGTAAATTTGAGTTCAACAAGGGCAAGATGGTCCCGTATCCTTCTGGCGCCATCGTTCCCGACCGCGACCTGGGCGAGCGCCCGGCACTTGAGTGCATCCACCTGGGCATTGAGTTTGGTGGCCTTAAGGCAGTCGACGACTTTAGCCTGACTATCGGCAAGACCGAGATCGCCGGTCTGATCGGCCCCAACGGTGCCGGTAAGACCACGGTCTTCAACCTGCTCACCAAGGTGTACCAGCCCACGCACGGCACCATCCTGCTCGACGGTGAGGACACCTCGGGCAAGTCGGTCTACCAGGTCAACCGCATGGGTATTGCCCGTACCTTCCAGAACATCCGCCTGTTCAACACCATGACGGTGGAGGACAACGTCAAGGTCGGTCTGCACAATCAGGAGCGCTACTCCGGCTTTGAGGGCGTGCTACGCCTGCCGATGTATTGGAAGCACGAGAAGGCCGCCCACGAGCGCGCCATGGAGCTGCTGTCCATCTTTGATATGGAGCACCTGGCAAATGAACAGGCCGGATCGCTGCCTTACGGCGCCCAGCGTCGACTGGAAATCGTCCGCGCGCTTGCCACCAACCCCAAGCTGCTGCTGCTCGACGAGCCTGCCGCCGGCATGAACCCGTCCGAGACCGCAGAGCTCATGGAGAACATCGTTAAGATTCGCGACACCTTTGGTATCGCCATCATGCTTATCGAGCACGACATGTCGCTCGTCATGAATATTTGCGAGGGTATTTGCGTGCTTAACTTTGGCAAGGTCATCGCCAAGGGCACGGCCGAGGAAATCCAGAACAACGATGCCGTTATCGAGGCGTATCTGGGCAAGCAGGATAAGGGGGAGAACTAAATGGCAGAGCCGATGCTTTCCGTCTACAACATCAACGTCTGGTACGGCGCCATCCACGCCATCAAGGACATCTCCTTTAACGTTAACGAGGGCGAGATCGTGGCCCTGATCGGTGCGAACGGTGCCGGCAAGTCCACAACGCTCAAGACGGTCTCGGGCCTGCTGCGCTCCAAGACCGGCTCCATCAAGTTTATGGGCGAGGACATTACTCATACGCCCGCCGATAAGCTGGTTGGTAAGGGCCTGGCTCAGGTCCCCGAGGGCCGTCGCGCCTTTTTGCAGATGACGGTCGAGGAGAACCTGGAGATGGGCGCCTACACGCAGCCCAAGTCCACGGTTGCTCCGGGCCTTGAGCGCGTCTACGAGCAGTTCCCGCGCCTGAAGGAGCGCCGTCGCCAGGTCGCCGGCACCCTTTCGGGCGGCGAGCAGCAGATGCTCGTTATGGGGCGCGCCCTTATGAGTAACCCCAAACTGCTTATGCTCGACGAACCTTCCATGGGTCTGGCGCCGATTCTGATCGAGCAGATCTTCCAGATTGTCGAGGACCTGCACAAAGCCGGCACCACGGTGCTTCTGGTCGAGCAGAACGCCCAGATGGCGCTTTCGATCGCCACGCGCGGCTACGTGCTCGAGACCGGCAAGATCACCATGACCGGCACCGGCCAAGAGCTCCTGCACGACGATAACGTCCGCAAAGCATATCTTGGTGGTTAGATAGTTACGGCGTTTTACCAAACGCCGTAACTACTTGACGCTGCAAGCCCGCCAGAGCGGCAATCTGCCTTTCAACTTCGGCGGCATGATCAAAAGATCAATGCCGCCTCGTTTCAAGGCACCTTGCTCGCCCTGGCGGGCTTTCGCTGTCGTTGCCAAAACATCGACGTTGTGGCAGATGCCAACGACTACTCCCTTTATGTTGCGGTGGAATAGGGACTAAATGGGAGCCTCAGAGGCCAAAAGAGTCCCTATTCCACCGCAACTTCATGGGGGTGTGTGACAATGCCCGTCGGAAAACATCTGCTGTCTTTGGGGGTCTATCTATGCTGTACGAGTTTTGTGCCGAGAACTTTGAGCGGGTGCCGGCGGCTATCGATGCCGGTGCAAGGCGTATCGAGCTGTGCGACAACCTTGCCGTTGGTGGCACTACGCCTTCGGCCGGCGTTATCAGCGCTACGACCAACTATGCTCACGAGCACGATGCACGGGTGATGTGCATGATTCGCCCGCGTGGCGGCGACTTTCACTACAACCAGGACGAGCTGCGTATGATGGAGATGGATCTGGGCCTTGCCGTGAGTGCGGGCGTTGACGGCTTGGTCTTTGGCTGCTGCAAGCCCTGCGCTGGCGGATGGGCGCTCGACGAACTTACGCTTGGCGCCTTCGTGATGGCTGCGGGCTGCGCGACCGAGGAGTGCAAGCGCGATCCTATCGACATCACTTTCCACATGGCGTTTGACCAGCTCTCGCCCGAGGCTCAGCTGGACGCCATTGACACGCTCGCCGACTGCGGCGTCACGCGCATTCTGACGCACGGCGGTACTGCCGGTACGCCGATCGAGGACAACTTCGAAAACCTGGTCCGCTTGATCGAGTACGCGGACGACCGCCTGACCATCCTTCCCGGTGGCGGCATTTCCACGGCCAACCGCGATACCGTGGCGGCGGCACTGGGCGTCTCCGAGCTCCATGGCACCAAGATCGTGCCGCTGGGGGTATAACCCGTGGCGCTGGTATTTGACGTTCAGCAGGCGAACGGTAAGCCCGACGACAACCGTCGTCCCGGCACCGCGTGCCCCTTTTGCGATACCGAGGAACTCGCCAATATCATCCGGCGCGACGGTGACTGCATCTGGCTCGAGAATAAGTTTAAGACCTTGCGGGCCACTCGCCAGACCGTATTGATTGAGTCGTCCGACCATGACGCCGACCTGGTGACCTATGCGCCGGACGAGCTGCATCATGTTATGCGGTTTTCCCTGGATTGCTGGCAGCGGATGATTGACTCCCGGCAGTATCGCAGCGTTCTCATGTACAAGAACAGGGGCCCACTTTCGGGCGGCAGTCTGGTCCATCCGCACATGCAGATTGTGGGTTTGGAGCAGGAAGACGGCTATGCTTCGCTGACTTCTGCCAATTTCGAAGGCATCAATGTCTGGCAACAGGGGAGAATCTCGGTCAATATCTCAACCGAACCGATCATGGGGTTCTTTGAGATCAACGTTTCAGCCCCACAGGGAATCGCCGCCAGCGATGACGCACGAGACCAAGCCGAGGCGGATCTCTTTGCCGATGCGATTCAGGTAGCTCTGCGCTATATCCTAAACGAGCACCACGGTGGTCGCGCAGAGTCGTACAACTTGTTCTTCTATCACCTGGGCGGTCGGACCATTGCCAAGGCGCTGCCGCGTTGGGTGGTTTCGCCATACTTTGTCGGCTATCGTTTGGCCCAAGTCAATGCTGAGACGACGCTCGATATCGATGCTGAGCGTCTGCGTGCGCATCTGGAAACGCTCGTATAGCAAGACTAACACCCGCGTAATGCGGACAGCCTAGCGCGCCATGGCGTCGCGGCCAGCCTCGACCCGCTTGCGCTGGGCGGCGCGCTCCTCGCCGGTCAGGCGCTCAAAGAGATGTCCGATAACCGAGGCGAGCACCTGCTGAAACAGCGTTCCGCACATGACGGGAAACACGACTTCGCCTGGAAAGTACTGCGTGGCGATGACGGCGCCCGAAGAGATGTTACGCATGCCGCAGGTAAAGCACATGGTGGTCGTCTCGCTATACGGCAGGTGCAACGCACGGGCGACCAGAAAACCGACGACAAAGCCGCTGATGGCGAAGACCAAAATAAAGAGGGCAACTTCCAAGCGCTCAACATTCATGTGCAACACGTACTCGCTCATGGCGGTGGAGTTGGACGCGATGACCCCCATCATCATGAACTTGCAGGCGGGCGAAAGCGCGGGGGAGAGTTTCTCATGTCCCCATCCGCGCGTGAGCTCGTTGATCACGATGCCGAACACGGCAGGGATGGCGATCATAAAGGCCATGTTCTGCATCATGCCCGGAACATCGATTGCGACGGTGGCACCCAGCAGGAGCTTGAGCGTGAGCGGAATCGTCACGGGCGAGATGACCGAGGACGTCAGGATGATGGTGAGCGCGAGCGGGCCGTTGCCGCCGAACATGCTAATCCACATAAAGGCGGTGACTGCCACGGGTACGCTGTACTCGAGCACGATGCCGCAGACAAGGTTTGGGTTGGAACCAAAGAACAGTGAGCTCATGGCATACGCCGCGATGGGGATGAGCACGGTCGAGACAAATAACGCCAAAATCAAATGTAGGGGACGGCGGAACACCTCGGCCACCTGGTGAAAGGTGTTGCTGAGCGCACCTTGGAACGTCATAAAGGCAAACAGGGCGGGAACGATGGGCTTGAGCACGCCGATCTGCCGGGGAAAGAGCACGCCGAGCGTCACGCAAATCGGAACGATGACCTGCATGTGCCCCGCAAGAAACTTGCCCAGTCCAACCCATTGCTTCATATGCTCTTGTGACTCCCTTTGCTCGTGAATCCGTTTTGAATGGATATGCTAGACGCTCGCATGCGTCCGTGCGTCAGAAACGCTCGATTATTTCGAGGGTATTACCGCCCTCGTTTATCGAAACCGCGGCGTGCTGGACGTTGTGCGTCCGCGCTGCACGGTATAATAAATCCGTTCAACAGATCTGCCTGCCGAAGCGGGTATACACAGAGGACTCATCGCTATGAACCGTGAGAGGTATCGCGGCGACCTGCCCCTATCGGGGGTGGGCGCCTATGTCATCGCTTAAGACGACGCATCGCTGGGCAGTCGCTCGGCAAAACCCCGAGCTCGAAAAGGAGCTTTCGGCTGGCCTGGGCATACCCGGGCTGGTGGCGCGCATTATGGTTGCGCACGGCATAACATCCATCGAGGAAGGCCAGCTGTTTTTGACGCCTTCGCTCGATCGCGACTGGGCCGACCCACTCATTATTCCGGGCATGGCGGTCGTTGCCGACCGCGTCGAGCGCGCTATTCGCAACCACGAGCACATCGCGGTCTTTGGCGATTTTGACGTCGACGGCATTACGTCGACTTGTCTGTTGACCGAGGCGCTACGTTCGTTTGGCGCCAACGTCACGCCGTTTATTCCGCATCGCTTTGACGAGGGCTACGGCCTGTCGCGTGCGGCGCTCGACCGCGTCAACGAGCTCGCCCAACCCAACCTGATCGTGACCGTCGATAACGGCATTGCCGCCAAGGAAGAAGTCTCCTATCTGGAGAGCCTGGGGATCGATTTGGTGGTCACGGACCATCACGAGCCCTCCGACCAGGTGCCGCAGGGTGTGCCCCTGACCGACCCCAAGCTCGAGGATGAGGGGCCCTCGCGTGAACTTGCCGGTGCTGGTGTGGCGCTCAAGCTGGTGCAAGTCCTGGGTGAGCGCCTGGGCAGGCCGTCGTATTGGCGTTCGCTAATCGAGGTCGCGGCGCTGGGCACAGTGTCCGACATGATGCCGCTCACGCCCGAGAACCGCGCACTGGTCGCCGAGGGCATCCAGCAGATGCGCGTGACGGCCCGCCCCGGCTATATCGCGCTGGCCGCGCTCGCCAAGGCCGACCTCTCTAGCATTACGGCCGATGGCTTGTCGTTTTCGCTCATCCCCCGCTTAAACGCTGCCGGCCGCATGGCTGATCCCAAGCTGGCGCTCGACCTGCTGCTTGCCCGCGATCCTATCGAGGCAAGCGCGCTGGCGGCCGAGCTCGAGGAAATCAACCGTCAGCGCCGCGAGATCGAGGCGGAGCTCACACGCGACGCCATGGCAAAGGTCGAGGAGACTTATGATGGCGGTCGCGCAATCGTCGTGGGTGGCGAGGGCTGGCACGAGGGCGTCAAGGGTATCGTAGCGAGCCGTCTGACCAACCGTTATCACGTGCCGGCGCTGCTCTTCTCGATCGAAGACGGTATCGCTCGCGGTTCGGGTCGCTCGGTGGGTAAGGTCAACCTGTTCGACGCCGTAGAACGCTGCTCCGATCTGCTGATTCGTCGCGGCGGGCATGCGGGTGCGGTGGGCGTGACCATCGAGGCGTCCAAGCTCGACGAGTTCAGTCGTCGTCTTTCCGCCGTGCTGTCCGAACTTCCCGCCGAGGACTTTGAGGACACCGACGAGGTTGCCGCCACCGTCGACCTTTCCGAGCTGAATATCGAGACCATCGAGCAGATCTCCCGTCTTGAGCCGTTTGGCCAGGGCAACAAGGTGCCGCTGTTGGCGGCCGAGGGCGTGACAATGTGCGATCGCGCCGTGGTGGGCAAAACCGGCGAGCACATGCGCTTCGTGGCGACCGATGGCGCCGCGAGTGTGCCGGCCATTATGTTCCGCGTGCCGCAGATCGATAAGCTCATCAATTGCGACAGCGCTGTCGATTTGGTGTTCGAGGCCGTGGCCGAGCATTGGCAAGGTCGCGTAAAACCCAAGCTCATGATCAAAGATGTCTTGGTGCGCGATACCGCGGCGCCCAGCGTTGACGACCCGGCATGTGAGCTTCGTCGCGGCGTACAACCGGCGGATTCTGGCCTGCGCCTGGAGTTGCGTAAACGCGAGACGCTCGCCCAGCTTTCTTATACCGAGCTCACGCGCTCGCTTATCCATAGCTTTATCGGCTCGAACCAGCGCAGGCTTCGTCCAGCCGCACCGCGCGCAGGTCGAGGCACTCGATGCCCTGGCCGATCACCAAAGTGTTCTGGCCGTTATGGGAACGGGGCGCGGCAAGTCTCTTATCTTCCATGTGCACGCCGCGCGCGAGGCGGTCCTTCGTGGGCGTGCGAGCATCTTTGTCTATCCGCTGCGTGCGCTCGTTGCCGACCAGGCCTATCACCTCTCATCGACGATGGCTGCGCTTGGGATTGGCGTGGGCGTGTTGACCGGCGAGACCGTGGAAGCAGCGCGCGATGACGTGTTTGCCGGCCTGGCTTCGGGCCGCACCGGCATCGTGCTCACGACGCCTGAGTTCCTGTCTATTCACCGCGACCGCTTTGCGCGCTCGGGGCGTATCGGATTTGTCGTTATCGATGAGGCGCATCATGCCGGTCTTGCCAAGGGCGGCGACCGCAGCGCCTATCTCGACATGCCCGATATCCTCAAGGCTCTGGGCGACCCGGTCGTTCTGGCCACAACTGCCACCGCAACGGCTCCGGTTGTGGCCGAGCTCGCCCGCGTGCTACCGATTACCCGTACGGTGGTCGACGAGACGGTGCGCGAGAATTTGCAGCTCGAGGATGACCGAGATCTTGCGAGCCGCGAAAACCGCCTGGTGTCAATCGTGGCGACGGGGGAGAAGACCGTCATCTACGTCAACTCGCGTGATCAGTCCGTGGCGCTTGCCAAGACGCTACGCAAACGCGTTCCCGACTACGCGTCGCATATCGCCTTTTACAACGCGGGCCTTACGCGCACCGACCGCCATCGCGTAGAGGAGGCGTTTCGTGACGGAAGCCTCAGCTGCATCGTCTCGACCTCTGCCTTTGGCGAGGGCGTCAACCTTCCCGATATTCGCCATGTCGTGCTCTATCACATGCCGTTTGGCGCGATTGAGTTTAACCAGATGAGCGGACGCGCCGGTCGCGACGGCCAACCTGCCGTGATCCACCTGCTCTATTCGTCGCGTGACGCTCGCATTAACGAGCGCCTACTCGACTGCTATGCGCCCGAGCGCGACGAGCTCGTCACGCTCTATCGCGCGCTGCAAACCATGTGGCGCTCCAACCGCGGCAAGACCGGGGACGATTCCTTTAGCGCGAGCGATATCGACATCGCGCAGATGTGCCTTGCCATCGATGCTCGCACGCCGGTCGACGAGCGCTCGGTGGAAAGCGGCCTGGGAATCTTCGAAGAGCTTGGTTTCTGTCGCGTTTCGGGGTTTGACGACACCCGTCGCATCGCGATGGCCGAAAACCCTGGCCGCGTGCAATTGAGCAGGTCAATTCGCTATTTGGAGGGCTTGCGCTCGCGCATGGAGTTCTCGGCTTTCCGGAGCTGGGCGCTCGATTCGTGCGCTTCTGATATGCTAGCCAAAGTTAACCGCCCGATCGTACCGCGGGCCTAGGGGAAGGGGACCTCGATGGATGCCGCAGCCCGTACCGCCCATGATTCCACCCTCCAGCCGTTTTCGGAGATGGAGCACTATAAGCATGCCGATGAGCTGCCGCCCGAGATTATGGCGGACAGCTACGACAAACTGGAGCGCCTGTGCCTCAAATATATGAATGAGGACGACTTTTCTAAGGTGGAGCAGGCCTATTGCTTTGCTGCCGAGAAGCACTGCAACCAAAAGCGCCGCTCGGGTGAGATGTACATTAACCATCCCGTCGAGGTGGCCATCATTTTGGCCGATCTCAAGATGGACTGCGATGTGGTGTGCGCCGCGCTGCTGCACGATACCGTCGAGGATACCGAGACCTCGCTTGCCGATGTTTCCGGCCTGTTTGGCGATACGGTAGCCGAGCTCGTCGATGGCGTGACCAAGCTCACCAACATCGAAGTCGATAGCATGGACGAGAAGCAGGCGCTTACGCTGCGCAAGATGTTCCTCGCCATGTCCAAGGACATCCGCGTTATCATCGTCAAACTTGCCGACCGCCTGCATAACATGCGTACGCTGGCGGCCCTTCGCGAGGACCGTCGCCTGTTTAAGGCCCGCGAGACCATGGACGTGTATGCGCCCCTGGCCGACCGTCTGGGCATGAGCTCTATTAAGTGGGAGCTCGAGGACCTGTCCTTCTTCTACCTTGAGCCCGATGCCTACCAGCGCATCGCACGCATGGTGGCTGAGTCGCGCGAGGTTCGCGAGCGCTATCTGGCCGAGACCATCAAGACGCTCACCGACGAGCTCAACCGCATTGGCCTGGAAGACTTCCAGATCAACGGCCGTTCCAAGCACTATTGGTCCATCTACCAAAAGATGAAGCGCAAGGGCAAGGAATTCTCCGAGATCTACGACCTGGTGGCACTGCGCGTCATCACGCATTCGGTGCGCGATTGCTACTCCACACTCGGTGCGGTACATACGCTGTGGCACCCCATGCCCGGTCGCTTTAAAGACTATATCGCCATGCCCAAGGTCAATAACTACCAGTCGCTCCACACGACGGTTATCGGCCCCACGGCTCGTCCGCTCGAGATTCAGATTCGTACCTACGAGATGCACGAGCAGGCCGAGTACGGCATTGCCGCCCACTGGCTGTATAAGAAATCGGGCGGATCGTCTGCTTCCAAGACCAATGACGCTCAACGTTTGGACGACCAGATTAACTGGCTCAAACATTCGCTCGATTGGGCTGCGTCTGATGAGATCACCGACGCCAAGGAATACCTGCATTCGCTGAAGGTCGACCTCTTCGATCAAGAGATCTTCGTCTTTACGCCCAAGGGCGAGGTCATGGCGCTTCGTGCCGGCTCCACGCCGCTCGATTTTGCCTACGCCGTTCACACCGAGGTGGGAAACCACTGCGTCGGCGCCAAGATTAACGGTGCGGTGGCCCCGCTCACACACGAGATCAAGACGGGCGACCGCGTCGAGATCCTGACCAACAAGAGTTCCAAGCCGTCGCGTGATTGGCTCAAGATCGTTAAGACACCTTCCGCCAAGTCAAAGATCCGCCGCTACTTCGCCGCCGCGACCAAAGACGATGACGCTGCTGCCGGCCGCGATATACTGGCCAAGGACCTGCGCAAGCGCGGGTATGGCATCTCTACGCCGCGATCCACGCGTGCGCTCAACGCCGTGGCGGAGCAGTTTAATTACAAGCAGCTCGAGGACCTGTTTGCCGCCGTTGGCGCCGGTAAGGTTGCCCCGCGCGCCGTGGGTAACAAAGTCGAGCAAATCTTGGACCCCAAGCCCGAGGAACAGCTCACCAAGGCCGAGGCTATCGCCGAGGTCGTGAAGCAGCCTGCCCGCGGCTCCAACCGCAAGCCGCAAAAGCGCGGCAAGAGCGCCAGCAACGGCATTATCGTCAAGGGCGAGAGCAACAGCGGCCTACTGGTCCGTCTGGCTCATTGCTGCAACCCCGTGACGGGCGACGACATCGTCGGCTTCATCACGCGCGGTCGTGGCGTTTCGGTGCATCGCGCCAACTGTCCCAACGTCAAGGGTCTTATGGAGCATCCCGAGCGCATGATCGAAGTGGAGTGGGACGGCGCTGCCGACACCCTCTTCCAGGTCGAGATCGTGGTCGAGTGCCTGGACCGCATGGGCCTGCTCAAGGATGTCACCATTGCCATTGGCGATGCGGGTGGCAATATCCTTTCTGCCGCCACGTCGACCAACCGCGAGGGTATTGCAACCCTGCGCTTTATGGTCGAGATCTCGGACGCGAGCGGTCTGGATCCGCTGCTGGCCTCTATCAGCAGCGTTGACTCGGTCTACGACGCGCGCCGCCTGATGCCCGGCGAGGGTGGAGCCCAGCTTAAGCGCCGCGTTTAGTCGCGACGAACGTGCCACATTATCGATATTCGCTACACTCGAGGCATCGTTTGATGCCTCGAGTTCTATAGAGAGGAGAGGGGCATGAGTGCTGTGTCCTTGGATTTAACTCCCAAGGGATCGGTCGAGATTGAGACGCTCGTAAACGGTCCCATTCAGACCAATAGCTATGCTGTTATTTCGGACAACGAGTGCGTGATTGTCGACCCCGCATGGGAAGGCGAGCGTTTGGTGGAGCATATTCGAGCCGAGCATCCCGGCGTACGCGTGCTTGGCGCCGTATGCACTCATGGCCATGCCGATCATGTTGGTGGTGTTGCCGGCGTGCGAACCACCGTTGGCGAGGGCTGCCAGTATGAGCTGTGTGCTAAGGATGTGACGGTGCCGCATGCGAACATCGAGGAGCAGCGAGCTATGTGGGGCATTGAGACGCCCGACCCCGGGGAGCCGACGCGCCTGCTCGCCGAGGGCGATGCTATCGAGGTGGGCGATATCTGCCTGCAGGTGATCGAGACGCCGGGGCATACGCCGGGCGGGATCGTCTTGTTTGCTGCCACCGAGCAGGGGAACATTGCCTTTGTGGGCGACACCCTGTTTCCGGGTGGGCACGGCCGCACCGATCTTTCTGGAGGAGATGGGGCGGCTATTCTGCGCTCGCTCTCCAAGCTCGCCCAGCTGCTTCCGCCCGATACCGTTTGCCTAACCGGCCATGGCGATTCGACCACCATGGCACGCGAGCTCATACAGAACCCTTTCATGCAGATGTAGCTTAATGGTCGGCTTTTGAAGCACGAGAAGCGTCCAGACGTCAAGCTATTTTTCCCCAACGGGTCGATTCCGTAGGGCAAACGGTCAAAAAAGTCTGTTTGGACGATATTCGTGAACAAACGAACGTTTATGCTCGGGTGCGCCGTGGTAAAATCTCAGGCGTTATCGGAGCAACCTTACAGGAGGTTTCTTTTATGCTCGTCAACGCAGCAGACATGCTCAAGAAGGCTGAGGCCGGCAAGTACGGTCTCGGTGCCTTCAACACCAACAACCTCGAGTGGACCCTGGCTATTCTCCAGGCCGCCGAGGAGGCCAAGTCTCCGCTGATCCTTCAGTGCACCGCTGGTGCCGCTAAGTGGATGGGCGGTTTCAAGGTCTGCGCCGACATGGTCAAGGCTGCCGTCGAGGCCACGGGCGTTACCGTTCCCGTCGCCCTTCACCTCGATCACGGTTCTTACGAGGACTGCTTCAAGTGCATCGAGGCCGGCTTCACGTCCATCATGTATGACGGCTCTCACGAGGAGACCTTCCAGCTTAACCTCGACCGCACCAAGGAGCTCGTTGAGCTTGCCCACTCCAAGGGCATGTCCATCGAGGCCGAGGTCGGCGGCATCGGTGGCACCGAGGACGGCGTGACTTCCAGCGGCGAGCTCGCTGATCCTGCTGAGTGCAAGCAGATCGCTGACCTGGGCGTCGACTTCCTCGCCTGCGGTATCGGCAACATCCACGGCGTGTACCCCGCCGACTGGGCTGGCCTTTCCTTCGAGCGTCTGGGCGAGATCAAGGCCCAGACCGGCGACCTGCCCCTCGTCCTGCACGGTGGCACCGGCATCCCCGAGGATCAGATCAAGAAGGCCATCTCCCTGGGCATCTCCAAGATCAACGTCAACACCGACCTGCAGCTCGTCTTCGCCAAGGGCGTCCGCGAGTACATCGAGGCTGGCAAGGATCAGCAGGGCAAGGGCTTTGACCCCCGCAAGCTCCTCAAGCCTGGTCGCGACAACATCGTTGCCCGCACCAAGGAGCTCATGGAGGAGTTTGGCTCCGTCAACAAGGCGTAAGCGTCGCTAAACTTCCCACCGGAAGCCCCGTCCCCCTACACTGTTTTCTTTGCGCTCACCTGGCTTTGCCAGAAGTCGCGCCAAGAAAACAGCTCCGGGGGACGGGGCTTCCTTCGTTTAACGCCGCAGGGTTACGAGGCTGAATTATTTATTTGACTACCGTTCAGCGGTGTTGATGGCTCCCTTGGTGGGGCTTTCTTTTTATCTCGCTACAATGGGCTTCAAGCGTTCTAGTGACTTGGAGTTTTGGTATGGCTGTTATTAATGTGCTGCCTTCGGATGGGAAGGTTATTGACGAGGGTCCAGTTGGTTGCTCTGCTGATGTTTGCTGTGATGACTTTCGTCATCTCGATGTTGGACTGCCGCCTGAGATTCTTCGTCTTATGGATGCCGGGTATTTGACGCAGGCTGTTGCTGCCTGCGATCGCCTTTTGGAGCAGAACCTTGAGCCTTCGCTGGCTGCTTGTGTTCGTGCCGAGCGGTATCGCATGCTCGAGACGCCGCTTCATTTTTCGGTGTCGCGCGATCGGGCCATTGCGATGATTCGCGAGGAGTGGCCTGAGTTTACCGAAGATCAGTTTGATGACCTGATTAATCGCAAGCGTATAGACTGGCGCTTTATCGATGGCGAGCTGTTTGTTCTCGACAACTTCCTCGATTCGCTTCGCGTGTACCCCAAGGAGGTTCCGGGCCTGCGTCCCGATTCTACGGATGGAATTGCGCTGCGCAACCAGATGCTCGAGGAGATGGAGTCGCAGGGCGGGCTGTCTCGCGCCATCACGCTTAAGGCATGCGTATCTGTCCCTGGTGCTTTGGAGGGGGAGACCGTTCGCGCGTGGCTTCCCGTTGCCGCCACCTGCCGCCAGCAGTCCCAGGTCGTGATACTTGATATGACGTCGGAGGGGGCCATTGCCCCTGCGAACGCCTCGGCTCGTACTGCCTCTTGGACATCTTCGACTGAACATTCATTCTCGGTGACCTATCGCTATCACATCGATGCCGCCTATTGCGATATCTATGGGGGTGCGCTTCCGGTGCATCCTTGCATGGACGCGCCACTGCCCGTGGACACCTCCGAGGACCGTCCGCACATTGCATTCACGCCGTATCTACAGCAGCTGACAGCCCGTGTCATTGACGGGCTCGAGGATCCGCTCGATCGCGCCCGTGCTATCTATGATTACCTGACGCAGTACATCGACTATCGCTATCAGCCGCCGTACTTGCTTTTGGGATCTATTGCCGATGACTGCGCGCATTCGCTCCGCGGCGATTGCGGCGTTATGGCGCTCACGTTTATCACCATGTGCCGTATCGCGGGCGTGCCTGCCCGTTGGCAGAGCGGCCTGTATGTTGCGCCCGATTCGGTGGGGTCGCACGACTGGGCAGAGTTCTATACGCCGCAGACCGGATGGCTCAACGCCGACGTGTCATTTGGATCTTCTGCTCGCAGGATGGGGGAGGAGTGGCGCCGCCGTCACTACTTTGGCAATCTCGACCCGTGGCGTATGGTGGCCAACAATCGATTCCAGGCAGAGTTTGAGCCCTCTTTCGACGGCATGCGCGAGGACCCTTACGATAACCAGATGGGTGAGGCTTCGGTCGACGGTCGCGGATGCCGTCGGCGCGAGATGCTCCGCACGGTCGAACTCATCGAAATGCTCGAAGTTCCATTTTCGGACTAATCGGTAGAAAGCTGTGATAAACTAACTCACGCATTGCGTGCCCGAGTGGCGGAATTGGCAGACGCAGTGGACTCAAAATCCACCGTTGGCAACAACGTGCGAGTTCGAGTCTCGCCTCGGGCACCATACATGCAAGTGAGCGTTCAAGGGGGTTGCGGCCCCCTTTTTCGTGCCGAACTCGCGTGAGCGCGCGAAGCGTTAAGCAAACAGGCCTGTGGCCTGTTTGTAGCGGAGCGTGGCGAGGGCGCCACGCGCCCGAAGCCCGGGGCTTCGCGAAGCGAAGGCCCTTCGAGTCTCGCCTCGAGCACCATACATGCAAGCGAGCGTTCAAGGGGGTCAAGGTCCCTTTTTCGTGTACGTAATGTGATAACGCGCTGTACGTGTTATTATTCGCAAGGCGTTGTTCCCGCAATGCCCTAAAGAGGAACCTGAGGGTTCCCACCTTTTGGCGCCAATGAGCAGCTGACTGGTCATACAACTTAGATTCCCTTCCTCAAATCGAGGAAGTCTATGTGTACGACCTGGTTGCTGAGAAGCGCCGGGTTATTTTTTTATGAATGGAGGTAGGGAAAATAGCTAAGTCTGATGACACCCGCATCAACGACGAGATCACTGCATCTTCGTGTCGTTTGATTGGCGTCGATGGCTCTCAGCTCGGCCTGTTCGCCATCCGCGATGCCCAGCGCGTCGCCGACGATCAGGGTCTCGACCTGGTCGAGATCGCTCCCAACGCGGAGCCGCCGGTCTGCAAGGTCATGGACTACGGTAAGTTCAAGTACCAGCAGGCCATGAAGGCCAAGGCTGCTCGTAAGAACCAGTCCAAGGTCGAGGTCAAGGAAATGAAGTTCCGACCCAAGATCGACGTTGGCGACTACGAGACCAAGAAGGGCCACGTTCTGCGTTTCCTCAAGAAGGGCGCACGCGTTAAGATCACCATCATGTTCCGCGGCCGTGAGATGGCTCACCCGGAGCAGGGCCTTAACGTTCTCGAGCGTCTCGCCGAGGATCTCAAGCCTTACGCTACGGTCGAGTCCAAGCCTAAGATGGAAGGCCGTAACATGCTTATGCTGCTCGCCCCGATTAAGGGCGCCTTCGATGAGGATAAAGCGGCAAGCGATAGCAAGTAACTAGTGTTCTGTAACCGATTAAGGAGTATTTCATGCCTAAGATGAAGTCCCACAGCGGCACCAAGAAGCGTTTCCGCAAGACTGGTACCGGCAAGCTTATGCGCGCCAAGGCTTTCAAGAGCCACATCCTGAGCAAGAAGTCCACCAAGCGTAAGCGTGGCTTCCGTCAGGAGACCGAGATCGCCGCTGCCGACCGCAAGGTCATCAAGTCGCGTCTCGCCTAAGTTCGCGTTCCCGTTTTTCGTTTTACCGTCTAGGAGTTGATAGAACATGGCACGTATTAAGCGCGCTGTTGCCGCCAAGAAGAAGCGCCGTACCGTTATGCACCGTGCGAAGGGTTACTACGGTGCCGCTTCGCGTACTTACAAGCATGCTAAAGAGCAGGTCCAGCACTCCCTGCAGTATCAGTATCGTGATCGCCGCAACAAGAAGCGCGAGATCCGTTCTCTCTGGATCACCCGTATCAACGCTGCTGCTCGCCTGAACGACATCTCTTACTCTCAGTTCATGCACGGCCTGAAGGTTGCCGGCATCGAGCTCGACCGCAAGGTCCTGGCTCAGATGGCTTACGAGGACATCGAGTCCTTCAACGAGCTGGCTGCCATTGCCAAGAAGGCTCTCGAGGCCTAATAGATTCTCTTGAATCGCTAGGGGAGTGTCGCGTTGTGCGCGGCGCTCCCTCTTTTTATCTGAAGCGCGGTTTACATTGCTAAAAGCGCGGGTAGATAGACACTTACAGGTGACCGATCTCTATATATTTCTAAACCAAAGGGTCATCATCTGATACGTGCGGAAGATCCGCACCAGTCTTTCTATTAGCTATAGAAAGCGATATGTTGTGTAGGACTTGTGAAGAGTGGAATTGACGACCCACAGGGCTTCGCGGTCTGGCAATATATCTCCTTGCCGCGCGGCCCGGTCGGACCGGATCAGCCGCGGGGCGTGCACCTTGAGAACCGGATACTGCGAGGATGGACACATTCAGTGTCGCATC
>URQD01000002.1:0-67387 GCA_900549905.1 uncultured Collinsella sp. | reverse complement strand
GTGAGCTCCATGATGCAGCGTATTAACCGCGCTTTGGGCGATGCGGCAGAGATGACGCGCGTGCTGGACGAGCCGCGTCTGGTGGCAGACGACGAGAACGCCCCCGAGCTCAAGGTGCGCGAGGGCGCAATTGATTTTGAGCACTTGAGCTTTGCGTACCGTGACGCTGCGGCGGGCGAGAACGTGTTCGATGACCTGACACTTCATGTGGCGGCGGGCCAGCGCGTGGGCCTGGTGGGCAAATCGGGCTCGGGTAAGACGACGCTTACCAAGCTGCTGCTGCGCCTGAACGATGTTCAGGGCGGCCGCGTGCTCGTGGACGGTCAGGATGTCTCGCGCTGCACGCAGCAAAGCCTGCGCCGCCAGGTTGCCTACGTGCCGCAGGAGGCGCTGCTGTTCCACCGCTCCATTCGCGAAAACATTGCCTACGGTCGTCCCAACGCCACTGATGAGCAGATTCGCGAGGCCGCGCGCCTGGCCAATGCCCTGGAGTTTATCGACCGATTGCCCCGTGGCTTTGACACCATGGTGGGTGAGCGCGGTGTCAAGCTCTCGGGCGGCCAGCGTCAGCGCGTGGCTATCGCCCGCGCCATCCTAACCGATGCGCCGATTCTAGTGCTCGACGAGGCGACCTCTGCCCTTGACAGCGAGTCCGAGGCGCTGGTGCAGGAGGCGCTCGAGAACCTGATGCGCGGGCGCACCTCCATTGTGGTGGCGCACCGCCTGTCCACCGTGGCGGCACTCGACCGCATTGTGGTGCTGGCCGATGGTGAGATTGTCGAGGACGGCACGCATGCGCAGCTCGTCGAGGCGGGTGGCGAGTACGCGAGCCTGTGGAGCCGTCAGACCGGCGCATTCTTGGAGGCGTAAGCGTCTCGGACGTGGGACAATTGTGCCCATAAGTTTATTGTGCCGTTGAGCCGAGGAGTCGTTATGCCACGCGAGACCAATGCCGCCAAGCGCGAGCGCGCCATCGAGGTGTGCGGGCGCCTCAACCGTCGCTATGGCCCGGTCGAGTGCTTTTTGGACCACGAGAATCCCTTCCGCCTGCTGATCGCGGTGCTACTCTCGGCGCAAACGACCGACGCGCAGGTCAACAAGGTGACGCCGCGGCTGTTTGCCCAGTGGCCCACGCCCGAGGCCATGGCCGGGGCGAGCGTGGCTGACGTGGCAGACACCATCAAGTCACTCGGCTTCTACAAGAGCAAAGCCAAGCATGCCGTCGAGGCCGCGCAGATGATCGTCGCCGACTATGGCGGCGAGGTGCCGGCCGACATGAAGGAGCTTGTAAAGCTGCCGGGCGTGGGACGCAAGACGGCGAACATCGTGCTCAACGTGGGGTATGGCATCGTGGAGGGCATTGCGGTGGACACGCACGTCAACCGCATTGCGCACCGCCTGATGTTGAGTCCCAAGACGCATGCCAAGGAGCCGCTCAAGACCGAGCAGGATCTGCTCAAGATTTTGCCGCACGAGTATTGGGAGTCGGTCAACCATCAGTGGATTACCTTCGGTCGCGAGATCTGCGACGCCCGCAAACCCAAGTGCGGCGAGTGTCCGCTGGCAGATTTGTGCCCCAGCGTGCGCGTGACGGGGTAGGGCGGAACGCATCTTCGTCTGGCGTTTTTTGCGGGGCCGGGTTTGCCCTTGAGTCGGAGTCCTCTCCATGCGCTACCATGACAGACAATATATTTGACGTACGACCCGCCGAGCTTGCCCCGGCGGGCTTTTGGCGTTGCGATGCCGGAGGAACAGCATGCTCATTCACCGTATAGCCGCGCAGCTCTACACTGCCGAGGCGCTGCAGACCGTCGAGGCCGGGCTCGATGCCGGCGAGGACGTGACGCTGGCCGTGTCGCAGTCGGGCCGCACGCTTATGGCGGCCGCCCAGTTTGCGCGCCGTCCGCGCCCGACGGTCTACATCGTGAGCGGCGAGGATGCCGCCGACCGTGCCGCACGCAGCTTGGCCGCCTATGTGGGCCTGGCACACGTGTGCCGCTTCCCCGAGCGCAAGGACTATCCGTGGCGCGAGCAGGCGCCCGACGATGCCGTGGTGGCGCAGCGCTGCGAGGCCCTGGGACGCATCGTGCGCGGCGACAACTGCATTATGGTTGCCTCGGCCCGCGCGCTGCTGCGCTGCGTGCCGCCGGTCGAGAGCCGCTACTGGGAGTCGACAACCTTTGCGGTGGGCGAGGAGATTCCTTTTGACGAGGTGCCGCAGCGCCTGGTGGGCATGGGCTACACCAATGCCGGCGCCGCCGACGCGCCCGGTCTGTTCCGCGTACACGGCGACACCGTCGAGGTGTTCCCTGCACAGGAAAAGGCGCCCGTGCGCATTGAGTTTTTCGGCGACGAGATCGACCGCATCCGCCGCATGGTGAGCTCAACGGGCCAGACCATCGGCAACGAGGACAGTATCGAGATCTTCCCCTGTCGCGAGCTCGCACTCACCGACGACGCCGTCCACAACATGCATGTGGCGCTCTATCGCGCCAGCCAGAGCGATAGCAAGCTGGCGGCGCTGCTCGAGATGGTGGACGCGCGCATCGTCACGCCCGAGCTCGACCGCTTTTTGCCGGTGATGTACGGCCAGACCGTGAGTCCGTTGGCGCATGTGAGCGGCAAAGCGCTTGTGGTCCTGTCCGAGCCGCGCTCGCTGTTCGATGACTGCCTGCGCGCCTACGAGGATATCGAGGCCCGTGCCGGCGAGGCGGGGATTGACCGTCTGGACGGTCTGTACGTGCGCGCCCAACAGCTCGACTTTGGTGCTCAGCAGCGTCTGAACTACGTGAGTCTGATTCGTGCCGGCGGCGCGGTTGCGGCCGAGCTCAAGATTGAGCAGCCGGCCATTGCGGGCTCGGACAATCGATTTATGACGCGCATTCAGGAGGTTGTGGGCAAGCGCTACGCCTGCGTGTTTGCCATTCCCGACCGCGGTGCGCGCGAGTCGATGGAGCTCACCTTTGGCGACGAAGGCATTACCTTTGAGGAGTCGCTGACGGCCGCCCCCGAAAACGCCGGCGTTATCGGCGACCGCGTGCGCGTGGCGGCGGCGGATTTTGCCGACCGTGCTGTCCGCCAACAGGCCCATGCTTCGATTCGCGAGCGCCACGCCGATGCGCTCAACGCCCGCTCACTCGAGGCGGGCGCCGCGCAGGCTGCCGCCGGTGCCGCCGTGCCCACCATCTCGCGCGGACGCGTGACCTTTGTCGATGCCGCCCTGCCGCAGGGCGTGGTGGTGCCCGACGCCAACCTGGCCGTGTTCTCGATCGCCGACCTCAACGCCCGCATGGACGCCAACCGCGCGCGCAGCCGCCGCAAGGTGGACATTACGCAGATCACGTTCCCGTTTAAGCCGGGCGACTACGTGGTGCACGCCACTCACGGCATCGCGCTCTTTAGCGAGATCGCGCGCCAGGAAGTGGGCGGCAAGGAGCGCGACTACTTTTTGCTGGAATATGCCGACGGCGACAAACTCTACGTGCCGCTCGAGCAGGTCGACCGCATCACGCGCTATGTTGGCCCCGACGGTGACAAGCCGCGCCTGACCAGGCTCAATACCGCCGACTGGACGCGTGCCACCAATAAGGCGCGCAAGAACGCCAAAAAGCTGGCGTTTGACCTGGTCGATCTGTATACGCGCCGCTCGTCGATTACCGGTATCGCTTGCCCGCCCGACACGCCCGAGCAGATCGAGATGGAGGAGAGCTTTCCTTACGACGAGACACGCGACCAGCTGGAGGCCATCGCCGACATTAAGACCGACATGGAGGCGCCCAAGCCCATGGACCGCCTGCTGTGCGGCGACGTGGGCTTTGGCAAGACCGAGGTTGCCCTGCGCGCGGCGTTTAAGTGCGTGGACTCCGGCCGCCAGGTCATGGTGCTCTGCCCCACGACCATTCTGGCCCAACAGCACTACGAGACATTCTTTGAGCGCTTTGCCCCGTTTGGCCTTGAGGTCGAGGTGCTCAGCCGCTTCCGTACGCCGGCGCAGCAAAAGCGCGCACTCAAGGCGTTTGCCGAGGGCACGATCGACGTGCTTATTGGCACGCACCGCCTGCTTTCGGCCGATGTGAACCCCAAGAACCTGGGCCTGGTGATCATCGACGAGGAGCAGCGCTTTGGCGTGCAGCACAAGGAGCAGCTCAAGAACCTGCGCGAGCAGATTGACGTGCTCACGCTATCGGCCACGCCTATTCCGCGCACAATGCAGATGGCGACGAGCGGCGTGCGCGACATGAGCCTGATCACCACACCGCCGACCGGGCGTCGTCCCGTGATCGTGCACGTGGGGGAGTACGACCCCGATGTGGTGAGCGCGGCGATTCGCCTGGAGGTGGGTCGCGGCGGCCAGGTGTACTACGTGTCCAACCGCGTCAAGACCATCGACGACGCCGTGGCACGCGTGCACGAGGCCGCGCCCGAGGCACGCGTGGGCGTGGCGCACGGCAAGATGAGCCCGCGCGAGGTCGAGGACGTGATGATCGAGTTCGCGACCAAAAAGATCGACGTGCTCATCGCCACGACCATCGTGGAGAGCGGCATCGATAACGCGTGCGCCAACACGCTGATCATCGAGGACTCGCAGCGCCTTGGCCTTGCGCAGCTCTACCAGCTCAAGGGCCGTGTGGGCCGCTCTGCCACGCAGGCCTACGCGTACTTTATGTTCCCGGGCGAGCTGCCGCTCACCGAGGAGGCAACGGCGCGCCTGACCGCACTTTCCGAGTTCCAGGACCTGGGCAGCGGCATGCGCATCGCCATGCGCGACCTGGAGATTCGCGGCGCTGGCTCGCTTATGGGCGCCGAGCAGCACGGCAATCTGTCGAGCGTGGGCTTTGACCTGTTTACGCAGATGCTGGGCCAGGCCGTGGCCGAGGCGCGCGGCGATGACGACGCCGGCGTGGAGGCGGCGAGCGTGGGTATTAACCTGCCGGCAGATTACTTCTTGTCCGAGGAGTATCTGCCGGCGGTGGATCAGCGTGTGCTGGTGTACCGTAAGCTCGCGGCGGCTGAGGACCTGGAGAGTATCGACGAGGTGCAGGAGGAGACCGAGGCTGCGCACGGTGAGCTGCCGTTGGCGGGGCTCAACCTGTTCAACCGCGCTCGCATCCGCATTCGCGGCGAGCGCCTGGGGCTCGAGAGCGTCACGCTCAGCGGTGGGCGCATTACCTTCCTGGGCGTCGACGTGCCCAAGAAGGTGGCCTTTGAGTTCAAGACTCGCTATGGCGCGGTGAACTTCCCCAAGAGCCGCAAGCTGTCGGTGCCTTACAAGGCGGGCGCCGGTGCGGGCAGCGGCCTGGGTCGCGGCCTCGACGCCAACGACGGCGCCGGCCCCGTGGCGGCCGCACTCATGCTGCTGCAGCAATTAGGCGCGAGCGACGATGACTAACAAGTAGGGGGCGTAGCGGGGCAGAGCTACCAGTTGTCCTTTGCCCCGCCACCTCGCAGGTTGATTCCAGCCCCATCGAAAGGAAAGCATGTTCGGATACATCTATAAGAAAGATGTCGCCATTATCGCGGTTGTCCTGTGTCTTTGTCTGGGCGTGGGCAGTTTCTTCGATTATCAGATCTCGAGCGCGCTGTTCAACATCGGCAGCATGTACGGCCGCTTTATCGAGGCGGCCGGCGAGTTGCCGTTTGAGCTGACGGCGAGCGTCGCGGGCGTTATGCTCGTGCGCTCGGTGCGTCCCGACTCCAGGGGGAGCAAATGGCTCGCCGTGCTCGGCATCCTCGTCAACATTGGCCTGGCCGGCTATGAGATCGTTTCGTCTCTGAAGGTTGGCGGCAAACTCATCGCGGTTCAGCTGGTACTGACGTTTGTGCTGGCCATCGCCGCCAACCTTGTTGTCTATCGCCTCACCCGCGACACCGAGCCCAAAGAGCTCACGCGCTGGGCGTTGATGGTGCTCGCTGTGTGGGTCGCCCAGGCCATTATCCTCAACGTGATCGTCAAGCCGCTGTGGTCGCGCCCGCGCATGCGCGTGATCGAGGTGACGCAGGGACTCGATTTTCAGCCGTGGTGGGTGATCGGCAACCCCGACAAATGGGCCTATATCGCCGCTGGCGTGATCAAGGACGGCTTTAAGTCGTTTGCGAGCGGACATACGGCACACGCGGCGATCGGCCTTATGCTCGCCGGGCTTCCCGCGGCGGCCTTTAAGGAAAAGCCGTCGCGCCGCCGCGCGGTCTTTTGGGTCGCCGCTGCGGTTGCGGCGCTCGTCGCCTTTGGTCGCATCGTGATCGGTGCGCACTTTTTGAGTGACGTGAGCTGCGGCTTTGCCCTGGTGCTGGCGCTCGAGTGCCTTGCAGCGCGCATTGCTTATCCGAGCGGCGTACAATAGCCCCATCTGAATCATCGGGCTCGTGCCCGGCTAGAGAGGATTACCATGCTCGCGTTTAACAATGACTATTCCCACGGCGCACATCCGGCAGTGCTGCAGGCGCTCGTCGACACTAATATGGAGCCGCAGCCCGGCTACGGCACCGATGCACACACCGAGCGTGCCAAGCAGCTTATCTGTGAGGCCTGCCAGGCGCCCGATGCCGACGTATTTTTCCTGGTAGGCGGCACACAGGCCAACGCGACGGTGATCGACATGCTGCTCGCGCCCTACGAGGGCGTCGTTGCTGCCGAGACTGGCCACGTCGCCTGTCACGAGGCGGGTGCCATCGAGTTTGGCGGCCACAAGGTGCTCACCATCCCCGGCTACGAGGGCAAGATGCACGCCGAGGACCTCGAGAACTATATCCAGGTGTTCTACGAAAACGAGAGCTACGAGCACACGGTGTTTCCGGGTGCCGTGTACGTGAGCCTATCGACCGAGTACGGCACGCTGTACTCCAAGGCCGAGCTCGCGGCGATTCATGCGGTGTGCCAGAAGCGCGAGATTCCGCTGTTTGTGGATGGCGCCCGCCTGGCCTATGCGCTGGCGGCCGATGAGTGCGACATTACCCTGCCCGAGCTGGCGCAGCTGTGTGACGTGTTCTACATTGGCGGCACCAAGTGCGGCGCGCTTTGCGGCGAGGCCGTGGTGTTTTGCGGCATGCACGCCCCGGCACATCCCATTCCGCGCATTAAGCAGCATGGCGCACTGCTTGCCAAGGGCCGCCTGACGGGTGTGCAGTTCGAGGCTCTTTTTACCGATGGCCTGTATTTTGAGATTGGTCGCCAGGCGATTGAGACCGCTCAGGCGCTGCGTCGCGTGCTGCACGAGCGCGGTTACCAGTTCTTTTTGGAGACGCCCACAAACCAGCAGTTTGTGATTCTGCCCAACGAGGACATGGCCCGCATTCGCGAGCATGCCTCGATTGAGTACTGGGAAAAGTACGACGAGACCCACACGGTGGTGCGCTTTTGCACCAGCTGGGCCACGACGCAGGAGGACATCGACGCGCTGGCGGCTGTCCTGTAGCCTGATGTAATGACGAGGGGCCGCCTTGCGCTGGGTTTGGCGCAGGGTGGCCTTTGCTTTTGGGAAGGGTTGTATGACCGAGATGTCCGAGCCAACGATTCGCCTAGCGACGCCCGAAGACGCGCCGGCGTTGCTTGCCATCTATGAGCCATATGTGCGCCAGACGGCGATTACCTGCGAATACGAGGTGCCGAGCGTTGAGGAGTTCGCCGGGCGCATCGAGCGTACGCTCAAGCGCTACCCGTATTTGGTGATGGAGCTGGGCGGGCGTCCGGTAGGCTATGCCTATGTGAGTTCGCTCAACAGCCGCGAAGCATACGACTGGTCGGTCGAGACATCGATCTACCTGGCGCGCGACGCGCGCCACGGCGGGCTGGGCCGCAAGCTGCATGACGCGCTCAAGCAATGCCTGATCGCGATGGGCATCACCAACATGTGCGCGCTCATTGCCGTGCCGCACGACAAGGACGACGAGTATCTGACGCACAACAGTCAGGATTTCCATGCCCATATGGGCTACCGCCTGGTGGGCGTCTTTGACCGCTGCGCCCAAAAGTTCGGCCGCTGGTACGACATGTGTTGGATGGAGTTGGTCCTAGCCGAGCGCGTCCCTAACCAACCTAAGCCAACCTGGTTCCCCGACCTCCCCAAACCTACCATTTAGGGACAGGTTTATTTTGGCAGGTTTTATCTGGGCAAACGTTGCAAGCCGCCGCGAAGGATGCGGATACCTTCGCGGCGGCTTTTGTTTTGGGTGTGTATGACCAAGGCGATTGACCTGCGGATGCGGCAAAACCCCAGATAAAACCGACCAAACTAAACCTGTCCCTTTTTGGCAGGTTTTTGGCTGTCTTGTGGCATCAAATCGCCGCAAGAAGCACGTCGTTCGTATGCTATTTTGACCTGAATCGTCCCCTCGGGACGCCTTGCGAGCTAAGTGAGTAGACTTTTTGGCGCAGGGCGAGCACAAAGCGTATCTGCCTTACTAAAATCGCAGGTCACAGAGATGGCTGTTTTGGGTGTGCTCGGCAGATCGCGAAAAGTCTACTCACTTAGGTTTACGGTGCTGGATATTCTGGGCAGGAACAGTTGAGCTTGGACGGCGTGCGTTGCCAGGCGATGCTGGCATTTGCGCCATGCTGGTTTGAGATTTTATAAAAACCGCAGGTAAAACGTATATTAGGTGCATTTTGCCTGGTTTGGCGCGCTAGCCGATGGGTTCGGTGTATTTGGCGCGGTCGGTTCGTTGGATGCGCTTGGAGACATGGAGCGGGCGGCCGTCGGTGTCGTAGACGTAGTCGGTGATAAGGATCAATGCCTGCCCGCGCTCAACGTTGAGCAAAAACGCCTCGTTTTGCGAGGCATAGCACACCTCAAAGGTCTTATGTCCCTGTGCCGGCGCGCGATGGAATTCCTGGCGCAGCGTGGCGTAGAGCGAACCGTTGATATCGCGGTCGATGAGTGCTGCAAAGCTCGGTGGCAGATAGGTGATCTCCAGGCACAGTGGCGCATCGTCCAGATAACGCAGGCGGACGAGCTTGACGAGCTTGCTGCCCACGGCGGCATCGAAAAACTTGGCCACGCTACCCGTTGCCTTGGCAAAGCCCGAGTCCACCGTGCGCGTGGTGGGCTTCATGCCCTGACCCTGGACCTGCGCCGTATAGCTCGAAAACACCAGGTTGTTCTCGTGGAGCGCCGGTGTGTCGGCCACAAAGGCGCCGCGCCCGCGCTCGGTGCGAACCAGGCCCTCGTCAACAAGCACCTTAAGGGCATGGCGCACGGTGCTGCGCGACAGCCCCGATTCGTCCATGAGTTCCATCTCGGACGGCAGCTTGTCTCCGCAGGCGTAGATGCCGGCAGCGATGCGGTCGCGAAGTGTGGTCGCCAGACGCTCGTATTGGGTCAGTTTCTTTTTAGACGAAGCGCTCATGCGATCAACCTGTATCTAACCTGTATGCTTACCTAATCAAGCATGTATCTAATACAACAACAAAACTGCTGGTAACGAGTTATCGAAAACCGTATCAGCAAAATATCTAAGACAAATATAGCATACAACTAATCGACATCGCCAAAACATGTATGTAACTTGTATGTCATCGACAGCATCAAACGAGAAGAAAGGCTGATGCACGATGACTACTCAGGAACAGGTTAAGGACGTCGTCTCCCAGGTTTTGGCTGACAAGGCTGACAAGGGCGGCATCAAGCGCGTCGTATGGATTGGCGCCGGCGGATCCAACGGCGGCAACTATCCTGCCCAGTACTTTATGGAGCACGAGGCCACGCAAGTCGTGAGCTCCAGCTACACCAGCAACGAGTTCGTGCACGCCACGCCTGCCTACGTCAACGAGAACACCCTGGCCGTCGTCGTGTCCATGCGCGGCACCAAGGAGACCATCGTCGCCGCCCAGGTCGCCAAGGACCACGGCGCCAGCACCATCGCCATCTATGTTGACGAATCCGGCCTCACCGAGGTCTGCGACTGCAAGATCCAGTATGACAGCCTGGCCGTCGACGAGTCCTGCATGGGCCGTACCAACTCCGCCGTCGTAACCATGATTGCCATGGAGCTTACGCAGCAGACCGAGGGCTATGCCGAGTACGAGACCGCTATGGCCGCCTTCGACCTGGTTGACCCCATCTATCGCAAGGCCGTCGAGTACACCCGTCCGCTTGCTGCCAAGTGGGCCGAGCAGAACGCCGACAAGCCCTGCATCAACGTGATGGCTCAAGGTCCGCTCTTTGGTGCCGCCTACGTCTTTAGCATCTGCAACGTGCAGGAGATGCTGCAGATCGACTCCTGCACCATCAACACCTGCGACTTCTTCCACGGCCCCTTCGAGATCCTGGACAAGCGCACCTCGCTGTTCCAGCTCATCAGCGTCGGCCGCAGCCGCTGCAACGACGAGCGCGGCATCCGCTTCGTCAATCAGTACGGTGGCGAGCGCGTCTATCAGCTCGACGCCAAGGAGCTCGGCCTCAACGACATCAAGGACAGCGTGAGCGAGTACTTCAACCACCTGATCTTTGCCCCGATCCTCAACAACGTCTACATGCGTGCGCTCTCTGCCGTCACCCACAAGGACTACATGACGCGCCGCTACATGTGGAAGCTGGACTACTAGGGGATAGAGCGGCCTAACAGCTCGATGTCCTCATAAGTTGCGGTGGAATAATTCCTGTTTGGGGGCTTGAAGCCTCTATTTAGGGACTATTTCACCGCAACCGCCAAATAATCCGCTGGGGACGGAGGAAAACGGATCACTTTTCCGCTCGCCGATTTGTGCCTTGAAAAATGTATATAACGACTATAACGTAGTATGAAACATATTGGAAACAATACCGAGGAGGCTGCGTTGAAGAAAAGCAATCTGGGCTATGTGCTGGTGCTGATCGCCGCGCTTATGTGGGGCAGCATCGGAATCTTTGTAAACGGCATCTCGGCCATGGGCGTTACGTCCCTGAGTATGGCTGCCTTTCGCTTGTTGGTCGGAGCGCTTATCTTGGCGCCGGTCCTGATGTTTATGGGCTGCCGTCCGGGTGAGGGGTCTACCGTGGCTCAGGGTCCGCTGGCCCTGTTCAAGGCAAGCCCTAAAGAGCTTGTTCCCTGCGCACTTGTCGGTATTGTCGGTTTGGCCGCCGCCAACACCTGCTATTACGAGTGCATGCACGAGGTGGGCATGTCCACGGCCTCGGTGCTGCTCTACACCTCGCCGGTGTTTGGCGTCGTGCTCGGCCGCGTGCTTTATCGCGAGGACGTGACCCCCAACAAGCTCGTTGCCATCGCTTTTAACATAGGCGGCTGTGTACTTGCAGTGACCAATGGCGACCTTTCCGGTTTCCATTTTTCGGTTTGGGGCGTCACGTCGGGCGTGATTGCAGGCCTTTGCGGTGCGTCGCTCGCGGTGTTTAGCCGGATAGCAACCAAGACGGTCCACCCGCTGGCTGTCACGTTTTGGGGCCTTGTTTTTGGCGGTGCGGTTATGGCAGCTATCGCGGCTCCGTGGCCGGATGTCGCCGCGGCAATGTCGCCACAGCTGCTGCTGCTGTTCCTTGGCTTTGGACTCATCCCCACAGCCGTGGCTTACATCTTATATATGCAGGGTCTGTCCATGGGGCTCGAGACATCGAAAGTTCCCGTCGTAATGTCTTTCGAGACGGTCGTCACCGTAATAGTGGGCATTGGTGTCTATGCCGAGTCCGCCGGCGCGATCAAGGTTCTGGGCATTGTGCTGGTGCTCGCGTCCATCCTGATCATGAACACCGACTTCTCCGAGCTGCGCAACAGTGTGTTTGTCGGTCATGTCGCTGAGAGCATGACTTTTAAGCCCAACGCGTGGTGGACGGAGAAATCGCAGGACATGGATCTGTTTAAGGAACGCACCGGCATCGCGCTGGAGCCCACCGTGCAGGAAAGCCCCTGGTACTTCGTGCGATAGGGGATTGGCGAGGCGTCTGACCGGGTGTCGCCAAGACAGTGCCGACCTACCCTGCGCCAACGTTTCAAGTACGTTAAACCCGCCAACGGTAGATTTTCACCCGCGAACGGTCTTTATACTAATTAGCAATATAAGCAACGTATAAGACGTTATAATGACCATAACGAAAAGGAGGAGGCAAGATGAATCAGATCATTCTCGCATCTCATGGCGGCCTGGCCGCAGGCGCCAAAGACACGCTCGAGATGGTTCTCGGCGACGTGTCGAACGTCCACGTCGTGTCGCTTGCTCGTGACGACAAGGAGCCCATCACCAATAAGGTGGACGCCATGATCGCCACGTTCAACGCGGACGACACCGTCTATGTGCTGACCGATATGCTCGGCAGCTCGGTCAACAACAGCATGGTCGAGCTTTCCCGCAACGGTGCGGCATTCACGGTGATCAGCGGTTTCAACATTCCGCTGGCACTGACGCTCGCTATGAGCCCCGCCCCCGTCAAGGGTGCCGAGCTCGCGGCCCTTATCAACGAGGCCCGCACCGGTCTGACCAACCCCAACGCACCGGTCGAGGTTGCCGCGGCCCCCACTAAGAAGGCCAAGGCGTCCCGTCACAGCTCCGGCCCCGCCAAGATCGTCCTCGCACGTCTTGACTACCGTCTGCTGCACGGCCAGGTCGTCTTTACCTGGACCACCAAGGTTCAGGCCGAGCGCATCATCGTCGTCGACAACGCTGCCGCCAACGATGACATCAAGAAGGGCGCTCTTAAGCTGGCCAAGCCCCAGGGCGTGCGCCTGAACGTCTTCACCGTCGAGCGTGCCCTCGCCAAGATGGACAAGCTCAACACCCTCGGCGAGCGCGTCATGTTCGTCTTTGGCAACACGGCCGAGATGCTGCAGTTCTGCCAGGGTTACAAGCTCGACGCCATCAACCTGGGCGCCACCGCCAACCACGACGGTGCCGATCAGGTCGGCGGCAAGGACAGCTCCGTCTTCCTCGACGCCAACCAGAAGGCCGACGTCAACCAGCTGCTCGACATGGGCATCAAGCTCTACGTCCAGCAGACCCCTACGTATCAGAGCGTCGACATCGACGCCAAGCTGTAATCAACCAGGCTTTTGCCTGACTGAAAGGAGAAGGGTATGAATACGTTCATCAGTGCGGTGCTCGTCGGCCTCGTCGGCGTGTTCTGCATGTGGGACTCCCGCCTGCTCGGTCGTCTTAACTTCGAGCAGCCCCTCGTTGGCGCTACGCTCGTCGGTCTGCTGCTGGGTGATGTGCCCACCGGCCTTGCCGTCGGTGCCGCCGTCGAGCTCGTGTCCATGGGCCTGGTGCAGGTCGGCGCCGCCGTTCCGCCCGATATGGTCCTGGGCGGCATCGTGGCCGCTGCCTTTGCGTGCCTGACCGATGCTTCCGCCGAGACCGCCATGACGATCGCCATTCCGGTCGCCGTCCTGGGTCAGCTCCTCGGCATCGTGTTCCGTTCCATCATCGCCGCCCTCACCCACGTGGCCGATAGCGCGATCGATAACGGTAACTTCAAGACCGCCTACCGTATGCACATCTGCGCCGGCTCCGGTCTGTACGCCGTCATGTACTTCCTGCCGATCTTCCTCGCCGTCTTTGTTGGCACCGACCTGGTTCAGGCCATCGTCAACATGGTTCCCGAGTGGCTGTCCGTTGGTCTGAACGTCTCGACCAAGATCATGACCGCCTACGGCTTGGCCCTGCTGCTCACCATGATGATCAAGAAGGGTATGACTCCGTTCCTGTTCATCGGTTTCCTGCTCGCCGCTTACCTCAACCTGTCCGTCATCGCGGTCGCTCTGATCGGTGTGTGCCTGGCTGTTGTCTTCATGGGCTTCAAGTTCAACGGTTCCCATGCTGCTGCCGGCGTCGATTCCGACTACGATCCGCTCGAAGACGACGAAGACTAAGGAGGAACACACTATGGCAACCGCAACCAAGGACGTGTCCCTGAACAAGAAGGTCAGCCAGTTCTTCTGGCGCTCCTGGGCCATCCAGGCCTCTTGGAACTACGAGCGTCAGATGAACATGGGCTTCCTCTACGGCATGGTTCCCACGCTCGATCGCCTCTATCCGGACGAGTCCGACCCCAAGCAGCTCGCTGCTAAGAAAGAGGCTTACCACCGTCACATGGCGTTCTACAACTGCACCCCGCAGACGAGCGCTTTCGTCCTGGGCCTCGCCGCCTCCATGGAGGAGGAGTACGCCAAGGATCCCGAGAACTTCGATCCCGATTCGATTAACGCGGTCAAGACCTCCCTCATGGGCCCGCTTTCCGGCATCGGTGACTCCTTCTTCCAGGGCACCATCCGCGTTATCGCCTTTGGACTGGGCGTTCAGCTGGCTCAGCAGGGCTCCATCATGGGTCCGATCCTGGCCATGCTCATCTCCATCGTGCCCTCCGTGCTGATCACGTGGTTCGCTGCCAAGATCGGCTACCAGGGCGGCCACGAGTACCTGAGCAAGCTCCAGGGTGGCGACCTCATGGAGAAGCTCATGTATGTCTGCGGCATCGTGGGTCTTATGTCCGTGGGCGGCATGATCGCTACGCTGATCGGCGCCACCACCCCGCTGCAGTTCGCTGACGGCACCGTCGTGATCCAGGACATCCTGGACGGCATGATGCCCCAGATGATCTCCCTTGGCCTCACCGGCCTTATGTACTGGCTCATCAAGAAGAACGTCAACACCGGTTGGCTTCTCGTGATCGCCATCGTGGGCGGTATCGCCCTCTCCGCGGCCGGCATCCTGGCCTAGTCGCGACCAAGCGTCTAACCGCTTTCCCCCGGGGGCCTGCCTGGCATCCCATACCCCAGGCAGGCTTCCATTCCCAAATGTGACAAAGGGACAGTTCCTTTGCCACATCCTCAACGGGCCGGCGACTCGGTCCAAACCACGGTAACCCTGCGAGCGCCCGGCAATGTGGCGCCGCAAAAAATCGAAAGGAATGTGTCAGATGTACGAGATCGACCTTAACCTCCCTAAGCAGATCGTCGCTGACGTCCTGTCCAACCACGAGATCCACAGCGTCGCCTTCGTCGGCTGCGGTGCTTCCATGTCCGACCTTTACCCTGCCAAGTACTTCCTGGCCAACAACACGGACAAGCTGAACGTTCAGATCTTCACCGCTAACGAGTTCAACTACGACACGCCTTCCTGGGTCAACGAGCACACCTTCGTGATCACCTGCTCCCTCGGTGGCTCCACGCCCGAGACCGTCGAGGCCAACAAGACCGCCAAGAAGCACAACTGCCCGGTCGTCTCCCTCACCAACAAGGCCGGCTCCGCTCTGACCGTCGACGCCGACCACGTCATCGTTCACGGCTTCCATGCCAACTACGCTGCCAAGTGCGAGAAGCCCGGCTACGCCATCGCCCTTGCTCTCGAGATCCTTCAGCAGACCGAGGGCTATGACCACTACGAGGACATGATCACCGGCCTCACCAACGTCTTCGAGCTCTGCGAGAACGCCGCTCAGTCCGCCAAGGGTCTTGCCAAGCAGTTCGCCCAGGACTTCAAGGACGACGAGATGATCTACTTCATGGCCTCCGGTGCCTCCGAGAAGATGGCTTATTCTCACGCCGCCTTCCTGTTCACCGAGATGCAGTGGATCGACGCCGCCGCCTACAACACCGGCGAGTACTTCCACGGCCCGTTCGAGGTTTCCACCGAGGGTAAGCCCTACGTCTTCTTCATGTCCGATGGTGCTACCCGTCCGATGGACGCTCGCGCCCTCACCTTCCTTGAGCGCATGGGCGCCAAGGTCGCTCTGATCGACTCCAAGGACTACGGCCTGGCTGACGCCGTGCCCGCGAGCGTCGTCACCTACTTCAACCCGCTGCTGCACCTCGCCGTTATGCGCGAGTACGGCAACCAGATCGCCGAGGCCCGTCAGCACCCGCTGACCATGCGTCGCTACATGTGGAAGCTTTCCTACTAATCACAAGTAAGTAGACCTTACGGGTTGATTGAGAGGGGATGGGGTTTGCGCCCCGTCCCCTTTTTGCTTTGGGGGCGTGTCTGTCGCGTCGCAAAACACCAGATAAAACCTACCAAAATAAACCTGTCTCTTTTTGGCAGGTGGGAGGAGATGCGTATGATCAAGGCAGTGCTGTTTGATATGGACGGCGTGCTGGTCGATACCGAGTGGTTCTACAACCGTCGTCGCGTGGCGTTTATGGAGGAGCATGGCATTACGTACGATAGAATTCCAGATCTTTCGGGGTCTAATGAACCGGCAATCTGGGAAGCTCTAGTTCCTGGCAATCTCACGTTACGCGAGGAATTGCTCACGGAATATAAAAAAAGATATTGCCCCGCTCATCCCGTTCCGTATGCCGAGCTACTCAACGAGCAGACGGAGCCGGTGATGCGTGAGCTGCACAAGCGCGGCGTGAAGTGTGCCATCGCGAGCTCGTCCTATCGTGAGCTGATTGACGAGCTGGTGGAGATTGCCGGCATCGCCGACGTGCTGGACTACACCATCAGCGGTCACGAGTGCAGTGCGTTTAAGCCCGACCCCGAGATCTACCTGCGTGCCATGGAGGCGCTGGGGGTGAAGCCTGCCGAGTGCCTGGTTATCGAGGACTCGCCTTTGGGCATCGAGGCCGGCAAGCGCTCCGGCGCCCGCGTCCTGGCATTGCGTCCGCACGAGGGCGTCAACCTGGATCAGTCCGCCGCCGACGTTGTCATCGACAACCTGACCGACATCCTACCTGCCATTTAGGGACAGGTTTAATTTGGCAGGTTTTATCTGGGCAAATGCCGAATTCGCTGTGAAGGGATCGCTCTCTTCACGGCGTTTTTCTTTTGAGCGGTTTTACGCGGTCCTTCTGATGGTTGTCGAGAGAGGGTGAATTGAAGCGCCCCCGCACGCTCCATGCTACAATCGCGGGCATGCCCCACAACTATATCTGCCTTCGAAAGGAGCCTACGTGGCGAACGCCATCGATCAGCTCACGGACCGCGTGCTCGTGCTCGGCCGCCTTACCATCGTCCGCCGCGCCATTACTGCCGTGGCGGTCACGATTTCCGCCGTTCTCCAGACATTCCTGATCCAGGCGTTCATTCAGCCTGCCGACCTGCTTCCGAGCGGTCTCACCGGCGTCGCGGTCCTGCTCGATCGCGTTACCTCGCTTGGTGGCGTTCACATCGACATCTCGCTCGGCATGCTGGCGCTCAACATCCCCGTGGCGCTCCTATGCTGGAGTGGCATTAGCAAGCGCTTCGTAATCTTCTCGATGATGCAGGTCGTTCTTTCGTCGCTGTTCCTGAATATCTTTCACTTCGCCCCGTTTTTGGGCGACAAGATTATGCTCATCATTTTTGGCGGCGTGGTCTCGGGTCTGGGCGCTGCCATCGCGCTTAAGTCCGGCGCATCTACCGGTGGCACCGACTTTATCGCGCTGTGGGTTTCCAACCACACGGGCAAGACCATCTGGGGCGTCATTTTTGGTTTCAACTGCTTTATCCTGGCGATCTTTGGTTTCATGTTTGGCTGGGACAATGCGGCATACTCCATCGTGTTCCAGTTTATTTCGACCAAGACTATCGACAGCTTCTATCATCGCTACGACCGCGTGACGCTGCAGATCACGACGCGCAAGGCAGATGAGGTCATGACCGCCTATGTTGACCATTTTCAGCACGGCATTAGCTGCGCCGAGGTCATCGGCGGATACAGCCGCGAAAAGATGTACCTGCTGCACGCCGTTGTCTCGACCTACGAGAGTCAGGACATTATCAAGCTAGTGTGCGACATTGATCCCGGCGCCGTGATCAATGTGTTCCACACGCTCAACTTTGTGGGCGGATGGTGGGGCGGCCATGTCGACGAGCCCATGCCCACAGCCGTTCCCGATCCCGACAAGCCCGCGCGCATAGCGAGTCGTCAGGCGCGCCTTAGCGAGCAGGACATCTTGCAGCAGGACGACGGCAAGTAGGGTTTTGGCTTTTTGCCGGTCAAGCGCAGCCCATCCGAATGAGCCCCCCGAAAGCCCCGTTGCTTTCGAGGGGCTCTCGTTTGACCAGATAAAACCTACCAAAATAGACCTGTCGCTTTTTGGTAGGCAGGGTGTATCGTTTTATCGTTATGATGTAACATAGAGCTAGACGTTATATACGTATTAGTAATTTCGATATTTTGATAGGAGTGATCAGATATGCCCGCGACCAAAAATGCACCGCTTTACCAGCAGATTTACGACGAAATCAAGGATGCGATCGAGAAAGGTGTTTATGCACCCAAGGAGCGTATTCCGTCCGAGCTCGAGCTAGCCGAGCAGTACGAGGTGAGCCGCATTACGGTGCGCCGCGCCGTCGAGGAGCTGTGCTCCGATGGCTACCTGGTTAAGCAGCAGGGCCGTGGCACCTTTGTTTCCACGCCGCACATCAACCGCCAGTTCCACGCCTCGACGCTGCAGACGTTTACCGCGCTGTGTGCCGACAATGGCATGAAGGCCGGTGCACATGTGGTCGATCGCCAGATTGTTCCGGCGCGCCAAAACGAGATGGAGTTCTTTGGCCTGCAGAAGGGCGCGCTGCTGCTGCATATCAAGCGCGTGCGCACGGCCGACGGCGAGCCCATCTTTGAGGAGAACGTCTTTGTGCCGTTTGACGCCTACCGTGAACTGTTGACAGCCGACCTTGAGGACAAGTCGATTTTTGCCGAGGTCGGGCGTGTTGGCGGAACCCCGATTGTCTCGGCTGGCTACCGTACGGTCGAGGCCGTTCGCGCCAGCGCTGAGCAGGCGGCCGAGCTGGGCATCGCTCCGCACGATCCGCTGCTCAACCTGCGCGCCGGCTTTATCGGCCCCAATGGCGAGCCGGTCCTGATGGGTAAGCAGTACTACGTGGGATCGCGCTACGTTATGGTGATGTAGCTCTAGTTGCGCGGTTTTCCAAACCGCGCAACGGCTCGACGCTGCGCCTTTGGTTCCGCCGTTCTAACGAACGGCGGACCGGTCGACGCTGCAAACGCCCCTAAGCGGCAATCTGACGTTCAATCGTCGGTCGCGTACCGAAGTACGCTTCCCTCCTCTTTCACGTCACCTTGCTCGCTTAGGGGCGTTTTCGCTGACTTATGCGCAACCAGCGACGTTTCCACGCTCATCCGGAAAGTGTCCGAAAATCCACGCTCGTTCCCTTCGGATTGCATCGCCCGTGGCCGGCAGCCGTGCGGCGCTGGTCCGTGTGGCGGCGTATAATCGGCGGCAGATGACTTGGACGTTAGGAAACCATGACCGATAGCATGCAGCAGATGGCGCTCGACACGCTCGGCGCCTATTTTGGCTACACCTCGTTTCGCCCGGGACAGGACTGCATGGTCGATGCGATCCTTGCCGGTCGCGATGCGCTGGGTGTTATGCCCACGGGCGCCGGCAAGTCCATTTGCTACCAGGTGCCCGCGCTCATGCTGCCCGGTATCACCTTTGTGGTGAGCCCGCTGCTGTCGCTTATGGAGGACCAGACCCGTGCGTTGCTCGCGGCGGGTGCGCGGCCCAGCTATCTCAACTCCAGCCTTACTCCGGCCCAGCAAAACACCGTGCTCAAGCGGGCGCGCGAGGGCCGCTACCAACTTATGTACGTGGCGCCCGAGCGCCTGCTCGAGCCGCGCTTTTTGGCCTTTGCGCAGGAGGCCGCGGCGGACGGCGGCATTGGCGTGCCGCTCGTGGCCATTGACGAGGCCCACTGCGTGAGCCAATGGGGACAGGATTTCCGCCCCGCCTACCTGCAGATTCGCGAGTTTATCGATTCCCTGCCGCAGCGCCCCATCGTGGCGGCCTTTACCGCTACGGCAACCGAGCGCGTGCGTGCGGACATTCATCAGATGCTCGGCCTGCAAAACCCCGCGACGGTAGTGACGGGCTTCGATCGCAAGAACCTCTACTTTGGTTGCGAGGAGATGGGCGACAAGGCCAAGGCCGCGTGGGTGCGCGACTATGTGATCGCGCATTCGGGCGAGAGCGGCATCGTGTATTGCTCGACCCGCAAGACGGTCGATGCGCTGGCAGGCGAGCTTGCCGAAGCGCTGGGCCCCAGCGGCATTCGCGTTGGTCGTTACCATGCCGGCATGGGTAACGACGCCCGCCGCCAAAGCCAGCGCGCCTTTATCGACGACGATATCCAAGTGATGGTTGCCACCAACGCCTTTGGCATGGGCATCGACAAGCCCAACGTGCGCTACGTGATCCACAACAATGTGCCCGAGAGCATCGAGGCCTACTACCAGGAGGCGGGCCGCGCCGGTCGCGATGGCGACCCGGCCAGCTGCCACCTGCTGTGGAACGGCAACGATTTTCGCATGCGTCGTTTTTTGATCGACCGCGGCGATGCGGCCGACGAGGCGCTCGACGACGAGCAGCGCGCGTGGGCGCTCCAGAATCGATATCGTTTGCTCAGCCAGATGGAGGGCTACTGCAATACCACCGGCTGCCTGCGCGAATACATGCTGCGCTACTTTGGCGACGAGGCCGCGGCCGAGCATGCGGCAGCGGCTGGTGCGGGCAGCACCGCCACGGACGAGGCCGAGGGCTGCGGCAACTGCAGCAACTGCCTCACGCAGTTCGAGGTCGAGGACGTCACCGATATGGCCCGCGCCGCTGTGCGCTACGTTGCCACGCGTCCCATGCGCTTTGGCAAGTCGCTCATCGCCGATGTGCTCCACGGCGGCAACACCGAGCGCATTCGCCAGATGCATCTGGACGAGGACCGCGGCTATGGTGAGCTGTCGAGCGAATCGGTCGGGCGCATCAAGGACATCATCGGCCAGCTGTGCGGCCGCGGTTATCTGGCCACATCGCAGGGGCAATACCCGGTCGTGGGACTCGGTCCGCGCGCCGGCGAGGTCGAGGACGAGGCGTTTGCCTTTACCGTTAAGCGTCGCGCGTCCAAGCGCAAGGCCTCGGCACGCGCTCGCCGTGCGGTGGATCTGCTGCGCGAGGAGGCCGAGCTGGATCAGCGCCCGCGCGTGGGCGACGATGCCGAGCTGTTCGAGCGCCTGCGTGCCCTGCGCAAGGAGATCTCGACCGAGCTGGAGATGGCGCCGTACATGGTCTTTTCCGACAGGGCCCTGCGCGGCCTGTGCCGCTTGCGCCCTCGGACGCGCGACGAGCTTATCCAGGTCAACGGCATCGGCGAGAAAAAGGCCGACGCCTTTGGCGAGCAGTTTATGGCGGCGATTGAAGAGTTTGAGTCCGAGCATGCGCGGGATGGAGCGTAACGATGGCAACCGATAACAAGACCGAACGTTCTGAGCGCGCCGACGTGTCCGCCGTACCGCTGTACCAGCAGGTCATGGACGACCTAAAGGGCGAGATCGCGCGTGGCATGTACGCGGCCGGTTCGCGCATTCCTTCCGAGATGGAGCTCGCAAAGTCCTACGGCGTGGGGCGCATCACCGTGCGCCGCGCCATCGAGGAGCTGTCGCGCGCGGGGTATCTCAACCGCCAGCAGGGGAGGGGCACGTTTGTGTGCGCGCCCAAGCTCAAGCGCAAGATTCGCCAGAAGGGTGACGTCCAGAGTTTTACTGAGGGTTGTGCTGCCAACGATATGGTGGCCGGAGCGCGCCTGGTGTCGCGCACGGTGGTTGCGGCGACGCGCGAGGACGCGGCGTTTTTTGGCGTGGAGCCCGGCAGTGAGCTTATCGTGGTCGAGCGCGTGCGCACGGCCGACGGCATCCCCGTCATGCTCGAGAACAACGCCTTTGTGCTCGCCGACCATCCCTACCTGCAGACGCTGGCCGCCGAGGACCTCACCGATAACTCGATCTTTGCGCTCGTTGCCGACCACTCGGGCCGCGCGCCGCTCAAGTCCGACCCCTGTACCGTGGAGATCGCGCTTGCCGATGCCCAGGTGGCCCCGCTGCTGGAGGTGCCGGTCGGCGAGCCTCTCTTTTATATGGAGGCGTATTTTACCGATGCAGACGAGCGCCCCCTGCTGCTCGGGCGCCAAAAGATCGTGGGCTCGCGCTACGTGTTCGACATCTAACGTCCACAGATAGAACAACATAGAACAAGTTTGGCGAAATGACTTCACCCACGACAGCTTGCGTGCTATAAATAGGACAACATAGAACGACCGCAGGTACGAGCAGCCGTCACCAAAAGCCACCACACAAGGAGGAGCATCAGCATGAACGCACATGATCTGATTCAGGAAATTATCGAGCGCAAGGGCAAGGTCGAGAATGTCTTTTGGATCGCCTGCGGCGGTTCGATGATCGACCTGATGCCGGCCAACGAGCTGCTCAAGCGCGAGGCGACCACGTTTACCTCGACGGTTTACACGGCGCGCGAGTTTTGCCTGATGGCCCCCAAGAGTCTTGGCGAGAAGTCACTCGTCATCGCCTGCAGCCACAGCGGCAATACGCAGGAGGTCGTCGACGGTTGCGAGATGGCGCTGGCAGCCGGCGCCGAGGTCGTTGCCCTCACCGACTGCGAGGGCTCAAAGATCGACAACGGCAAGTGGACCACCTGGGTCTACCCTTGGGGCGAGGGCGTGTCGCAGGCCGAGGTGCCGCAGGGCATCGGCGCTCTGATCGCCGCCGAACTGCTCCACCAGCAGGAGGGTTACGAGGCGCTTGCCGACATGTACGCCGGCCTTAAGCAGATGGATGCGCTGCTGCCCGCTGCCCGCGAGAAGGTCAACGCCGAGCTGGGCGATCGCTTTGCCGAGCTCTGCCAGCAGCACGAGTTCTTCTACATCCTGGGATCCGGCCCCAACTTTAGCCAGACCTACGCCATGGCCATCTGCTCGCTCATGGAGATGCAGTGGCAGCACTGCTGCTACATCCACTCCGGCGAGTACTTCCACGGCCCGTTCGAGGCTACCGAGCCCGGCGTGTTCTACTTTGTACAGCTCGGATCGGGCGAGTGCCGCCCCATGGAGGAGCGCGCGCTGGCGTTCCTCAACACGCACACCGATACGGTCATGGTGCTCGACGCACTCGAGTACGGCGTGGGCGACGTGCCTGCCAGCGTGCGTTCGTACCTGGAGCCGATCTTCTTCTACAACATGAGCTGCGAGCTGCGCGCCGCCCGCGGCAAGGTGTTCGACCACAGCCCCGAGGTTCGTCGCTACATGGGCATCGAGCAGTACTAAGTAACGGGAAAAGCGAACTTTTACGACGGGGCCTTCGCCAAACGAGGGTCCCGTCTGCGTCGCGGCACCCCGTCCCAGCTGTCGAATAATGAAGTCAAATGCTTTTCCCCAGAAGTGAACGACCTATTTTGGATCCCTGAAGCATCCGCACTTTTTGGTGCCAAAACCGCAGGTAAATCTCGACGAAATCGCAGGAAATGGCGTCTGAAAAGTGTCGATGCTTCGGGGGTCCGATTTGGCTCGTTCACTTTGCAGGAAAAGTATTAGACCTAAATCTGCGGGCATGCTGTTGGGGTCAATAAAAAGCGGGCCGCACCGGGGATTTCCGGCGCGGCCCGCTCTACATTGCGGCCGTGTGTGCGAGGTGTCGCGTCAAGCGGCGGCCTACTTTGCGTCGTAGGCCTCGGCATCCCACCAGTCGAGCTGGGCGATGTTGTCGCGGATGTGCTGGCAGCTCTTGTGGAAGCCCTCGAGCTCGTACTCGGACAGGTCGAGCGTGTAGACCTCCTCGACGCCCTCGGCACCGATCACGCACGGCAGGGAGGTAAAGATACCCTCCTCGCCATACTGGCCGGTCATGAGCGTGGAAGCGGAAAGCACGGCGTGCTCGTTGTGCAGCACGGCGGCGCAGACGCGCGCGGCGGAGTTGGCGACGGCGTATTCGGTGCACTGCTTGCCCTGGTAGGTCACATAGCCGCCCTTGCGCGCGAGCTCCTCGACCTCCATGTGGTCAAAGGCGTACTTGTCGGGGTTCTCGGCCTGAAGCTCGTTGAGGTTTTTGCCGGCGATGGTTGCGGCCTTAAAGGCGGCAAGCTGGCTAAAGCCGTGCTCGCCGATCATGTAGGCGTCGATGGACTTGGGGCTCACGCCGACCTTCTTGGAGATCTCGGTGCGCAGGCGGGCGGAGTCCAGGCCGCAGCCCGAGCCGATGATCTTCTTGGGATCGTAGCCGGTCAGGTGCCACAGCTCGGTGCACACGACGTCGCAGGGGTTGGAGATGCTCACGAAGATGCCGTCAAAGCCGGCGTCGACGATGCGCTTGGCAAAGGTGCGGGCGGCGTCGGTGGTAAAGAACAGCTCGCCGTCGCGGTTGCCGGCGGCCAGCGCGACCTTGCCGGCGGCGTTGACGATGACGTCGCAGCAGGCCAGCTCCTCGTAGTGGTCGTAGCAGTTGACGATCTTGGTGTTGTACGGGACAAACGAGAGGGAGTCGCGCAGGTCCTGGACCTCGGACGTCACCTTGGCCTCGTTGATATCGCACAGGTACAGCTCATCGGCAATGCCCTGCATGAGCAGGCTGTTGGCGACATGTGCTCCTACGTGGCCCTGGCCGACCACACCGATCTTACGCGTCTGGTACATATATGTATCCTTTCGGCCGAGTTTTTCGCGTCGAACCATTGTAGCGTCCTGTTGCCACTTTGCTAGGCTAAAGCGCCACAGATTTTTGGGACATGCCGTAATCTCTACTTTTGGAGTGATTTGGGCCGCTGACGGCATCGCTGGGCGATGTGCTCGCGCGGATGGGGCCGGTCGTTGTACCATAGCTGCAACTGACTCATAAGGAGCATCCATGCCCATTCGCATCCCCGACGCCCTCCCTGCCGCCGCGCAGCTCGAGAGCGAGAACATCTTTGTCATGACCGAGTACCGCGCGCTGCACCAGGACATCCGTCCGCTGCGCGTGCTCATCCTCAACCTCATGCCCACCAAGATCGCCACCGAGACGCAGATCATGCGCAAGCTCTCCAACACGCCGCTGCAGGTGGAGGTGGACCTGCTGCGCACCAAAACGCACGAGGCCACGCACGTGAGCGCCGGCCACCTGGAGACGTTCTACCGCACGTTCGACGACATCCGCGACATCCACTACGACGGCCTGATTATCACGGGCGCGCCCGTGGAGCAGATGCCGTTCGAGGAGGTCGACTACTGGCCCGAGCTCTGCCAGATCATGGATTGGTCCACCACGCACGTGCACTCCACGCTGCACATTTGTTGGGGCGCGCAGGCGGGGCTCTACCATCATTACGGTATCCAGAAGTACGACCTGCCGGCAAAGGCGAGCGGCGTATTTGAGCATTATCTGGTGAAGCCGCAAAGCCCGCTGGTCCGCGGCTTTGACGACCGCTTCTATGCCGTGCATTCGCGCAACACCGATGTGCGCCGCGAGGACGTGGAGGCCGAGCCGCAGCTTGAAGTCGTGGCCGTGTCCGACGAGGTAGGCCTGTATATCGTCAAGTCGACCGACAGCCGCCGCTTTTTTGTCTTTGGCCATCCCGAGTACGATACCGACACGCTGCGCCTGGAGTACGAGCGCGACGTGAAGCGCGGGCTCAACCCTCAGGTGCCGGCGCATTACTTCCCGAACGACGACCCCACCGCCGAGCCGCGCAACGTCTGGCGCAGCCAGGCTCAGCTGCTCTACACCAACTGGCTCAACTACTACGTCTACCAGACCACGCCCTACGACCTAGCCCGCGCCGGCGAGGAGCACTAGGTCGCGGCCGTGGCCGTGACTGCCGCCGTGGCCGGCGCGTGACGAGCGTGGAAATCCGGACACACGAGCGTGGATAATCGGACGTTTGCAACGTGAGCGTGGATAATCTCCCGTTTTTGGCTCACAAGGGGTCTCAAAGCGGGAGATTTTCCACGCTCATTTTTTCTGCAGCTGCCGTACCGTCGGCATCATCACACGTTGAGTACATGCGGACTACATCGCAAACTAGGTAGTTTCGAGCCACAGCATATTTTCTTTCAATGAAGTCGGTGGCTTTTGAGGCTCAAAATGTGGAGACAGGGACCTCTCGACAACCGTTCTACCTGCAGATATAAGCCATTGGCCTAAAACATCCAAAACCGTCAGGCATTTGGTCAGCATCTGGACAGCATTTGGTCAGACTTCGCATGAAACCGTCTGGTACGTTTGCGCCGTTCCAAGAGTTTGGGGGCGACATGGCAAACATGACGGCGAATCAAAGACTCACAAGTCACATTGAAGCATGCGAGCAGCAGATGAGCTGCGTGTACGCGCGCACGACGGCGGAGGCAAAGCAGATTGAACGGCGGGTGGCGGCGGGAAGTCTCAAGGTGGTCATGCCGGGACTGTATGCGCGTCCGGAATACTGGTCCGAGCTCAAGTTTCGGCAGCGTTATCTGCATCGGGTGCGGGCGCTTGCGCAAAAGCACCCCGACTGGACGTTTTGCTCCTATACGGCGGCCGTTGTCTATGGCCTTTCGGTTTCGCATGCCAATTTGACGCACATCCATATCGCCGCGATGCCGGCGCAATCGACGACGCCAGGCTCTCAAGTCGTTCGCCATCGGTATGCTTATCGGACACGGGCCAGCGAGATGGATATTGCCGTGACCGATATCGATCAAACGATTGCGGATTGCCTGGTCGATGCATCGTTTGTCGAAGGGCTGATCATTGCGGACTCGGCGCTCCATGAGCAGCTTTTGTCGAAGGAGCATCTTGTTGAGACGGTCGACAGGCTTGGCTTGAATCGTCGCGGTGTTGTGACGGCGCGCAGGGTCGCGCGGTGTGCCGACGGCTTGTCGGAAAACGGCGGCGAGTCCAAGGCGCGTGCGCTGATGATCGAGCGCGGCTGGCAGGTTCCGGAGCTGCAAGTTGAGCTGTTCGATCCGGTTGAGCCGGGAAGGCCGTATCGCGTTGACTATTTGTGGCGCGTGGGTGACCGGTTGATTATTGGGGAGTTCGACGGATTCGTTAAAAGCGAGAAGGCGGCGGAGGAGGGCAAGCTCGCAAAGGCGCAATTTGACGAGCGCCAGCGCGAGTCGAGGCTTTCGATGCTCGATAACTGCAAGATTGTGCGCTTGTGCTGGGATGACCTAAGGGATCCGACAAAGCTCGATCGCAAGCTCAAGGTTGCCGGCGTGCCGCGTGCCTGCTGAGACGGTTACAGGGTGTTAGGCTGCACGAGCGTGGAAATCCGGACGGATGAGCGTGGGAATTTAGACGTGATTTGGTTGAGCGTGGCTTTTCGGACACACGAGCGTGGATTATCGGACGTTTGAATAATGAGTGTGGATAATCTCCCGTTTTTTGCCCCCGAACAGGCCCAAAGTGGGAAATTTTCCACGCTCATTTTTGTGGGGTGCAGCGTGCCAGCCGTTAGGCGCTGATGATGTTGGGCAGCGGCAGGTCGTGGGCATCGGTGGGGATGTGGTCGACGTGCTGTTCGTCAAAGGCGATGCCGACGATTTGACATACGGGCGAGAGCATGGGCAGGTAGCGGTCATAGCAGCCGCCGCCGGAGCCCAGGCGCATGCCGGTGCGGTCGAATGCTACGAGCGGCACGACGATCATGTCGAGAGCTTCGGCAGGCACGATAGGGAAGCGGCTGCTGTCGATGTCCGTGGCCGCAAAGGCCCGCGTGGGGTGGGCGATAAACGGAGCCGCGTCCGCGTCGCCGGCAGCAACTGCCCGCATACACATGCGCTGGCCACAAGCTGCGGCGTCTGTTGCCGAGAGCATGCACGGATAGGCCACGCGCCAGCCACGTTTGGCGGCAGCTGCGGCAAACGCGGCTGAGTCGACTTCGGAACCCATCGCGGCATAGACGGCAACGGTGTGCGGCGCCGCGGCATCCAAGCGGCCCAGCAGCTCAACCAGCCGCGCACAGATATCAGCAGACTTCGCCGCCCGCAAGTCCAAATCAAGAGCATCACGCCGAGCAATCACCGCCCGCCGCAACTCAGCCTTGTCCATCCCGGCTTCCTCTCCCAAACCTACCAAAAAGGGACAGGTTTATTTTGGCAGGTTTTATCTGGGCAAATGTCGAAACCACCACAAAGGTGCCTGTCCCCTTTGTGGTGGTTTTGCTTGCTGTGGCTAGCCCATCAGGTCGACTACGTTAAAGCCGGCGTTGCTCTTGGCGATGACGTCGCGGCCGCCAAAGACGCAGGTGGGCGACTTGGCTGCGATGCGCGTCACGTCGGCGCCGAGCGAGCGCAGCTCACCGGGCGTGGCGGCGAGCATCTGGGCGCGACGCTCCTCGCGCGCATGCGGATCGAGCCCGGCCAGGTAGGTCGTGTTGCGGCGCTTGGTGAGCGCGTACGGCTTCACCGGCGCGTCCATGCCGCTCACGCAGCTCACGATAAAGCCCTCAAAGGCGGCTTCGTCGGGCTCAAAGCTGCCAAGCCATGCACCCGCGCGCTCCACGCGCTCAATCGAAGGATCGATCGCCGGGTCGCGGTAGGTGTAGAACGCCGCCTGACGCTCACCTGCCGCGCGGAATCCGCAGCCGTACGCCCCGCCCTTCACGCGGATCTCGTTCCACAGGTAGTCGTAGGAGAGCGCGTTGGCAGCCACGGCCCAAGTGCCTGTCACGTCAATGCCCAGGCGACGCGGATCGCACGCACGCGCGGCAAAGCAGATGTCGCTGGGGATCACGAAAGCCTCGTGGCGGTCGCGCGGCGCCGGCACCGCGAGCGCGTCGCGGCCGGCACCATCGCCCGCACCCAGCCCCAGGTCGCCCGCGGCATCCCAGTACGCGTTAAAGTCCTCATCGCTGCCGGTAAAGCTCGCCAGGCAGCCGTCGGCCACAAAGATGCGGTCTGCCAGCTCGGCAAGCTTGGCGCGCAGATTGTCCAGTCGCTCGTCAAAGTGCTCGAGCAGATTGCGCAGGAACAGGTAGAAGTCCACGCCCGAGAGCTGCTCGCGCACCACGGCCGAAGGCGAGCTGTAGCTCATCGCGCGACCGAGCGCCGCCGAGTGGCCGTTGTTGATAAAGCCCTGCTCAAGCCCAATGCGAATCTGCGTGAGCACGTCGCGCACGCGGTCGGCGTCGGCATCGAGCAGCAGCGTACTCGACCACACCTCGCGCGGCAGGCTCGCCAGCGCGTCGATCTTCTCGGACAGGGCGCCGGCGCTCACCAGCAGATAGGGGCGCACGCCGTCCACGTCGGGCTGCGTCATGACCTCGGTCGTAAAGCTCAAAAAGCCCAGCTTGCCGGCGAGCAGGTTGTCGAGTTCCTCGGCCGAATGCTCGCGTGTGGGCAGCTGCTTGAGTAGACGGCAGAGCAGGGTCACGTAGGGCAGGTCCTCAAACGTGATGCATCGCAGGTCGAAATACTGCATGGCATAGGCCGGGCGGTTGGTGGGGATGCCGTGGCGCAGGCAGGGGATGGGCGCGGTCGTGTCTACGACCAGCGGCGGCTCGGGGCGCGCCTCGCCAATGTCGGACACGCGCAGGCGCGGCAGCGTGGCCTTGTCCTCGGGCGTGTCCTCGGCCTCCTGCGCGGCACGCAGCGCAGCCGTGCGCTCGACCACGTCGGCCAGCTCGGCATCGGTCATGGCGTCGCGCTTGGCTGCCAGCTCAGCGGCCTCGGCACCCTCCGAGCCAGCACCAGCATCCACCGGCACCAGCTCGACGAGCGCCATGTGATCGTTCTGCAGCACCAGCTCGCGCAGCAGGTCCTCAAAATAGCTGCCGTCCAGCTCGCCTCGCAGCTCCTCGTACACCGGGCCGTACTTGAGTGCCAGCGTCGCGGCGTCGTCATCGTAGAGCCAGGTGCTCAGCGCGTCGCACGCAATGGCCACGCCGTCGGCGATGCCGTAGTCGCGCTGGCGCAGATCGTATTCGTTGCTGCTGATGATGGCTTCCAGGCGCTCGCGCGGAACGCCGTGCTCGCACAGGTCGCGGCAGGCGTTCTGGAACATGCGACGCAGCTCGCGCGCCACGCCGGGCTGCGCGTTTTGCAGCATGATGAGCTCGTAGGGCTGCAGGCTCTCGGCCGCGGTGTAGCTCACCACGTTGCCGCCCAGGCCGGCGGCCAGAATGGCCTTCTTAACCGGTGCTTCGTTGGAGCCCAGCAGTGCCTCAAACAGGATATCCGCCGCGATCGTGCGCTTGCGGTCGAGCGCGCTGCCCAACACAAGGCCCAGGCCCACCAGGGCGTTCTCGGGTGTAGTGGCCATCTCGACGTGCTTGTACTCGCAGGTCACGGGCGCCTGCACGCCCAGCGGATTGGGCGCCAGCGCGGACGGGTCCTCGCCGGCGGCAACGGCTGCGTCCATGCGGCGGCTTGCGGCACTCGGCTGCGACAGATAGCGCTCGTCCAAAAAGGCCAGTGCGCGGTCCACGTCCAGGTCGCCGTAGAGCGTGATGTAGGAGTTGGAAGGATTGTAGTGGCGCGCATGCGTGTCCAGGAACTGCTCGTAGGTGAGCGCGGGAATCGCGCGCGGGTCGCCGCCGCTTTCGTGCGCATAGGCGGTGTCGGGATAGAGCGCGGCGTTGACGGCGTCGTCCAGCACGCTCATGGGGTCGGACAGCGCGCCCTTCATCTCGTTGAACACCACGCCGTTATAGCGCAGCGTGCCCTCGCGCAGGCTCGCGGAGCTGCTGTCGCCTTCGCCCTCGGCGCTCTCCGGCAGGTCCAGCTCGTAGTGCCAGCCCTCCTGCTCAAAAATGGTGGGCTTGGTATAGATGGCCGGGTTGAACACCGCGTCCAGGTACACGTCCATCAGGTTGTACAGGTCCTGCTCGTTGGTGGTGGCAACGGGGTAGATGGTCTTGTCGGGGTAGGTCATGGCGTTGAGAAACGTCTGCATGGAGCTCTTGATCAGGTCGACAAACGGCTCCTTGACGGGAAACTTGGCCGACCCGCACAGTACCGAGTGCTCAAGAATATGGAACACGCCGGTGGAATCGGCCGGCGGCGTCTTAAAGCCAATGGCAAAGGCCTTGTTCTCGTCATCGCATGCCAGGTACAGCAGGCGAGCGCCCGAGGCGGTGTGGCGCAGCACATAGGCGTCCGAGTCGAGCTCGGGCACGGTCTCGCAGCGCTCGACGGCAAAGCCGTGGCAGGTAGTGCCGGGCACTAGCAGCGCGGCGGCAGCGGCGCGCGGGTCGGTTGAGGTGGTGGGCATATGCAGTCTCCTTTGACGCCCCAGCGGGGGCGAATCGAGTCGAATCCCCGAGAGTATACCCATATGGGGCCTTCGACCAATCTGCCGCACGAGCGTGGATTTTCGGACACACGAGCGTGGATTTCCGGACGCATGCCGAATGAGCGTGGATTTTCGGACGAAATCGGCCGCCAAAAGCCCAAAAACCGTCCAAATATCCACTCTCGATATCCGACCGTTCATAATCCACGCTCATCCGCCGCCCGCACAACTCTCATATCTCATTCGTCTCTAATACGAGAGATAACAGATAGATGAGAGATAAATATGAGAGATAACAATGCTGCAAAGAGACGGGCAACCATGGTATTGTCTCAATATAGATTGTTTTACCAGCAACAACATGTTTAAATGAAACAGATGACAGACATCTTATCTTTCATCTCTCACTCATCTCTAATATGAGAGATAACAGAAAGATGAGAGATAATTACGAGAGATAACTGAGAGACGAGGGAAATCTATCCGCGGCATTCTTCGCAGAACCGAGCGAAAGGACGTGCAGATGAACGAAAACGAACTGACCGGTCTGCTCGAGTCTTTAAGGCGCATGGGCTCGGACGATCTTAACGTCGAGGTCAAGGAGAGCGCCACGACACTTTCCCGCGACGTATGGGAAACGGTCAGCGCTTTCGCAAACACCGCCGGCGGCATCATCGTACTCGGAGTGAGCGAGCACGCGGGTTTTGTCCCAGTTACAAACTTTGAGACCGAGAAAGTGCTCAACCAATTCGTGGCGGGCATGGGCGATGCCGGCGGTCGTGGAAAGCTGGCCAATCCGCCCAAATACACCATTGAGCGCGTGGAGCTCCAGGGCACCGTGGTTCTGGTCATCACGATTGAGGAGCTCGACCCGTCGAGCAAGCCTTGCTATGTCATAGAGCGGGGCGCTCAAGGTGGCAGCTACAAACGCATCGATGACAAAGATGTCCCGCTTTCGTCGACCGAGGTTTTGGCACTGTCGTCATATGAACGGACGAGTCCTAGCGATCGCGATGCGGTGCCCGGTACGAGTGTGGGCGATCTCGACGAGTCGATGGTCGACCGCACGATAGAGCGTGCCTATTCGCTGACGCCTCGAGCGATGCGCGGTGCGGCGGACAAGAAGACAAAGATGGAGCGTCTGAATTTCCTCGACTTCCAGGGCAATGTTACCAAGGCCGGCCTCCTTGCCGCGGGCGTTTACCCTCAGCAGTTCTATCCCAAGCTCTTCATTGATGTGGCTGTCCACGTGGGAACTCAAAAGGGAGCTGCGGGGCCACTAAGGTTTATGGACCGCACAGTCTGCGAGGGCACCCTAGGCGAGATGATTTCGGATGCCGTCGCAGCTGTCGCCAAAAACCTGCGCCGCATCTCGACCGTCCAAGGCGTCTCGCGTATCGACTCGCTGGAGATCCCCGAGGAGGTCCTGCGCGAGGCAGTCGCCAACGCGGTTATCCACAGGGAATACGGGGATCGGTTCTGTGGGCAATCGATCGCCGTCGACGTCTTTGACGATCGTGTCGAGGTGACGAATCCTGGCGGCCTTTACGGGGGAAAGACTCGAGAGAACTTGTTTGACGGCAGCTCCCGATGCCGTAACGCGACGCTCGTGAAACTCATGTCGATTGTCCCGCTTCCGGATGGCGCAGGTTCGCCGGCTGAGGGCAATGGCTCGGGCATCCCGATGATGATCGATGCCATGCGCGCGCATGGTCTGGCCGAGCCCCTGTTCTGCCCGGGGTTCGATCGGTTCAAGGTCGTACTTTACCGTTCAAAGATCGAGCCGGTCGATCATGGCGGAGGCTTAATTGTGACGGCACTCAAACACTACGGCGAGCTGGGGACGCGTGAGCTAGCAAAACGCACGGGGCTTACAATTTCCCAGGTTAGGTCGCGCGTCAACGCGCTCATTGCTCAAGGCGAGCTTGAGCCCACGGCGCCGTCGACAAGCCGCAACCGCAAATATCGACTGTCAGAGCGCGTGGAATAAATGCGTTAGTGGACGAGGCGACCCAATAATCGACCCTCGATTGGCGCCCACTAAGGTAAAGCGGTTGTTGCCCAGTCGACGGTGATGCTAAAGACTCGGCTTACGCCGGCATGGCCCCGAACCCGTCCATCAGGAACAGCCTGAGAACCAGCTTGATGACATTTCCCGGTTTGACTTCAGCCGTGCCAAAGACGTGGCGCTCGGCGAGCTCGCTGCAGTATGCGTAGATATCGCGGATAAGGTCCGCGCCCGAAAGCGTAAACATGTAGCCTGCGTCCGAAAGCGCATTGGGTGCGGCGGGCAACTTGGTCATGCGACAAAAGGTCAACAGGTCGGGCGCCATAGCGTCTTGGTAGCCAAGATGGCCGCCGTCTTCTTGTGCGGCGAGTTCCAGCTGGCGTACTCGATCCAGCGCCGCTGCCAGCACAAAGCTCGGTGTGGGCGCATTGACGTCTTCCGTGTTCGCCACGAGTTTGCCCGCCGCCTGTGTGACAAGCCAGGCGACCTCGCGCTGGCAACGCACGGCCTTGCGCGTAACCGGCTTGATGGACGAAGAAGAAACGCTCCCCTTAGGCGGATTCGAAGCAGCCATAAGACCCTCCCATGAACAATCCGGCCCAACAAGCCCGGATGAAACACGTGCTACATCAGTATACAGGGGAGTGGGGTAGCGGGGTACAAGCGCGCCAGCGGCAAACCGAGAGCATCAACAATGTGCCTCCGCTCTATTTGGACGATGGTACGTGGGTCATTAAGTACTCGGTTCAAGCGCCGGGTACCGTTGGTTTTCGAGACCAGAATTACAACCGTAAAATGCTCAACTGCATGGAATGTGACGTCCCAGCCGGAGTCATATTTGCAACCGAGGTGGGCTATAAGGTGCTCGGCCTTGCGTTTGTTGAGCGGTTCGAGCCCGAAAACGGATGGTTTGTTCTGCACGGTCCTGTTCATAAAGGCGGACCGGACCCTCGTTTTGCGCCCGACATGAGTTATCTGAAGCACATACCCGTCGATATTGAGTTTGCCGGACAGGGTGCGACCGACGATGAAATTTGGCTTTGGCGGTCTTTTACGATCGTGCTGTTTGATCGGATCGCGTGGCGATGCAATCTCGCACACGCCTGCCGGTGCATGCTCTTCCTGATTTGTATAGCGAGAGGGGAGCGAACGTGAGCTGGCGAGGCGATATTGCGATGGGGAAGTACGGAAAACTGCCGTGCGCCCTTATAGACAACAAAATGTTTCCGAGCGTAGAAGTTGATTGCGGGTCGTTTGTCGTCGCCTGTCCTTGCTGCGGCTCGCAAATACCGTGCCTCGACATTCGGTTCATCGATGCGTGCGACAGACTTAGCGACGAAGTGAGAAAACGGACAGGCGTTCATATGCCGGTGTATCAGGAGAAATGCCCTGTTTGTGGCCTCGATATCGTGTACGACGCCGGCGACGAGGGATAGGTGATGCGGAGGAGCTGGCTGTGAAGGCATCTCTGTTCCTATAAATAAATCCCCTCACCGAGCTGCTTGTGGAACTTGGCGTGATGGTCGCGTGCCCAGGTAAAGAGCGCCTGGTCAAAGTCGGTGCGCGTGGCCGGGACGCCAAAGACGCCGGCAACTTCGACGCGTACAAACTCCAGTGCCGGCAGCTTGTTGATGGCAGTGAGGGCAAACGGGGACGAGGGCTCCTCGAACAGATAGCGGCTGCCTTGCAGCGCGTCGCAAATGGTGCACGTGTTGCCGAGCGACGGGGCTTTGGAGGCTCGCGCGCCTACGGGCTTGTAGCCGCAGCGCTTATGAAGGTAGTCGCGGATCTCGCCCGGCACGCAGCCAAGAGCGGGCACGATGGCGAGTGCGTTGGCGTTGGCCGTGTCGATGGCAATGTGCCCGGCTTCGTTGGGCGCGTGCGCGATGGCGATGCTCTCGTCGTTATCGGTTCGATAGGGAATGCCGAAGGCCGCGACCGAGGTCTCTTTGTGACACTTCCAGCACTCGCGCTTGCCCAGTACTAGATATATATACGGCGCTGAGGGGTCGGATCGGTCAACACCGGGCAGCCACTCGGCAAAGGGCTCGGGGTTGACGCCGCTGGGTACATACCAGATCTTCTTGGTCCGGTCCCATTTGGCGCCCAGCGCCTTGGCTTCTTCTTTGTGCGAAAAGGGGACATCGAGCTCGGTGCGCATGGCGGCTCCTTGGTGCTGCAGGTGCGAGTGGCTCAAGGATACCGCAGGGCGCAGACATCGCGGCGTTTTGTTGAGAAGTTGCGGCGCGGACTGCTTGGTTACGCCGTTAGATAAATTGGCAAGTAGATGGTCGGCTTTTGACCAGTTGGGCGGTTGGAGCAGCTTGCGGCGCAGTTTTGTGCCTGGCCATTGTTGATGTTGGGGTATTGAATATATTTGGCTGCCATTCGTCAGGTGAATTGTTGTTACGTTGCGATGACGGTTGGAACTGCCAGCGGATTTAGCGACAAAAAACAAAACAGCCCAGAGGACATAGCCTCTGAGCTGCGAACATTTGGTGGGCGTTAGAAGATTTGAACTTCTGACCTCTTCCGTGTCAGGGAAGCGCTCTCCCCCTGAGCTAAACGCCCGATCAAGGGTGCGCAAGCGCGCAAGGGATAATATAACGGAGCCTGAACTCGGTGGCAAGAACAATTTTAAAAATCGCTTACATTGTGGAATTCGGGGGCTTTGTCATATCCATTTCAAAAGAGCCTGCTGCCGCGATTTGACTGTCGCATAATGCAAGGCCATTGCGGTATCGAGCTATGGAAAGACGTCTGCGGAATTGTCCTACCGATAAGCGGACAAGCCTTCGGCTGGTGCCTTCGCCGTGGTAAGGTAAGCCGAATTGTTTCCAGGCTGCTTCGAGGGAATGGAATGAGCAAAGAGCGTGTCGAGCAGGTCGAAGGCGCAGGGGCTTCGGTGCCGATGACCGATATATCGAACATTGATGTGCCCGAGGGCACCGATGAGCTCAGCCGTAGCACCCGCCGCGCTTGGCGCGAGCGCCTGAACAGCGCTTCGACGCGCAAGATGATCACGGGCGTCTTGGCTACGCTGGTGGGCGGTTCGTTTTGGGGCTTCTCGGGCACCAGCGCGAGCTTTCTGTTCGATACCTACCACGTCGACACCTTGTGGCTTATGAGCGTGCGTCAGATTCTCGCCGGTCTACTCTTTATGGCCGTGGTTGTTACGCGCGACCGCGAGCGCCTGATTAAGCTCTGGACCACACCCGCCGATCGCAAGCAGCTGCTGCTCTTTACCGCCTTTGGTCTGCTGTTCAACCAGTTTTGTTATCTTTCGGCCGTGCGCCTGACGAACGCCGGAACCGCGACGGTGCTCCAGTGCCTGCAGCTCGTTATCATCATGGGCTACACCTGCGTGACCGATCGCCGCATGCCGCGTACTCGCGAAGTCATCGGCATTGGCCTGGCTCTGGGTGGAACCTTTTTAATCGCCACCGGCGGCGACCCCACCAGCCTGAATATCTCGCCACTTGGCCTGGCAGCAGGTCTTATGTGTGCGGTCAGCGCCACGTGTATGGCGGTGATTCCCGCCAAGATCCTGCCCGAATACGGCAGCCCAATCGTCACGGGCTCGGCAATGCTCACGGCGGGCGTGGTCTCGTGCGTCTTCGTGCAGCCTTGGGCGCATATGCCGGCACTCGACGCTGCCGGCGTCGAGGCGCTCGCGGTGTTCGTGGTTATCGGCTCGTTTTTTGCTTACATGCTCTATATGCAGGGCGTTAAGGACATCGGCTCGGTGCGTGCGAGCCTCATCGGAACTGTGGAGCCGGTTTCGGCGACCATCACCAGCGCCGTTATGCTGGGCACGGTGTTTTTGCCGACCGACCTTATCGGCTTTGCCATGATCATCGTGATGATGTTCCTCACGGTGTAGCTGGCGCCGCCGCCAAGACGGAAAAGGCGTTGTGCCACATTTTCGCCAATTGATGTCCGTGTCTGGAGTTTAGCTGTCGATGCTCAAAATGCCATAAACTAGTAACGTTATGGACTTTTTCATTGCGACTCAATTGCGAGGATTTCTTTATGGCTGGTAATCACTTTAAGGGCAGCGATAGCGGCCGTCCTGCAGTTCCGCCGCGTCCGAACGGGGCTGGTAAGGCCGGCACGCCGGGCGGCGCTGGGCAGGGCGGTTCCGGTAAGCGCGTGTCCCCGGGCGAGACGGCGATGTTTACCGCTCTGTACGAGCAGTCTCAAAAGGCAAAAAAGACCGGCCGTGCAAGAGGGAATGTCTTTGCGGGCGGTGCAACCTCCACGTCGCAGCCGAGCGGGGCCCCTTCGATACCTGCGAACAACGCAGGTGCTGCCAACGCCGCGAATACCGCCGGCAACGTTAATGCCGGCAAGGCCGCCAACAATACTCCCTCTGCCGGTGGCGCGGGGCTTACGGGTAACCTTGGCACGATTTACACCGGCGCCTCCGAGACTGGCACGTTCGCCCGCCTGGATGATAGCGGTGCCCAGTTTGCGGGCTCGGGTTCCAAGGAAGATTATTACGATTTTGGCTTGAACTACGGTAGCGACGCTTCGTCGAGTTCGACCTCTGACGGTCTGGTCCGTCATCGCCATCGCAAGGGCGAGCGCAAAAAGCGTCACACTGGCGCCATTATTGCCGCTGTAGTCGCGGTGCTTCTCGTTGCGCTTGGCGCAAGTGGCTTTATGCTGCTTAACTCGGCAAAGACCGTAAAGAGCGAAGCGAAGGAGGCTGTCGAGATCGTCGGTGGCCTTAAGGACAAGGTCACGTCGGGCGATTTTTCGACGCTGCCTGACGACGCGAAGAAGATTGATGAGCTTTGCGACAGCATGAAGGCGGAGACCTCGAGCCCGCTGTGGACGGCGGCTTCGTTTATCCCGGTGTATGGCAGCGACATCAATGCGGCCCGCACCATGATCGACGCCCTGTCCGATGTCTCGAGCAATGCGCTGGTTCCCATGGCCGATAACCTTTCGCAGGCCACGCCCGGCAAGCTGTTTCAGGACGGCATGATTAACGTGTCCGCGCTGCAGGCGGTCGCCGATTCGCTTTCCAGCAGCTCGAAGGTGTTCAAGAGCGCCAACGAGAAGATCCAGGGCATTGGCGATACTCATATTTCCCAGGTGACCGAGCTGGTCGATAAGGCCAAGGACGGCTTTGCCACCCTCAACGGCGCGGTTGACGCGGCGGAGAAGGTCGCCCCCGTCCTTCCGCAGATGCTCGGCGCCAACGGCCAGACGCGCAACTACCTTGTGTACGCCATGAACAACGTCGAGATTCGTGCCTGCGGCGGCTTTGGCGGTTCGCAGGGCCTGATTTCGGTCACCGACGGCCAGATGTCGATTGGCGAGTTTGTTCCATGTATTGCGCTTGGCAAAGACGAGGCGGTTGAGAGCGTCGACGAAGAGGACGAGGCACTGTTTGGCGACCACAGTAACCTGTACAACTCTGGTAACGCGTATTCGCCCGATTGGCCCCGCAACTCGCAGCGTGTCGCCGCGCTGTGGAAGTCCCAGTATGGGCAGGACGTTGACGGCGTCGTGGGTATCGACCCGGTGTTCCTGCAGTATCTGCTGGGCCTCGTCGGTAATGTCTCGCTGCCCGACGGAACGGTTGTCGACGGCACCAACGCGGCGAAGGTCCTCATGCACGATGTGTACTGGAACTATCCGGTCGAGGAGTCGGACGGCATCTTTGCATCCGTCGCCAGCGCTGCCTTCGACAAGATTCTCGGTGGCATCGGCGACGTCGACGTTACAAAGCTTGTCGGTGCATTCGAGCGCGGTGCCGAAGAGGGTCGTCTGATTGCTTGGATGAGAAACGATGATGAGCAGAATGCCATCAAAGAGACGGGCATTGACGCTTCGCTGCCCGATCCGGATGATCCGAGTGCCGATCCCGTTGCCGGCGTTTACTTTAACAACCTGAGCTTCTCCAAGCTCGACTGGTATCTGAACGCCGACACGCAGATTGGCCAGGGCGTCAAGAACGGCGACGGCACGTGCTCCTATCGCATCACCGTTACCCTGACGAACATCATGACGCAGGAGGAGGCTGGCAAGCTGCCCGACTACGTCGCGGCGAGCGCACCCGATGCCGCGCGCGACGACGAGCGTCTGAATGTCTCGTTGTTTGCCCCGACGGGCGGCAACATTACTGATCTGACCGTCGAGGGCACCCAGTTTGGTCTTGGCGCCGCTACGTGGCATGGAATCCCCTTCTATTCGGGCACCGTTGACCTGCATGCTGGCGAGACGACGACGATCACATATACGCTGACCACGTCAGCCGAGGCGGGGGACAAGCCGCTTACGCTGCGTCAGACTCCTACATGCCAGGCGGCTCGCGACAGCGCGTCGGCGTAGGGTTTTCTGGTAGCGCAGATAATCGAGTACCATTTTGGGGCGGACAGGCAATCTGTTCGCCCCTATTTTGTAAGGAGAGCGCATGAAGTACTTTGGCACCGACGGCTTTCGCGGTGAGGCTAACGTTGGGCTGACGGTAGAGCACGCTTATAAGATTGGCCGTTTTGTGGGCTGGTATTACGGCGCCAACCGCGAGCGCAAGGCGCGCGTCATCGTGGGTAAGGACACGCGCCGCTCGAGTTATATGTTTGAGGCGGCGCTGGTGAGCGGCTTGGTCGCGAGCGGTGCGGACGCCTATATGCTGCACGTGATCCCCACGCCGGGCGTGGCGCATCAGACCGTGGAGGGCTGCTTCGATTGCGGCATCATGATCAGTGCGAGCCACAACCCGTTTTGCGATAACGGCATTAAGCTCGTCAACAGCGACGGCTTTAAGATGGACGAGGACGTGCTGGAGCTCATCGAGGACTATATCGATGGCAAGAGCGAGGTGCCGCTGGCAACGGGCAATCACATCGGCGCCACGGTGGACTACATGCAGGGCCGCAACCGCTACATCGCTTCGCTCATCGCCAGCGCGAACTTTTCGTTGCAGGGCGTCAAGATCGGTATCGACTGCGCCAACGGCTCGGCTTCCTCGGTGGCCAAGCCGGTGTTTGACGCGCTCGGTGCCGACGTGCGCGTGATCAACGCCGCGCCCGATGGCTTTAACATCAACGTCGACTGCGGCTCCACGCATATGGAGCGCCTGCAGCGCCACGTGGTGGAGCAGGGCCTGGACGTGGGCTTTGCCTATGACGGCGATGCCGATCGCTGCTTGGCCGTGGACGAGCGCGGTCGCGTGGTAGACGGCGACCAGATCCTGTACGTGTGTGGCGTGTATCTGAACAAGCACGGTCGCCTTTCGGGCGGTACCGTGGTGCCGACGATTGCCAGCAACTTTGGCCTGGTCAAGTCGCTGGAGCTTGCCGGCCTAAGTGCCGTGACCAGCGGCGTGGGCGACCGTCACGTGTATGCCAAGATGCGCGAGGGCGGCTACAGCCTGGGCGGCGAGCAGACGGGCCATACGATCTTTGGCGATATCGAGCGCACGGGCGACGGCATTATGACCTCGCTGCGCGTGATGGAAGTGATTCGCGCCGAGCGCGAGACGCTCTCGCAGCTCACGGCACCGTGCAAGCTGCTGCCGCAGGCGCAGGTCGCCGTGCGCGTGGCGGACAAGGACGCCGCGCTGGGCAACATGGGTGTGCAGGCCGCCATCGCCGAGGCCGAGGCATCGCTGGCGGGCGAAGGACGCGTGCTCGTGCGCAAGAGCGGAACCGAGTCGGTGATTCGCGTTTTGGCCGAAGCCCCCGACCAAGCATCCGCCGACACCGCCATGAAGCGCATCGCCAACGCACTCGAGGCTCTGTAGTTACGCGGTTTTACCAAACCGCGTAACTGCTCGACGCTGCAAACGACCCCAAGCGGCAATCTGACGTTCAATTTCAAGGGCGCGACCAGAAGGTCAGCGCCCTTCCATTTCACGTCACCTTGCTCGCTTAGGGTCGTTTTCGCTGACGTTGCCAAGACATTGGCGTCAACATAGTTGGCGTTGGCGATGGCGTGCTGGTCAATCCTTACAGCTCGTACAGTGTGGTGAACTTGTCCTGCAGGTAGCTGCAGTAGTAGCGGGCGTCAAAGGCCATGCCGCAGGCGCCCTTGATGAGTTCCGGCGCGTCTTTGGCGCGGCCCCACTGCCAAATGTGCTCGCCCAGCCAGGCGCGGACGGGCGCCAGATCGCCGCTCGCGCAGGCACCGGTAAGGTCGACGCCGTCGCGGCACATGGCCGGCACAAACATGGCATCGTAGGCGCTACCCAGCGCATACGTGGGGAAGTAGCCAAACGAACCGCCGCTCCAATGCGTATCCTGCAGGCAACCGTGTGTGTCGTCGGGAACGGGAATGCCCAGATACTCGTCCATAAAACGGTTCCAAAGCGCGGGGATGTCCTTGGCCGTGGCCTCGCCGGCAAACAGCATGCGCTCGATCTGGTAGCGCACCATAATATGCAGCGGGTAGGTGAGCTCGTCGGCCTCGGTGCGGATCAACGACGGCCGCGCGATGTTCACGGCGCGGTAGAGCGTGTCCTCGTCAACGTCGCCGTAGACCTCGGGCGCGTGGCGGCGCAGTACCTCAAGCAGCGGGCCCATAAAGGCGCGGCTGCGGCCCACGGTGTTCTCGAAAAAGCGGCTCTGGCTCTCGTGGATGCCCATGGAGGTGCCGCCCTCCAGGCAGGTGCGCGCGTAGGCGGGGTTCACGCCCAGCTCGTACATGGTGTGACCGGCCTCGTGGATGATGCTGTAGACGTTGGAGATGCAGTCGTCCTCGTAGATGTGCGTCGCGATGCGCGCGTCGCCCACGGCAAAGCCCTCGCTAAACGGGTGCTCGGTAAAGGCAAGCGTGGTGTCGTTCAGGTCCAGGCCGACGAGCTTCATAAGGTCGAAGCTCATGGCGCGCTGGGCGGCCTCGGGCACGCGGGCGTGCAAAAAGTCGGCAGCGGGCTGCTGGCCGCGCTCGTCGATGGCGTGCACGAGCGGCACGACCGTCGCCTTGACCTCATCGCAAAACGCATCGAAGCTCTTGGCGGAAAGGCCGCGCTCGTACTGGTCGAGCCAAACATCGTATGGGTCGCGCTTGGGGTCCATGAGCTCGGCCTGATGCTTAAGTTGGGCGACGATTCTATCCACATAGGGCTCAAAGCTCGCCCAGTCATTGGCCGTCTTGGCCTTGTGCCACACGGCGTCGGCCTCGCAGGTGAGCCTGGTCCAGGCCTCGGCCTCCTCGGTGGGGATGGCGCTTGCCTCGCGCTGGTCGCGGCCGAGCACGCGGATCTCATCGAGCAGCTGCGGGTCGTCGATCTTTCCGCCCGCGACCGTCTCACGCGCGAGAGAGCGCACAAGCTCAACAGACTTTTTGCTGGTCAGGAGTTTGTGATGTTCGCCGGCAAGGGTGCCCATAGCATCGGCGCGGGCCGCGGCGCCGTTGGCGGGAGCAATGGTTGCGCCGTCAAACTCGGCAATCTTGAGCAGGTACTCGCGGGTCCACAGCTTGCCCTCGAGCTTGCGGAATTTTTTGACGGCCTTATCGACCTTCATGCCTTTGGGCGTCTTGCCCGCTGCGGGCTCGGCCTTCTTATCGTGCTTCTTTCCCATACCATATCCTTGATCTCGTGAGCCGAGCGCCTCGGGTGGGCGCGCGGCCAGTTTGCACAGCTACCTGCCTTGTACCCAGCACGAACAAAACGGAACGCGGCGATACGCCCACACAATGTGGTATCCTGTAGCCCAATGCGTTGACGGAGAGGGTTTTGCCCGCCGCGTCGCCGGCAAGAGAGGGAAGGTCATGGGCTGCAAGCCTTCCTGCGGTGGCAAGGGCCAAGCGTTCACTCCCGAGCAGCGACCTCAACGGGCGCGCGGCTAGCGGCGGCGAAGCCCCAGTAGGGAAGCCGTGAGCCTCGCGATAAGGGGCGCAGAGTGGGCACGGCGGGCCAGACATCCGCCGGGTCAAACAAGGTGGTACCGCGGAATTCAACCGTCCTTGGGCAATGCACACGCCCGAGGACGGTTTTTTTATTACCGAACCGGGCCGCGTTTTCACAACGCCAGACGGCGGCAGCCGCCTCGGCAAACGGAGAGCGCGAGAGACGAAAGGGAAGACATGAGTCTGATTGATGATCTGGTCAAACTCGAGGAAGAGGCCAAGGAGCTCGTCGCAGGCGCCGACGACGCAGCCAAGCTCGAGGCTGCGCGCGTTGAGCTGCTCGGTCGCAAGGGCCGCATCACCGGCCTGATGCGTATGATGGGCAAACTCGCCCCCGAGGATCGCCCCGTTATGGGCAAGCGCGCCAACGAGATGCGCCAGCTGATCGAGGGAATGCTCGACGAGCGCAACACCGAGATGAAGGCCGCCGCCCTCAAGCGCGCACTGGAGCACGACGCCGTCGACATCACGCTGCCGGGCATCCGTCCGCAGATCGGCCACCAGCACCTGATCAAGCAGATTATCGAGGAGGCCGAGGACATCTTCTGCGGCATCGGCTACACCGTCGAGTCCGGCCCCATGGTCGACACCTCCTACTACAACTTCACTGCGCTCAACGCCCCCATGGATCACCCGAGCCGCTCGGCCCGCGATACCTTCTACGTGGTCGACAACAACCCCGGCAGCGTCGCGCACCCCGAGGCTCACGCCCACGGCGAGTCCGACGTGCTGCTGCGCACCCAGACCTCGGGCGTGCAGATCCACACCATGGAGTCGCAAAAGCCGCCCATCTACATGATCTGCCCGGGCACCGTCTACCGTCCCGACACAGCCGATGCCTGCCACCTGCCGCAGTTCAACCAGATCGAGGGCCTGGTCGTCGACGAGGGCATTACCTTTGGCGATCTGAAGGGCACGCTCGACTACTTTGTTAAGTGCATGTTTGGCGAGGACCGCAAGACGCGCTACCGTCCGCATTTCTTCCCCTTCACTGAGCCCAGCTGCGAGGTGGACGTGAGCTGCCACGTGTGTGGCGGCAAGGGCTGCAACTTCTGCAAGCACAGCGGCTGGATCGAGATCCTGGGCTGCGGCATGGTCGACCCCAACGTCCTCATCAACTGCGGCATCGACCCCGAGAAGTACACCGGCTTCGCCTTTGGCATTGGCGCCGAGCGCGTCGCGGCCCTGCGCTACGACCTGCCGGATCTGCGAACGCTGATGACGGGCGATATGCGCTTCTTAAATCAGTTCTAGTCCCGGCGGCTTTCCCAAGCACCGCACCTTGCCTTTCAATCGTCGGTTGCGTACCTAAGTACGCGGCCCTCCTCTTTCAAGGCAATCTGCGGCACTTGGAAAACCCGTCTCCGTTGCAGTTTTCCGGCTCAAAGCCGCATTTATGAAAGGAGACCAGTTAGATGCGTGTTTCTTACGACTGGCTCAAGACCATGATCGATATTCCGGAGGATCCCAAGACCCTTTCGGACGAATATATCCGTACCGGCACCGAGGTCGAGGCGATCGACACCGTGGGCGAGTCCTTCGACCACGTGGTGACCGCCAAGGTGCTCACCAAGGCCCCACACCCCGATAGCGACCACATGTATGTGTGCTCGGTCGACGTGGGCGACAAGAACCTCGACGCCGACGGCAACCCCGCTCCGCTGCAGATCGTCTGCGGCGCGCAGAACTTCGAGGCCGGCGACCACATCGTCACGGCCATGATTGGTGCTGTGCTTCCCGGCGACGTCAAGATCAAGAAGAGCAAGCTTCGCGGCGTCGTGTCCATGGGCATGAACTGCTCTGCGCGCGAGCTCGGCCTGGGCGGCGACCACTCCGGCATCATGATCCTGCCCGAGGACACGCCCTGCGGCATGCCGTTTGCCGAGTACGTGGGCTCGAGCGACACCGTGCTCGACTGCGAGATCACGCCCAACCGCCCCGACTGCCTGTCCATGATCGGCATGGCCCGCGAGACCGGCGCCATCTTCGACCGCGATTTCCACGTTGAGCTGCCTGCCATCAAGGCCGAGACCGGCCGCGCGACCGACGACGAGCTTTCCGTCGAGATCGCCGACGAGGGTCTGTGCGACCGCTACGTCGCCCGCATCGTGCGTAACGTGAAGGTCGGTCCGTCGCCCGACTGGATGGTCAAGCGCCTCAACGCCCTGGGCGTGCGCCCGCACAACAACATCGTCGACATCACCAACTACGTGATGATGCTCACCGGTCAGCCGCTGCACGCCTTTGACCTGGACACCTTTGCCGAGCGCGGGGGCCGTCGCCGCGTGGTGGTTCGCGCTGCCCAGCAGGATGAGAAGTTCACGACGCTCGATGGCGAGGAACGCACGCTCGACGCCGGCATGGGTCTCATCACCGACGGCGAGCGCCCCGTGGCGCTGGCTGGCGTTATGGGCGGCATGGATTCCGAGATCGAGGACGACACCGTCGACGTGATGGTCGAGAGCGCCTGCTTCAACGCCGGTCGCACCTCGCACACCAGCCGTGATCTGTCGCTGATCTCCGACGCCTCCATTCGCTTTGAGCGCCAGGTCGACGAGACCGGCTGCGTGGATGTCGCCAACGTTACCTGTGCGCTCATCGAGGAGATCGCCGGCGGCGAGGTTGCTCCTGGCTATGTTGACGTTTTCCCCGCGCCCAAGACCATCGACAGCATCAAGCTGCGCCTGGCCCGCGTGCATGCCATCTGCGGTGCCGACATCGAGCCCGACTTTATCGAGCGTTCGCTCACCCGTCTGGGCTGCACCGTCGAGCGCGACGGCGAGGACTTTATGGTCACCCCGCCGAGCTTCCGTCCCGACCTGCCGCGCGAGATCGACCTAATCGAGGAGGTTCTGCGCCTGTGGGGCATGGGCCGCGTGACGGCGACCATCCCGGCTGCCAAGAACCATATTGGCGGTCTGACCCGCGAGCAGAAGCTCACCCGTAAGGTCGGTGAGATCCTGCGCGCCTGCGGTCTCAACGAGACCACGACTTTTGGCTTTGCCGCCCCGGGCGACCTGGAGAAGATCGGTATGTCCACCGAGGGCCGCGGTTGCCCCGTGGTGCTCATGAACCCGCTGGTTGCCGAGCAGACCGAGATGCGCCGCTCGCTGCTGCCGGGCCTGCTGCAGTCCGTTGCCTACAACGAGGCCCACGGCACGCCCAACGTGCACCTGTACGAGGTCGGCAGCCTGTTCCACGGTCGCGAGAACGCCAGCCTGCCCAAAGAGACCAAGTCCGTGGCGGGCGTGCTCTCGGGCCAGTGGAGCGAGCAGTCCTGGAACATGAAGTACCGCAAACTGCGCTTCTTCTTTGGCAAGGGCATTGTCGAGGAGCTGCTCGCCCAGCTGCGCATCGAGAAGGTTCGCTTCCGTCCCGTCGAGGGCGAGGGCTATGCCTTCCTGCAGCCGGGCCGTGCCGCTGAGGTCCTCTCGGGCGGTACCGTGCTGGGCTGGGTCGGCGAGATCCACCCCGAGGCGCGCGAGGCGATGGGCATCGATGAGGTCGTCGTTGCCTTTGAGCTCGATCTGGACAAGCTGATCAAGGGCGCCCGCAATCAGGAGAACTACCGCGAGTTCTCGCAGTACCCTGCTGTTGAGCACGACCTTGCTATCGTGGTCGACAACGCTGTGACCTGCGAGGATCTTGAGCGCCGTATTACCAGCGCCGGCGGCAAACTGCTCGAGGGCGTGCGTCTGTTCGACGTCTACCGCGATCCCATCCGCATCGGAGCGGGCAAGAAGTCCATGGCCTTTGCGCTTACGTATCGCTCCGACGACCACACGCTCACCAGCGAAGAGGTCGAGAAGGCGCACCAGAAGATCGTCACCAAGGTGTGCAAGGGCGTAAACGGCGAAGTCCGCGGCTAGGGCTTGCGCCGGGAGCGTAGGGCCTGATGGCGGTTGCTGCGGAGCCCTGCGCGACCGCGGTGTTCGGAATAAGGCACCGTTGACCCTGCATATATGACACGCGCATTACATAACGGCGTGCTGCTTTTGTGGCGGCGCGCCGTTTTGCTATTATAGCCTGCGGCGTGTTACGAATATGACATTACGTAACACTGACAAGGTTATTCAAGCGGCGCTGCAATTCCGTGCGCCGACAACCGGGAGGCGTATATGCACATTCCAGACAACTACCTGTCCCCGCAGACCGATGCCGTCATGGCGGTGGCGATGGTTCCCGTTTGGGTTCACTGCATTAAGAAGGTGCGCGCCACGCTCGATCGCGAGCATATGGCCTTTCTGGGTATTTGCGCTGCGTTCTCCTTTTTGCTCATGATGTTTAACGTTCCGCTGCCCGGCGGCACCACAGGCCACGCCGTCGGCGGCGCACTCATCGCGCTGCTGCTGGGCCCCGAGGCTGCTGCCATTGCAGTCTCGGTTGCACTCGCGCTGCAGGCGCTGCTGTTTGGCGACGGCGGCGTTCTGTCGTTTGGCGCCAACTGCTTTAACATGGCCTTTGTGCTGCCGTTTGTCGCTGCTATCGTGTTCCGTGCGCTCAACAGCCGTCTGCACGACAAGAGCTGGGGCACCTCGGTTTCTGCCATCGTGAGCGGTTGGTTCGGCCTGTGCCTGGCGGCCCTGTGCGCGGCAATCGAGTTTGGCATTCAGCCGATGCTCTTTACCAACGCTTCGGGCGCGCCGCTGTACTGCCCCTTCCCGCTGTCCGTGGCTATTCCGGCCATGTTGATCCCGCATATGCTGGTTGCCGGCGTGATCGAGGGCGTGGCGACGGCCGCCATCTACGGTTTCATTAAGAAGACGGCGCCGAGCATTATCGTCGGCCCCGAAGCCGCCGATGGCCAGCTTGCCGCCGAGGGCGCTGCCGCCAAGAAGACCTCGCTGGTCCCCACGCTCATTCTGGTCGCCGTGCTTGTCGTGGCTACGCCGCTCGGCTTGCTTGCCACCGGTGACGCCTGGGGTGAGTGGGACGCCGAGGGCGCCGCGGTCGCCGTTCAGGAGGCTGGTGACGACAGTCTGCAGGCTTCGGTCGGTCTCGACACTCCGACCTTTGCCGATACCCTGCCCACGGGCGATTATCTGCAGGCCTATTCCGAGGAGCAGGGCCTTGGCTTTGCCGGCCAGGCCGCGATGTATATTCTTTCGGGCGTGATTGGCGTGGCGGTGCTCACCATCGCATTCCGCCTGGTCTCGCTGACGGTCAAGGAAAGCGGTGCTCATGGCAATAGCCGAGCTGCCTAGTTGGCTTGCGGCCGAGGAGCGATACGAGCCCGCGGGGGCTCGGCATCGTGTGATGCAACAAAACGTCCTGCACCTGGCGAGCCTGCTTGAGCGGGTTCGCCTGGGTGGAGGCGCGCACGAGGGCGGGTCGATGGTCGACCGCGCCCTTTCTTGCGTTTCGGCTCCGGTGCGCCTGGTGGGGATGTTCGTCTGCGTTCTGTGCGTGTGCCTGACGCAAAGCCCGCTGTACCTCATGTTGATGGCGGCTATCGCGCTGGTGCTCGTTGCCGTGCGCCCCGTACGCGGGCTGCGGGCAACCTTTGTGCCGGCGTTGGCTGCCGCGGGGTTTGCCGTGGTTCTGGCGCTGCCTGCCCTGCTGCTGGGTGCTTCTGCCACGGGCGCCATGCTCAAGATTGCACTCAAGACGTTCATTAACGTGTCGCTGGTGCTGGGCGTTTCGTGGACGCTCACCTGGAGCCGCATGTCGGCGGCGCTCAAAATGCTGCACCTGCCCGACGAGGTCATCTTTACTTTCGATATGGCGCTCAAGCATATCGAGGTGCTGGGACGCACGGCGCACGATCTGTGCGAATCGGTCATGCTGCGCAGCGTCGGTTCCGCGCCTGCGGGTTTTTCGCGCACCGACTCGCTGGCGGGTATCATGGGCATGACGTTTATCAAGGCGATGGAGTGCAGCCGCGCGATGGACGAGGCTATGCTTTGCCGCGGCTTTGCCGGCGTGTATCCGGCGCCTGCACGCGCCGGGTTTGGCTGGCGCGATGCGGTCTATGCGGCCGGCGTGGTTCTGGTCGCCGTGTTGTGCGCGGTGCTGTAGGCGCTGCTGGTTCCGGCTGGGGATGCAAATAGGGAAGGGCGACGTTTTGACGATCGATATGAATAGTGCGGCGGGTACGAACGGTGCGGGCGGCGCCGAGGCCACGCCGCTCATCGAGCTGCGCGACGTGGTGTTCTCCTATGCGGGGCATACGGTGGTCGACGGCGTTTCGCTGCAGGTCGATCGTGGTGAACTCGTTGCCCTGCTCGGTCCCAACGGCTGCGGTAAGACGACGATCATGCGCCTTATTAACGGCCTTGAACTCGCGGACGCAGGGGCATACCTGTTTGACGGGCACGTGATCGATGCGGCGTTTCTAAAGGATTCCGCGGCCGCTCAGCGTTTTCATCAGCGCGTGGGCTTTGTGTTCCAGAATGCCGATGCGCAGCTCTTTTGCGCTACGGTGGGCGAGGAAGTTGCTTTTGGTCCCGCGCAGATGGGGTTGCCGGCAGACGAGCTCGAGCGCCGCGTCCGCGATGCCATGGAGCTGTTCCAGGTTGCCGACCTTGCCGACGCCTCTCCCTATCAGCTCTCGGGCGGGCAAAAGAAGCGCGTGGCGCTGGCTGCGGTTGTGTCGATGAACCCGGATATCTTGGTCCTCGACGAGCCTACTAACGGACTTGACGAGGACTCGTGCGACATTGTGGTCAACTTCTTGTTGGCCTACGTCGCGGCGGGTAAGACGGTCTTGATGAGCACACATCACCAGGATTTGGTGCGACGCCTGGGTGCCCGCGCCATCTATATCGATCGATATCACCATGTGGTCGAGGCGCCCGTGCCGTCGTATGGAACCGAAAGCGGTGCTGCGGAATAGTTGCTGCGTAGGGTATGTATGGCCGCCTGTGCGACTCTGCCGTGATGGTATAGTTAACCAGGTTTTATGGGGGTGGCTATGCCAAGTTGGAACATTCATATCGCTCAAACGGAGCGCTTGCTGGCACGTGCTAGCGTGCTTGCCGATAGCGTGCGCGACCGCAATGCCTTTTTGTTTGGCTGCGTGGTTCCGGATATCTTCGTGGGCTATATGGTCCCTGGCATCGCCGATCCCATTCCGTATCGCATTACGCACTTTGCAAAGCCCGAGCCTATCCCTAAGCCGCGCGAGCACGAGTTCTGGGATACCTATGTGGCGCCGCTGCTTAAAGGCGCACCCGCGGGCGAACCTGCTGAGGCTACCTCGATTGTCGAGGAGCGCGAGCGACTGAACCGCGTGCACTATCCTCAGCGCTACAGGGATGCCGAGCCGGTTGTCGGTCCCGGCGCCTGTGAGTTCTCGCTTGCGTCCGAAGATGTGGCGCAGTCGCTGCTCGATTTAACGCTGGGCGTCTGGTCGCATCTGGTGGCCGACACGGTATGGAACACGCGTGTGAACCAGTATCTGGAAGCACACGGCGGCAAGCCGTGCGAGGAATTCCGCATTAAAAAGCAGGGCGATTTTGACTGGTTTGGCAAGACGCTGGGCATCGTTTCCATTCCGCGTGCGACCGATCGCCTCTATACCGCTGCGACGCGTTTTGGGCAGTATCCCATCCATAAAGAATATGTGCTCAAGACTATCGGCGTCATGCACGAGATTGTACGCGAAAACCCGAGCGAGCCCGATCATCCGCCGTATCGCCTGCTAACCGAGGAGTTTTTCGATGCAACGTTTACCGAGGTCATCGAGCTGACCGAGGCGGGATTTGCGGCTCGCGTTGCTGCTTCTGACGTTCCCGCAGTCCCCCTGATCGCTAGCTGCTAGCCGGCCGGCTTAACGGTGAACAGTTCATTCCAATTGACCAACGGCTCCCGTCGCAGGGCGTCTTCGGTGGTGCGCTCGGCATCGGAGAGGCTTGCGACTGAACACAAATCGATGATGCGGCATACGAAGAAGGTCTAAAAAGGGCCCGGAAGGCAAAGCCTTCCGGGCCCTTTTGCAATGCAAGCGTGCTTGCAAGTGCGATTTAGCGCACCTGAGCGACGTAAGCGACGTTGGTCGAGGAGACCTTGTCCTCGAGCTGAACACTCATGCGGGGATCGCCGGCGGTAGCGACGGTCAGATCGCCGGCCTCGACGTAGCCGAGCTCCTTAGCGGTCTCGATCGCCTTGACGATCGTGCCGTTGACGGTGCCCTGGGTAATCTCGGCCTGGTGCGGGATAACGCCCCAGTACATGATCATCTGCTGGACGGCCCACTCGTGGCGGGAGAACGCGCAGATCGGCATGTTGGGACGGAAGTGCGAGATCAGGCGAGCGGTACGACCGGTGGTTGTCGGCACGGTGATGCACTTGGCGCCAACGGTGGTGGCCATGTTCACAGCGGACATACCCACAACGTTGTTGACAACGCGGGTGCCGTGAGCATCGGCCGGAACCTCGAGCGGAGCGTGGGCCGGGAGATACTTCTCGGTCTCGAGAGCAATGCTGGCCTGCATCTTAACGGCCTCGACCGGGTACTTACCGGCAGCGGACTCGCCGGACAGCATGACGGCGTCGGTGCCGTCGTAAATGGCGTTAGCAACGTCGGCAACCTCGGCGCGCGTCGGGCGCGGGTTCTGCTGCATGGAGTCGAGCATCTGCGTAGCGGTGATAACGGGCTTGTAGGCCGCGTTGCACTTGGCGATGATCTCCTTCTGGATGTGCGGAACGAGCTCGGGCTTGATCTCGATGCCCAGGTCGCCACGGGCGACCATGATGCCGTCGGAAGCCTCGAGAATCTCGTCGAAGTTCTCGACGCCCAAGGCGCACTCGATCTTCGGGAAGATCGTCACGTGCTCGCCGCCGTTCTCGCGGCAAAGCTCGCGGATGCCGCGGACGGACTCGCCGTCACGGATGAAGGAAGCGGCGATGTAGTCGATGTTCTCGGTCAGGCCAAAGAGGATGTCCTGACGATCGCGCTCGGTGATGGCGGGCAGCGAGATGTTGACGTTGGGCATGTTGACGCCCTTGCGCTCGCCAATCAGGCCGTCGTTCTTGACGACGCAGGTCATGTCCTGGCCACTGACGGACTCGACCTCGAGGGCAACCAGGCCGTCATCGATCAGGATGAGGGAGCCCTTCTCGACCTCGGAAGGCAGAGCCAGGTAGTCGAGGGAGATGTGCTCAGCGGTGCCGTGGAAATCCTCGGACGTGGGCTGAGCGGTGACGACGATCTTATCGCCGGTCTTGACGGCAACCTTCTTGCCGTCGACCAGAAGGCCGGTGCGGACCTCGGGGCCCTTGGTGTCGAGCAGGATGCCGACAGGCAGACCGAGCTCCTTGGAAATACGGCGGACGCGCTCGATGCGACCGTGGTGCTCGTCGTAGGAGCCGTGCGAGAAGTTAAAACGGGCGACGTTCATGCCCGCCTTGATCATCTCGCGGATGGTCTCGTCGCTATCGCAGGCGGGACCCATGGTGCATACAATCTTAGTGCGCTTGTACATTCAGACCTCCATCTGACATCGTCTTGCGCTGATAGATAAACCATAAGAAATAAAACCGAGATGATTATAACGAAATGCCGACCGAATACCCCAAAAAATCGACCGTATGCCGAAATGGAAGTTCATTTTTTGCGGGAAAAACGGTATATGAAAAATCTTTACCAACCACTCCAACCGCTGCTATCTGGGCGATATGTCAGTTTGGCGATGTGCCGAAGAAAAAACGTTTTACCAATGTTGAGCATCACACGGCCTGCACCGTTGCGTGCGGACCATATTTCCAAACCGATTGTTTTGGCTAGACGCGTCGCTTTGGGGTACCATAGCTCCACTATCAACTGCCGCTCAGCACGGCAGCCTTGATGAGCCCTTGCCCTTCTCCTGGGAATTATGATCGGGCATCAATCTGCTGAGTGGCCCGAATCCCAGGAGGGGACTCTATATGCAAAAGGAATACCTGTCCGCCGCGGCGGAGGTGCTCAGCGACCAAGGTGTCGATGAGCACCTCGGCCTGAGCAACGACGAGGCGTCTTCGCGCCTCGCCAAGACAGGCCCTAACAAGCTCGAGGAAGCCGAGAAGACGCCGCTGTGGAAGCGTTTCTTTGAGCAGATGGCCGACCCCATGGTCATCATGCTGATCGTTGCCGCCGTCATCAGTGCGCTCACGGGCATGGTCAAGGGCGAGCCCGACTTTGCCGATGTTGCCATCATCATGTTCGTCGTTATCGTCAACTCGGTGCTGGGCGTGGTCCAGGAAGCCAAGAGCGAGGAGGCCCTCGAGGCCCTGCAGGAGATGAGTGCGGCGCAGTCCAAGGTGCTGCGCGACGGCAAGCTCGTGCACCTGCCGAGCGCCGAGCTCGTGCCCGGCGACGTGATCATGCTCGAGGCGGGCGACTCCGTCCCGGCCGACTGCCGCGTGCTCGAGAGCGCCACGATGAAGATCGAAGAGGCCGCGCTCACCGGCGAGTCCGTGCCCGTAGAGAAGCACGCCAACGTGATCGAGCTTGCCGCGGGCACCGATGACGTGCCGCTCGGCGACCGCAAGAACATGTGCTACATGGGTTCCACCGTGGTATACGGCCGTGGCCGCGCCGTCGTGGTCGGCACCGGCATGAACACCGAGATGGGTAAGATCGCCGGCGCCCTGGCCGAGGCCAAGGAGGAGCTCACGCCGTTGCAGGTGAAGCTCGCCGAGCTCAGCCGCATCCTTACCATTATGGTGATCGTCATCTGCGTCGTGATCTTTGGCGTTGACATCCTCCGCCACGGCGTGGGCAATGTCCTCACCGACCCGACTGCCCTGCTCGACACCTTTATGGTCGCCGTCTCGCTTGCCGTCGCTGCCATTCCCGAGGGCCTGGTCGCCGTCGTGACCATCGTCCTTTCGCTCGGCGTGACCAAAATGGCCAAGCGCCAGGCGATTATCCGCAAGCTCTCTGCCGTCGAGACCCTTGGCTGCACGCAGACCATCTGCTCCGACAAGACCGGTACCCTTACTCAAAACAAGATGACCGTCGTCAAGCACGAGCTTGCTGCGCCTAAGGAGAAGTTCCTGGCCGGTATGGCCCTGTGCTCCGATGCCCAGTGGGACGAGGAGCTGGGCGAGGCCGTGGGCGAGCCGACTGAGTGCGCGCTCGTCAACGATGCCGGCAAGGCGGGCCTCACCGGCCTGAATGCCGAGCACCCGCGCGTGGGCGAGGCCCCGTTTGACTCGGGCCGTAAGATGATGTCCGTGGTCGTCGAGACCCTGGACGGCGAGTACGAGCAGTACACCAAGGGCGCGCCCGACGTGGTGATCGGCCTGTGCACCCACATCTACGAGGGCGATAAGGTCGTCCCGCTGACCGAGGAGCGACGTGCCGAGCTCGTGGCCGCCAACAAGGCCATGGCCGACGAGGCCCTGCGCGTGCTGGCGCTGGCAAGCCGCACCTACACCGAGGTCCCGAGCGACTGCAGCCCTGCTGCACTCGAGCACGACCTGGTCTTCTGCGGCCTGTCCGGCATGATCGATCCCGTTCGCCCCGAGGTCGCCGACGCCATCCGCGAAGCGCACGACGCCGGTATTCGCACCGTCATGATCACGGGCGACCACATCGACACCGCCGTGGCCATTGCCAAGCAGCTGGGAATCGTCACCGATCGCAGCCATGCCATCACCGGTGCCGACCTCGATCGCATGAGCGATGAGGAGCTCGACGCGCACATCGAGGACTACGGCGTGTACGCCCGCGTCCAGCCCGAGCACAAGACCCGCATCGTCGAGGCTTGGAAGTCGCGCGACCAGATCGTCGCCATGACGGGCGACGGCGTCAACGACGCCCCGTCCATCAAACGCGCCGACATTGGCGTTGGCATGGGCATCACCGGTACCGACGTCACCAAGAACGTTGCCGACATGGTGCTCGCCGACGACAACTTTGCCACCATCATCGGCGCCTGCGAAGAGGGTCGCCGCATCTACGACAACATCCGCAAGGTCATCCAGTTCCTGCTTTCGGCTAACCTTGCCGAGGTGTTCTCGGTGTTCATCGCCACGCTCATCGGCTTTACCATCTTCCAGCCGGTGCAGCTGCTGTGGGTGAACCTGGTCACCGACTGCTTCCCCGCGCTCGCGCTGGGCATGGAGGACGCCGAGGGCGACATCATGAAGCGAAAGCCGCGCAACGCCAAGGACGGCGTCTTTGCCGGACATATGGGCTTGGACTGCGTGGTCCAGGGCCTGATCATTACCGTGCTGGTGCTCGCGAGCTTCTTTGTGGGCGTGTACTTTGACATGGGCTACATCCACATCGCCGATATGATCGCCGGCAACGCTGACGAGGAAGGCGTGATGATGGCCTTCATCACGCTCAACATGGTCGAGATCTTCCACTGCTTTAACATGCGCAGCCGTCGCACGTCGCTGTTTAAGATGAAGAAGCAGAACAAGTGGCTGTGGGCCTCTGCTGCGCTGGCGCTGGTGCTGACGGTGATCGTAACCGTGCAGCCGACGCTTGCCGAGATGTTCTTTGGCCCTGTGACGCTTGAGCTCAAGGGCGTTATCGCCGCGCTGGGCCTTGCCTTCCTGATCATCCCGCTGATGGAGATCTACAAGGCAATCATGCGCGCGGTCGAAAAGGAGTAGATTAACCTGCCCGGGCCCGCCCCACGCCCTTTCTCCCTCACTGGTCCTCGCGCTTCGCGCTGCGGGATCGTTCGGGAGAAAGGGCTTCCGGGGCGGGCCCTGCGGTGACTCCGCTGCCTTTCCTCGCGCGGATGATAAGGGCTGAGGGAAAGTTTGTGAGCTGGTCGGGCTTTGCCCGGCCAGCTCTTTTTGATTTAAAATACCTGCTCAGTTGTGATTTTTGGTGCTGGGAGGCGTTTGTGGCTAAGGCTAAGGCTAAGGCGAAGAAAAAGACGACGGGGGCGCGGGCTAAACGCGATCGTCGTCGGAAGCTCGCGACCGAAGCTCCCGCATCTGCTGAGGAGTTGCTGGCGAGTGTACCGGGGCTTGACGCGTTGCAGGATGTTCCGGCGTTCGATGACCTGCCGGTCGATGCGGCTCAGCAGGCTGCATTTGACGACTTTTGCGCACAGGCCGAGGAGTCCGAGCAGATGCAGCTCGGTGCCGTGGTGCGCCTGGACCGCGGGTTTCCGCTGGTGGCGACTGCCGATGACACGTTTCGTGCCGAGCATGCCGTAGGGTTTGCCAAGTCGCGTGGCGAGGATGAGGTCTTGCTGCCCGCCGTGGGCGACCGCGTGGCGGTTCGCCGTGCTCCCGGGCACGACATGGGCGTGATCGAGTGCGTACTGCCACGCCGTACGAGCTTTGAGCGTTGGCGTGGCCGTGCCCGCGGTGAGCGCCAGGTGCTCTGCTCCAACGTCGACAGCGTGCTGATCGTGCAGGCGCTCGGCGCCGGCGAGGTGCTGCTCGATCGCGTGGCACGCTCACTGGTGTTGGCGCTCGATTGCGATGCCGAGCCGGTGGTGGTGCTCACCAAGGCCGACCGCTGCGAGGCCGATGAGCTCGAACGCGATCTGGACCGTGTGCGCCGTCTGGTGGGTCCGGACGTTTGCGTGATCGTGACGTCTTCTGCCGAGGGCCTCGGCTTAGACGAAGTGCGCGCTTGCGTGCCCGCCGGGAGCTGTGCCATGATTTTGGGCGAGTCGGGTGCCGGCAAGTCGACACTGCTCAATGCGCTGCTGGGCCACGATGCGCTGGCCACTGGCGGCGTGCGCGAGCGTGATGACCAAGGTCGCCACACCACGGTTGCGCGCGTGATGGTGGCGCTGCCGGGCAACGCCGGCGTGATCGCCGATGCCCCGGGCCTGCGCAGCCTGCCGCTCGTGGGACATGAGCGGGGTCTGGCGCGTGCCTTCCCCGAGATCGTCGAGGCGTCGCGTGCGTGCCGGTTTGGCGATTGCACGCACACTCATGAGCCGGGTTGCGCCGTTCGCGAGGCCGAGGACGCGGGACAGATCGACAATCTGCGCCTGGAGACGTTCCAAAACTTGGCGTCATCCATGCGCGTGAGTGCCCAAATGCTCGACCCCGATGTCCACCTGTAATTGAATTTTCCTATGACAGCCGTCTCCCAACTGTTCGGGAGGCGGCTTTTTTGCTGCCAAAGCGCCTCGAAATATGCGTTTTGCCGACGTTCTGACCAAAACCTTGCCACGAGCTTGACGGGCTGGTCAGCTTTTGGTCAGCAATTGGTTTGACACGTAAAACCAAGATTGCGATTGCGCCGCTTTGCGCCCTGGTCGCCCAGACAATGGTGGTACGGGCATTTGCCCGGTGCTACCTTGAGAGGAGCGGCCGTGAACAAGAGCAAGCGCATCGCCATCAGTTTGGTCGCGGGCGTGCTTGCCGCGGCGCTCTGCATGGTCTACGGCTCGTCGATCCGCTCGCAAGCCGAGCAGGCCCAGGCCGAGACTTTGGCAAAATATGGCGGCGACCGCGTTGAGGTGTGCGTCGCGGCGCGCGATATCGATGCGGGCGAGACCCTCGACGAGACTAATGTCATAACTCAGGAATGGCTGGCGAGTCTGCTGCCGCGTGATGCGGCGACCGAGCTGCGTCAGGTGCGCGGCGACGTGGCGACTTCGCGTATTCCCAAAAACGCCGTGATCTGCAATGTCTACACCAAGGTCGAGAGCCGCAAGCTCGAGGTGCCTAAGGGCAAGGTCGCCGTTTCGGTGGCGGTCGATGCCGAGCACTCGGTCGGCGGTGCTACGGGCGTGGGCAGCTACGTGGATGTGTATGTGCAAAAAGACGGCGTGACCGATCGGCTGTGCGGCGCGTACGTGATCGATACCAGTGAGGATTCCGGTGCCACGCGCGAGGGCAAGATCGAATGGGTGACGCTGGCGGCTGACCCCGAAGACGTCAAGGAACTGCTGGGAGCCTCGGGCAAGGGAACGGTCAGCTTGACGATTCCCGCCACGGCGCGCGGCAAAAAGAGCGGAGGCGACGAGTGATGAAGGCGATCTGGCTTGCGTGCTGCGCGTGCGGCGATTACGGGCTGTTGCAGCGGGAAGTCGAGGGCCGTGATGCGGGTGCACAGGTGCTTCGCGTGGGTGACCTGGACGGGCTGGTTTCCATGGCGCGGGCGTTTCCGTCGCGCCGCGGGGCTGCCATCATCGCGGCGTCTCTGTTTGATACCGAAGATGTGCGCAAGACTGTTGCGCGCCTGACGGCCGAAGGCCGCGTGAGTCGCGTGGTCGTGTTGATAGAAGCGCTCGATCCGTCGGATATCGAGGGGCTGTTTCGCGCGGGGGCGACCGAGGTCATCGCTGCACACAGTATATGCGGCAACGGGCGCGCGGGCGAGGGAGCGGTTGATTCCGATCGGCGCATGACGATTGAGCCCGATGCTTTTGTTGATAGGGAACCCGGGGCGCCTCGCGCTACAAGAGGCCCGCGTGTTGATGATTATGGAAAAGCGGAAGCCGAGCATGGTCGGCGCCCCCGGAACCCCCTTGTATACGATGACGCTGGAGGGCCGGCGCAGCATGCTGGCGACTCCCCGGCAGTAGATATGGGATACGTGCACGGCGTGAATCTGGCGGATGAACTCGACGAAGTTGAGGGCCTTGCCGGGTGCGGCGAGTTGTCGCTGATGCAGCATGAGCAGATTGCGCAGAACGAGCCTGCCTCGCAGACCGAACAAGCAGCCATGCCGGCTTGGACGCAGCACGTGGTTGCGGCGGGGGGGACGGGGACGCTGTCACCGACGCCCGCCCCGCCGCCTCCGATGCCGCCGGCAGACGCTACCGCTCCGCCGCATCGAGCTCCAGTCATCTGCGCTATTTCGGGTTCGGGCGGTTGCGGCAAGTCGACGATCGTTGCCACCATGGCACACACATCGTCGCTGTTGGGCTTGCGTGCCGCCGTGCTCGACCTGGACCTGATGTTTGGAAACCTTTACGACTTGTTAGGCGTCGATGCTCCGCGCGATATGGCGGCACTTATCGAGCCGTCGGCGGCGGGCACGCTCACCGAGCCGGATATCGTAGCCACATCGATGCGCGTGGCGCCGGGCGTTACGCTCTGGGGTCCCGTCGCGGCGCCCGAGCAAGCCGAGCTCATGGCACGTCCGGTGGAGCTACTGCTTGATGTTCTGCGTCGCGAATCCGACGTGGTCTTTATCGATACCTCGGTCTTTTGGGGCGACGCCGTGGCGGCTGCGGTGGCGGCGAGCGACCGTTGCCTGGTCGTTGGCGATGCGGCGGTGTCGTCCGCGGCATCGGCATCGCGCGTCATTGAACTGGCAGGTCGAGTAGGTGTGCCGCGCACGCGCATGAGCGCCGTGTTCAACCGGTTCGGTGCGCGCGGGGCAGACGAGGACGTCGCCATGCGCTTTGAGATTGCCTGTGCGTTAAGCTCCAAGATTCGTATCGCCGATGGCGGGCAGGATCTCGCCGCGCTCATGGCGTTTGGGCGCGCTGACGAGGCAGTGGGGCAGACCAGCGCTTTTGCGACTAGCGTGCGCGAGGCCACGCGCGAGATGCTCGTGGAACTGGGGTGCGCCGTCGGCCCTTGGAGCGATATGGTCGCCGACCGTGCAGCGCGCACCGAACGCCCGCGTATCCGCCTTCCCTGGTCGCGCGAGGGTGATCAGCGATGAGCCTGCAAACGAGGATTAAGGCTGCCGGCGCTGCGGCGGCGGCAGCGCCTGTAGATGCGGGGCGTCGCCGCGCCGTGAAACGACGCACCAAGCGCGCCGTGATGGACCGCATGGGTTACGACGAAGTGGCGCGTATCAGCGCCTATATCGACCCGGCACTTGCCCGCTCGGAATTGCGTCCCGCGGTGGAGGCGGCGCTTAATGTTGAGGAGCCGACCGATCTCGCGACGCCCGAGCGCGAGACCATCATCGACGAGATTTTGGATGACGTGGTGGGCTTGGGGCCGTTGCAGCCGCTCATCGAGGACGACACCGTTACCGAGATCATGATCAACGGCTGCCGCTCGGCTTTCTTTGAACGCGGCGGCGTCTTGTACCCCATCGAGCATGCGTTTGAGGATGATGAGCAGATCCGTGTGCTTATCGACCGCATTATCTCGCCACTTGGCCGCCGTATCGACGAGCGAAGCCCCATCGTCAACGCCCGCCTCAAAACGGGCTATCGCGTCAACGCGGTGATTCCGCCTGTGGCGATTGACGGACCGATTCTCACCATCCGAAAGTTCTCGGACCGTATCTGCTCGTTGGACGAGCTCGTGGGGTTGGGATCGCTGCCGCTTTGGTATGCGCAGCTGCTGTCGTGTGCGGTGTCGCTGCGACAGGACCTGGCGGTTGCGGGAGGCACGGGATCTGGTAAGACCACCCTGCTCAACGCGTTGTCATGTGAGATTTCCACCGGCGAGCGCATCGTGACGATCGAGGACTCTGCCGAGCTCAAGTTTGCGCATCATCCGCACGTGGTGCGCCTAGAGGCGCGCGAGGCTTCAATTGAGGGCGAGGGCGCGGTGACGATCCGCGACCTGGTAACTAATGCCCTACGCATGCGCCCCGACCGCATCGTGGTGGGCGAGGTGCGCGGTGCCGAGTGCTGCGACATGTTGCAGGCCATGAACACGGGCCACGACGGGTCGCTCACCACACTTCATGCGGGTTCAGAACAGGAGACCGTGGTGCGTCTGACGTTGCTTGCGCGTTATGGCATCGATCTGCCGAGCGAGCTCATCGAGGAGCAGATTGCCATGGCGCTCGACGGCATCGTGATGTCCGAGCGCCACGCCGATGGCAGGCGTTTCGTCTCCTCGTATTCGGGGGTGCGACGCGCCGCATCGGGTGGCGTAGAGCTCGAGCGCTATGTGACGTTCGATGCCGCCGAGCGCACCTGGACGCTTGACCGCGAGCCGCCGTTTATCGCAGAAGGCCTGCGGTCGGGGACGCTCACACAAGAGGAGGTGGACGAATGGAGATCACTGTGCCCCTCGTCGTAGGGGGCTTGGCAGGGCTTTCTGTCGCGACGGCGTGCGGGGCGGAACCTCGTGTGCCGCAGGTACCGCCGGCGGAGCTGGCACGTCAGGCGCTCGAGACGGTGGCAGAGAAGCTGCCGCGTGAGCTGGTGGAAAACGATCTGCTGAAAAAGATCGCCCGTTCGTGGGCATCGCTGGCTCCGGCGCATCGCCTTGGCCTCGTGATCGAAGATGCTTCGGGACGTTTGGCGTTTCTGCTGCTATCGAGCGGTGTCTGCTGCGTTTTACTAACGATGGTGTCGTTATCGCCCTTCGGATTTGCCTTGGGACTTGTTGCTCCGTTTGCCGTTGGTGCCGCTTGGGATGGCTTTGAGAGCCGGCGCGAGCAACACGATGCAGAAGAGGCAATGCCCGAGGCGTTTACCGCACTTTCCATGTCGCTTGCCTCGGGACATTCGCTGGCCCAGGGCATGCGCTTTGTGGGCGCTCATGCGCAAGAGCCAGTGCATACCGAGTTTTTGCGGGTGGCGGCGGCGATCGATTGCGGCATCTCGGCGACCGACGCGCTCGATGACTTGCTCGTGCGTATCGACGCCCCCGGTCTTTCGCTTGTGACCTTGGCGCTTAAGGTGTCTCAGCGCACCGGCGCTCCGCTTGCCGACTTACTGTCCGAGGCGTCGAGCATGGTGGGGGAGCGCATTGAGCTCAAGCGCCGCCTGGATGTTAAGACGTCGCAGGCTCGCATGTCTGCGCATATGGTCGCGGCGATGCCGGCGGGCATGTGCGCGGTGTTGGCGCTGCTTTCGGCAGATTTTCGTCGCGGTCTTGCGACGCCTGCCGGCGCGGGCGCTGTGGTGCTGGGTCTTGCCCTCAACGCCGTTGCCCTGGTGGTTATCCGGCGCATTATGCGGGTGGAGCTATGAGCGCCCCGGTTGCAGTTGCGGCTTGCCTGTGCGCCCTGAGTGTATTTGTCGCGACGGGTTTGGATCGGGCGGATGCACGCAAGATCGCAGGGGCCTGCAAGCGCGAGGCGGTGCTGGTCGCTGCCGCGGGTCGCTCGGTGGTCGATGCTCTGACCGCGCGAGTGAAGGGCGCGGTTGGAGCGGGCGGCCCGGCGCGAGTGTCGCTCGGCGAAGTGTCCGAGATGATCGATGTTGTGCGCTTGGGTCTTTCGGCCGGTCTTTCGTTTGATGCGGCGCTTGAGATTTTCTGCGCCAATCGCCGGTCAGTGCTGGCTCTTCGCCTTGAGCGCGCCTGCATGGCGTGGCAGGTGGGCGTGGGCACGCGTGAGGACGAGTTGTTGGCCGCCGCGCGCGACCTGGACGTGCGAGCGCTCGAGACCTTTGCCATCACGGTGGGGCAGGCGCTCGCCCTGGGTGCCCCACTTGCCGAGACGCTGGCCGCTCAAAGTCGCGAGATCCGTGCGGCTCATCGCGCCGCGGTCGAGCGCGAGATCGAGCGTGCACCCGTCAAGCTGCTGATTCCCACCGGCACGCTCATCTTGCCGGCGTTGCTTCTGTCCATATTGGGCCCGCTGCTGGGAGCAGGCGGGATGATGTAGGGAGGAATACATGAACACGATGACTGACGCTGCTGGCAAGGTCCAGGGCTGGGCGTTTTGCCGGGCGGCACATGTTCGTCAGCGCGCCAAGGAACTATTGCAGGAGGAGAGTGCACAGGGTACCACCGAGTATGCCATCTTGGTCGGCGTGCTCGTGGTGATCGCGATTATCGCCATCGTCGCATTTAAGGGCAAGGTCCAAGATCTATGGAACGCTATCAGCGAGGGCATCAACAGCCTGTAGAGGGCAAGCGCCCCATCGGGGTGCTGCTGGTGTTTGCTTGCCTGACCGTGGCGATAGCGGCGGTGCTTTGGGGGCTTAACGCCGCGCGGCAGCAGCGTCCTGGGACCGCCTCCGATTTGGGCTCAGATTCGGCGGTGGCGTCTCAAAAAGATGAGATGCGAGATGCGGACGATTCGGATGTCGCTGTCACGGCGCAAACCTTTCTGCGGACGCTCGACAAGCGGTCTGGCACTGCGACGGATTCGCCTGAGGGCAACGCGATTGCGGTCCGGCTTGCATGGTCCGAGGACCGACCGATGACCGAAGCGGCGGCGGATATGCTGCGTGTCTATCGCGAGGTACCCACGGCGCAACTTGCTCTGAGCGGCTATCTCGACATCAAGGGAAACGTGTGGGGCGCCATCGTGCGCGACGAACGCGGCTGGGTCGATATGGTGACAATTGCCGCGGATGCTGGCGATGCTTCGTGTCGTCTGCGCGCTGTGCGCCTGAGCCCGCAGGCAACGGACTCAAAGGAGGGATCGTGAAATGCATGATGTCCTGCGTGAGGAATCTGCCCAGGCGACGGTCGAATACGCCATCGTCACGGTGGCGCTGTTATCGATCGTGCTGGCGATCGCGGGACTTTGGCGTGCCGGCACCGATGGGCGCTTGGCGGCGCTGGTTGAGCGGGCGGCATCCCATGGCGTTGCCTCGACGTCGGTTATCGACGCCGCTGCGGCCGCTAAGGACATCGCGTTGTATTGATGCCGCGCGCGAGGACCGGGCGCAGTCTACGGTCGAGGCCGCTTTTTTGCTGCCGACGTTTCTGACACTCATCCTTCTCGCGCTGCAACCGGTGTGCCTGCTCTATACGCGCGCGGTCATGGAGTCTGCCGCCGCCGAGACCGCGCGGCTCATGACCACGACGACGGCGGAGGACGACGATCTTAAGGAGTTCACCCACCGCCGACTTGCCGCAGTGCCCAACGTTTCGATCTTTCATGCCGGCGGGCCGTTGTCGTGGGATATCGAGCTTGGCCGGGCCGGTGCGGGTGGCGTCTCGTCCGTGTCCGTTTCCGGCGAGGTCAAGCCGTTGCCTGTGATCGGTGCGTTTGCGCAGGCTATGGGTGGTACCGCCGAGGGCGGCTACGTTGAGCTCAAGGTCGATGTCTCGTATCAATCGCGTCCCGAATGGCTGGAGGGAGATTATGATTCGTGGATTGCTGCATGGGATTAGGCGCTGCCTGTTGCGGGTGACGCAAGGGTTTGCGGCCCGCCGTCGACCAGGCGCTCTCCGCAAACGAGGCGGCTTTATGGGTCGAGCCGGTGTCGATCTGTTTATCGAAGACGGCGCCTATACCACGCTTTCTTCTGCCGTGGTCATCCTAGTGGTGCTCACATTGTTGTTTTCGTCGACCGCGGCGATATGGAGCATGTCGCGTGCCGGGGATACTCAGGTGGCGGCTGATAGTGGCGCGCTGGCGGGTGCCAACGTAGTGTCGTCCTATCACACGGCTGCCACGGTGGTTGATGCGAGCATCTTGAGTCTGGGGCTGGCGGGGTTTGCCACGATCGGGACGGGCCTGGTCGCCATCCTCATCCCGGGTGCCGAGCCGGTTGCCGGCAATATGGTCGACACCGGGATTGAGATCATTAAAACGCGCAACAAGTTTGCCAAAAGCGCATCGGAAGGCTTACAGAAAATCGAGACGGCTCTGCCGTATCTGATCGCCGCGCGTGCCACGCAGGCGGTGTCGGCGCAGGATACCGATAGTGTGACCTATACCGGTACGGCGCTTGCCGTGCCCAGGACATCCGAGTCTGACTTCGCTGCGCTCGAGGGGTCCGAGATCTCGACCGATGCCATTAAAGACACATCAGATGATTTAGAGTGTGCGGCCGAGGAGCTGCGGAAGGCTTCTGAGGACACGGCGAAGGCTAAAGAGCGTGCTTGGCTGGCGGATTGTGGTGGGTCTGACAAGGGCTCGGTCGGCAGCTGTTCTTGCATGTGGGAGCGTGCGAAAAGCCTAACGGATCTCTCCGGTGTTCAAAATCCGCATTACTCATCGAGCGTTACGTGGGAGCCCCAAGTTGCCCTTGATCGCGCGAAGGACTACTACCATTGGCGTCTGACAAATGAGAAGCCCCACGGCTCGAGTGTCGAGATGAAGGCAGAGTCTGCGGCGCGTAAGGCGTTTTATACCTATGCGAGCGCGGAGGTCGATCGGGCGCATATAACCGAGAACGGAGACAGGGTTTCCTCCTATATTCCGCTGCTGCCGCGCAACTCTGATGAGGTTCGGGCGACGGAACTCTATACCGATGCGGTGTGGCCGACTAGCGTGAACGATGACAAGGCGTATCTGCATTACGGGACGACCTGCCCTAACTATAAGAAAGGGACGCCGAGCGGATTTGCTTCGGTTGCCGATTACGATGGACAGGATAAATGCAGCAAATGCCATTTTGGCGTTTTGTCGCTTGGTGCTGTTGCGGCGCCTTCAACCTCTATCGAAAACGGCTTCGAATATCACTTCGACGAGTTCAAAAAGGCCTTGGAGGAATACGTCAAATGTCGGAACAAAGAGCTTGAGCTCATGCGTCAGACCGAGGATGAGGCCGACCGTGCGAGCAATGCGTTTGACCAGGCCATTAAAGCGCTTTCGGGCGAGCGTCCGCGTATCGCTCCGCCCGGTCGCAACGGCGTGGTTGCCTTTGCGGTTTCGGGTGCCATCTCGAGCCCCGATGAGCTCAACTCTTCGTTTAACACGGCAGTCAGGCTTGGCGATCGCGGTGCCATCTCTGCCGCGGTGCTGGCGCCCGATGAGGCGACGGCGCAAAACAACGTGCTTTCGCGATTTTTCTCGACATTGAAGGAACGCTCGGGTGGCGTTGCCGGCGTACTCGATGGCGTCATGGATGTCTGGGGACGGCTGCTTGTGGGATACGGAGACATCCAAGGTTCGGCCGACGAACTTATGGACGAGATGATTAAAGGCCTAGGAGGGGGCAGCGGCGCGTTGGGCTCCATCGCATCGTGGCTCGGCGATACCGTTTCGGCGTCCGTGGCGGCGCTGGGTTTGGAACCGTGCGACTTGCGCCTGCGAAAGCCGGTGCTGACTGATTCCGCCAACGTCATTAAGAGCCCGGGGTCTGACATTGCTGGTCTCTCTCAAGCGCAAGACAAACTGCGAAGTATTCCGTTGGGCGTGACCGATCCCAAGGCGCTTTGCGAGGCGTTGGAATATCAAGTCGAACGCACCATCAGCGGTACGGTGTTCACGCTTGCGGAGATTCCTCTGCCCGGCGGCGGCTCCATCCCGCTCACCGTCGATGTCGCCACGCTGGTTGGCGCTCTGGGCGGTGGGTCGTAATGAGTATCCGCATGCGTCTGCGCGAGGAGCGCGCCCAAGCGACGGTGGAGATAGCAGTGGTTACGCCCGTTTTGCTGGTGCTGGCACTCATCGTATACAACGTCATGATCTATGCCAGCGCTGTCGCGCGCTTCGACCGCGTGGTGCCCGACATCGTGTTGGCGCACGCCGTGGCGCCGAGCGGGGAGGGCGACGAAAGCTCTGTCGATGCCTCGGCGACGGTCCGGACTCAAATTCTGAATGCCATGGAAGGCTATGACTTGCAGATCGAAGTGTCGAGCGAGCAAGGCGCGGAGGCATCGGATGGTGGCCTGCTCTCCCTATCCGGTACGTTTAGGACCTACACCTGCACCATGCACTATGAGCCGTGGCCGACTTCTCTCAGCATCGCTGGCGTTCCGCTGGGGGCGCCGACAACGTTGTCGCACGAGCGCGCGGTGACGGTCGATCCATGGCGTCCGGGGGTGGTCATGTGACCGCGGTCTCGTCCTACATCGCCTACGCGCGGGCACTCAATAGGCTGGGCTGGACGCCGGCCGAGTTTGCGGTGGCGGAGTCGTTTGCCGTGCGCCTGCGCGGCATGCTGGGACGGTGTCCGGTTGCCGCCAACGGTCTGCCGCTCGTCATGGCATTTCCACGCTGCTCTTCGGTCCATACGTGTTTTATGGCCTATCCCATCGATATCGCCTTTATCGATGCACGTGGCTATGTCCTCGTATGCTACGAAAACGTACGTCCCTGGCGTATGTGCTCCTGCCCCGGCGCCTGGGCCGTACTAGAGCGTCCTTCAATCATTGTTTCGACCCCTGCTCTCCAACGCGTGCCGGCTTAAGAATTGGCGACAGCGGACTTTCGTCATACGAAATTGGGTAAGATGGAGGAGAAGATGCATGGATGTTGAGATCCATCCCAACGCTAAAAAGCACCTGACGGAAAAGCAGGTGCTTAGCGCTTGGCTTGCGGTTACTGAGTGCATTCGTCGCGAGCCGAAGGACGAGCCGCCGAGATGGCTTGCGATTGGATGGCTCCCAGACGGACGAAGCGTGGAGCTTGTCGCGGTCGAGCTTGTCCGTGGGGGCTTATCATTCATGCCTTGTCTCCAGTCCAGAAGAATTTTTGGCAGGAGATTGAACGGGCTCGGCAAAGGGGTCGATGATGGGCAAGACGTATACGGCCGCTAATGGTCAGGTTGTAACGGATGAAATGATTGACGCGTGGTGCGAGTCGTACGAGCGCGGAGAGTTTCCGGATGGCGAACACACCGTTGGTGGGATCGTGCATGGACGGCCCCCACTCTCAGGTGAGGGGACGGCAACGCTGTCGGTCAAGATTCCTCTGGGAATGAAGGAGGCCATTCGTCGACGGGCGGCTGCCGAGGGGATGACGCCAAGTGAGTTTGCCCGTGCGGCTCTGAGCGAAAAACTTCTTGCTGCCGGCTGATGCCTCTGACGTGCCGATTTAAAGAACCGAGGCTGTGCTCAAAAACTTTTTTGAAATTCTCGGTTGACCGGAACGCGTCCTTGGTTATACTAATCAAGCCTTGAAACAAGGCACACCTCAAATGGCTGGGTAGCTCAGTTGGTAGAGCAGAGGACTGAAAATCCTCGTGTCAGGGGT
>URQD01000001.1:0-68372 GCA_900549905.1 uncultured Collinsella sp. | reverse complement strand
TCACCGATAAGGACACCGGCATCAAGTGGCCGCTCGCCGACTACGCGCTGCTGCCCAACATGGCCATCGTCGACGTCGACAACGCCATGACCGCCCCGAAGGGCCTGACCTCCGCCTCCGGCATCGACGTCATGACCCACGCCATCGAGTCCTACGTCTCCATCATGGCTTCCGACTACACCAAGGGCCTCTCCGAGCGCGCTGCTAAGCTCGTCTTCGAGAACCTGCCCTCCAGCTTCACGAACGGCGCCAAGGACCCGCATGCCCGCGAGGAGATGCACAACGCCTCTTGCATGGCCGGTATGGCCTTCGCCAACGCCTTCCTGGGCCTCAACCACTCCATGGCTCACAAGCTCGGCGCCTTCCATCACCTGCCTCACGGCCTCGCCAACGCCGTCATCCTGACCCGCGTTATGCGCTACAACGCCGCCGAGGCTCCCATCAAGATGGGTACCTTCTCCCAGTATCCTTACCCCAACGCGCTGCACAACTACGCCGAGATGGCCAAGTACTGCGGCATCGAGGGCAAGGACGACAAGGAGGTCTTCGAGAACTTCATCACGAAGCTCGAGGAACTCAAGGACTTCATCGGCGTCAAGAAGACCATCGCCGACTACGGTGTTGACGAGCAGTACTTCCTCGACACCCTCGACGAGATGACCGAGCAGGCATTCAACGACCAGTGCACCGGCGCAAACCCGCGCTACCCGCTCATGAGCGAGATCAAGGAGCTCTACCTGGACGCCTACTACGGCCGCGAGCCTCAGGACTACGCCGTCTGCTAGTTTTAGCACGGTTTTTAACGGCAGGGGTGCACGGGTGTTTCACACACCCCCGCCGTCGCTTCTATCGCATCGTTGAAAGGATGCAACCATGCTGCTACCCGATTCCAAGACCGAGCTCGTCCGCCGTGGCAACAAGGTCGTTTACGACCTGGGCGACAAGATCGTCAAGGTCTTTAACGAGACCAAGCCTGTCTCCGACGTGTTCAACGAGGCTTTGAATCTTGCCCGCATCAATGAGTGCGGCATCCGCAGCCCCAAGGCTCTCGAGGTTTCCCAGCTCGAGAACGCCAACGGCTGGGCGCTCGTGACCGAGAAGGTTCCGGGCACCACCCTTGCCGAGAAGATGACTGCTGAGCCCCAGCGCTTTGGTGAGTATCTCGAGATGTTCGTCGACCTCCAGATCGAGATCCACGGCTATACCTCCCCGCTGCTCAACCGTCAGCGCGACAAGTTCGCCCGCATGATCGACAGCCTTGATCAGCTCAATGCCACCACGCGCTACAACCTTCAGGAGCGTCTGGACGGCATGACCAAGGAGTTCAAGGTCTGCCACGGCGACTTCAACCCCTCCAACGTCATCGTCGGCGACGACGGCCAGCTCTATGTGTGCGACTGGGCACACGCCACCCAGGGCTCCCCTGCTGCCGACGTTGCCACCACCTACCTGCTCTTCGCCCTCAACAGCAAGGACCAGGCTGAGGCCTACTTGGAGCTCTACTGCGACCGCGCCGACATGCCCATGCAGGTCGTGCGTCAGTGGACGAGCATCGTCGCCGCTTCCGAGCTCGCTCGTAAGCGCAACGTGAACGATGAGTTCCTGAAGAACTGGATCGACGTCGTCGATTATCAGTAATATCTGAGCGATTTATTTCGCATCGGAGGCACAAGAAAACCCCGCAGCTCATATGGGCTGTGGGGTTTTCTTTACCCATCGAGTTTATTCCAACAAAATAGACTGCTCCGCATCTCATCCTAAGAGAGATACGGAGCAGCCCCGCAATTACATCTAATAGCAGAAACGTCGATTAACGGCGGGCCGCCTTAACAAGCTCGGCAATCTTGGCGACTACCTCGTCGATCGCCACGTCCTCACGCTCGCCCGTGGCACGGTCCTTGAGCTCCACAGTACCATTCTTGAGGCCACGCTTGCCAAGCACGACCTGATACGGGAAGCCCATGAGGTCGTTATCGGCAAACTTAAAGCCAGGACGCTCGTCACGGTCATCGACGACAACCTCGATACCCTCGGCGCACAGGCCCTCGACGATTTGGTCGCAAACGTTAGCGCACTCCTCCTTCTTGGGATCGAGCGGAATCACCGCGACCTCGTACGGGGCAACGGAGACCGGCCAGACGATGCCGTGTTCGTCGTTGTGCTGCTCCACGACGGCAGCAAGCGAGCGGGACACACCAACGCCGTAGCAACCCATGATAAGCGGCTTCTCCTTGCCGTCCTCGTCCATAAAGGTGGCGCCCATGGCCTCGGAATACTTGGTACCCAGCTGGAAGACCTGCGAGACCTCGATGCCGCGAGCAGCAGAGAGCGGCTTGCCGCAGTGCGGGCAGGGATCGCCGGCAACGACGGTTACCAGGTCGGCCCACTCGTCGACGGTAAAGTCGCGCTCGGGGCAGGCACCGGTAAAGTGATAATCGACCTCGTTGGCACCGCAGGCCCACTGCTTGGACTCGCGCAGGCTCTCGTCGCACACCAGGCGAATGCCCTCGGGCAGGTTAACCGGTCCGATAAAGCCCTTATGCAGACCGTAGGTCTGGAGCTCCTCATCAGTCATCATGCGATAGGCCTTGCCAAAGACATGCTCGGCCTTGCAATCGTTGAGCTCGTGGTCGCCCGGAACAATGGCCACGACGGGCTTGCCCTCGGCGTCGAGGAGTGCCAGAGACTTGCGCGTGCCGTTCTCGGGGAAGCCGAAGAACTTTGCAACGGCCTCGATGGTGCCCATGCCCGGAGTCTCGACCTTGGTAAGCGTACCGTCGCCAGGACCCTCGGTCACAACGACCTTGGTGCTTGCGGCCTCATCGTCGGCAGCGAAGCCGCAATCGTCGCAGTAGACGAGCGAAGCCTCGCCAGCGTCGGCCAAAGCCATGTACTCGACGGAGGTATCGCCACCGATCTCGCCGGAGTCGGCGACAACGGGCAGAGCCTTGATGTAGCAGCGCTCGCAAATGTTGGCATAGGCCTGCTTCATCTTGTCGTACTCCTCCTGCAGGCTCTCCTGCGTAGCAGAGAAGCTGTAGGCGTCCTTCATGATGAACTCGCGACCGCGCATCAGGCCAAAACGGGGACGGAACTCGTCGCGGAACTTATCCTGGATGTGATAAAGGTTCACTGGCAGCTGCTTGTAGGAACGCAACTCATTGCGCACCAGGGCAGTCACGGTCTCCTCGTGCGTGGGTCCGAGCACAAACTCGCGGCCGTGGCGGTCATCAAAGCGCACAAGCTCCTTGCCATAGGCATCGATACGGCCGGACTCACGCCACAGCTCGGCATCGACCATGATGGGCATCATGAGCTCCTGAGCACCGGCGGCATCCATCTCGTCGCGCACGATGTTCTCGATCTTGCGGATCGAGCGCCAAGCGAGCGGCAGATAGGAATACAGGCCGGCGGCCTCCTTGCGGATCATGCCAGCGCGAAGCAGCAGACGGTGGCTCGCTAGCTCGGCATCCGCCGGATCCTCTTTGAGCGTCGGCGCATAGAGCTTAGACATATACATTGCTCGGGTCATTTATTTCTCCTCAATAAGTTTGTCGACCTCGGCCATAAGCGCGTCGACAATTTGATCCTCAGCTACTTTACCAATGATCTGGCCATGCGAAAAGAGCAGGCCCTGACCACGTCCGCAGGCAACACCCAGGTCGGCGTCAGATGCCTCTCCGGGGCCGTTGACCGCACATCCCATCACGGCGATCGAAAGCGGCGCGGAATAGTTCTTAAGCCGCTCGGTGACCTCCTCGGCGATGGGAATCAGGTTAACCTGGCAGCGGGCGCACGTGGGGCACGAGACAATCTCGGGACCACGGCGACGCAGGCCCAGCGACTGTAGAATTCCCCAGGCGACCGGCGGCTCCTCAACCGGATCGGCCGTGAGCGACACACGCATGGTGTCACCGATGCCTTCGGAAAGCAAGATACCCAAGCCTACAGAGCTCTTGATGGTGCCCTGAAGCTTGGTCCCCGCCTCCGTCACGCCCAGGTGGAGCGGAACATGCGGTATCTCGCGCGACAGGGCGCGATAGGTATCAAGTGTCGTCTGTACGCTATGGGCCTTGGCGGATAGCACGATGTTGGTAAACCCACGGTCCTCAAAGTGCCGCACAAAGCGTTCGCTCGACATCACGAGCTTTTCGGGCTGCGTGAGGTCGTCGCGCTCGGCAATATCTTGCTCAAGCGAGCCCGCGTTCACGCCAATGCGAATCGCGCAGCCCGCGGCACCCGCGGCATCGATGACGGCATCGACCTTAGCCCAATCGCCGATATTGCCGGGGTTGATGCGCAGCTTAGAGGCACCAGCCTCGACAGCGCCAATGGCAAGCTTATGGTTAAAATGGATATCGGCGACGATTGGCACCGGAGACTCGGCACAAATCGTGCGAAAGCCCTCGAGCGCAGCCTCGGTAGGCACGCTCACGCGCACGATATCGCAGCCAGCCTGCGCCAACGCGCACACTTGCGCAAGCGTTGCCTGGGCATCAGCAGTATCGGTGCAGGTCATAGACTGAACCACGACCGGAGCGCCACCACCGATCTGCACGCCGCCCACATGCACGGGGCGCGTCAACTCGCGAGGCAAAGGATGGGATAAAGACAATCCAAACACTCCCCTACAGAATAAAACGAAGGATGTCGGAACGAAGCATATAGACAAACAGCAGTGCAAAGAGCGCGATGCCGACATAGCTGACGATTGTCTGCACTTTGAGCGGCAGCTCGCGGCCCGCAATCTTTTGAATGATCTCAATAAGCAGCTTACCGCCATCGAGTGGTGGGATGGGCAGCAGGTTCATAAAGCCAAGCGAGAACGAAATGAGGGCGGCAAAGGAAAGGAACGTGGCAGGGCCGGCAGCAGCGGCCTGTGAGGACATAACGCTAATACCCACGATCGAAGAAGACTGATCGAGAATCTCCATCGTATGCTGCGGCTGGAGCAGGCGCAGCACGCCATCCGCTGTCTGCACGACATAGGAGAACGACAGGCGAGCCGACGTGATGGGGTCTAAACGGACCACCTGCGTAGAGGCATACACACCCAGGCGCTCGTCCTCTTTGAGCGCAACCGTGGTCGAATGCTGCTTGCCGTCACGCTCGTACTCGATGGCGATATCGTCCTTACCGGCGGCCTTGCCGATGGCATCGTAGACATCCATCCAAGTAGAACATGAGACACCGTCAACCGAAAGGATCGCATCACCGGCCTCGATACCCGCCTTGGCGGCAATAGACCCCTCGTCAACCTGACCGATCGCGTTGGTATCCATCGGCACGGTGACACCCGCAATGGAATAGATGCTCATAAGGAGCAAAAAACCCGTCAAGATATTGACGATAATGCCTGCGAGCAGCATAAAGGCGCGCTTGAGAAAGCCTTGGCCAAGATAGGTGTGCGAGCGTTCTTGCGCAAGGAACTCGGCCTCGCCGCACGGCAGCTCCCACACATCGCCCTCGGCAGTCGCATGTTCGCGATCGAAACGGCGACCATCAAAGGTGGTATAGCCTGCCTTGTCTCGCGGCAACGTCTGATATTTGGTGGGATAGTAGCTCGGCGAGGGCTTCTCCCCTTCCTCATACCAGGGCGCGATGGAGCCCCAGCCCAGCAAAAGGGCGCATGCCTCGAGCACATCCTCCTCGGAAAGCTCGAGCTCGGCAGCAAGGTCGGCCACGGTCACGCGACCATGACGATAGATAGCCGCGAGCACGCGGTCGGCGCACGAAACATCGGTCGGATCCATACCGCAGATGGCAGCGTAGCCACCCAGCAGCAGCGGGGTCACGCCAAACTTGGTTCCAATGCGACGCGACGTGTAATGGATGTCAAAGCGGCACGGCAGACCCAAAAAGAACTCGGTCACACGGACGCCGCAGGCACGCGCCGCCAAAAAGTGGCCGCCCTCGTGCAAAAACACGAGGACGGAAAGCATCAGCAGGCCCCAAAAGACCGATGAGAGAACGCTCAGAACAGTATCCATAAAACGAAAAAGCAATCCTTATGGGTTAGGAACGGGTTGCGGCGAGCACCTGCGCAGCCTTTTCACGCGCCCACGCGTCGATGTCGCGAAGCTGCTCAAACGAATCGACCACCTGCATATCGTGGGCGTCCATGCAGGATTCCACAATGCGATCGATATCGGTAAAGCTGCAGCCATCGTGCAGGAAGGCATCGACGGCGACCTCGTTGGCGGCATTGAGCACGCACGGCATGGTGCCACCCGTCTTGCCGGCACGCTCGGCCAGTGCCAGACAGCGGAAGGTATCCATGTCGGCAGCATCAAACGTGAGCTGCCCCAGCTCGCGGAAATCGATACGAGGCGCCGGAGTATCCCAACGCTCGGGATACGAGAACGCGAACTGGATGGGAATACGCATGTCGGATGCACCGAGATGCGCCATCACGGAGCCGTCGGCGAACTCGACCATAGAGTGAATCTTGGACTGACGCTGCACGACCACGTTAATGAAATCGAGGTCGCAGTTAAACAGATGCATGGCCTCAATGCGCTCCAGGCCCTTGTTCATGAGGGTGGCGGAGTCAATGGTGATCTTGGCACCCATGGCCCACGTGGGATGCGCGAGGGCATCGGCACGCGTCACGCGATCGAGCTCGTCGCGCGTGCGGCCAAAGAACGGACCGCCCGAGCAGGTGAGCCAAATGCAGTGGGCCTCGCGCGGGTTCTCCCCCAGATAGCACTGGTAGATGGCGGAATGCTCAGAGTCGACCGGAATAAGCTGGCCCGGTTGCGCCAACGGCATAAGCAAGTCGCCACCGACGACGAGGGACTCCTTGTTGGCAAGGGCAAGGCGCTTATTCGAGGTCAAGGCCGCATGGCTCGCCTCGAGACCGGCGGCGCCCACAATAGCGACGAGCACGCAGTCGACATCGTCGCGACGCGCGAGCTCGCAAACCGCCTGCGCGCCAACGCCGAGCTGTGTGCCCTCGGGCAACTCCTGCAGCACGGCGTCATCGCCATGAGCGACATCGGCAACGGCAACCGCCGGAACCGAGAACTCGCGGGCAGCGGCAACGAGCTCCGAGGTGCTGGAATTAACGGACAGCGCCGTCACCTGCAGGCGATCGGCATGCTGGCGGCACACATCGAGCGCCTGGGTGCCGATAGAGCCCGTACAACCCAGGATGGCAACGCGAAGGCGTCCATCGGGGCCATACGTCGTCTGGAAGGACATTACAGCACGCCTCCGATCATCAGCAACAGCTGTGCGGTGATGCAACCGAAGATAAGCGAATCGCTACGATCGAGCATTCCGCCGTGGCCCGGGATAAGGTTGCCGGAATCCTTGACGCCCACACCGCGCTTGATGCGCGACTCGATAAGGTCGCCGATAACGCCCAGAATGGACACGACCACGCCGCACAGCAGCGCATAGGGCAGGCTGAGCTTGTAGAAGTGCGTCGCCCACAGGATGAGCCAAATCAAAACCGAGCCCAAGATGCCGCCGGCAAACCCCTCCCAGCTCTTTTTGGGGGAGATCTTGGGAACCATCTTGTGCTTGCCGATACGGCTGCCCACGATGTAGGCAAACGAATCGGAGACCCAAAGGGACGCGCAAACGCCCACTGAAAGCAGGGCGCCGGCAAAACCGGGCACGGCATCGCGCAGCAGCACGATAGCCGACAGCATAAAGCCAGTGTAGATGGGACCCATGAGCGTCACGGCCACATCAGAGATGCGGGTACGCGGCGACCAGACATACCAAATGCCCACAGCGAGCATCAAGGCAAAAAGCAGGGCATTCAGCAACATCGAATCGCCCAACGCCGACAGCGGAAAGAGTACGGCGGCAGCGATACCCATGCGCTCGTTAGCCATCTTGCCATCGAGCCTCGTCATACGGAAAAACTCATAGCAGCACAGACCGCTCATGACAGAAACAAAGATGGCCGTGGGCACGATACCCAAAACCAGGCACAGGATAAAGACAACGGCGTAGACGATACCGGCGGCGGCACGGGTGATAAAGCCCGCCAGCCACGAACCGGTGCCGCTCTTTGCTGCAGGTGCTCCCGCAGCGGCAGCCTTGCGCGCAGGCGCCGCGGAAACTGGCGTCTTGGGAGCAGATGCCTTGGGACGATCGGACACGATTAAGCCTCCTCGGTCTTGCTCAGTCCACCAAACCTACGGTCACGGCCCTGATAGGCCAAAATGGCGTCGACAAGGCCCCAACGATCAAAGTCGGGCCAATAGGTATCGGTGACGTAGAATTCGGAATAAGCCACCTGCCACAGCAGATAGTTCGAAAGGCGCAGCTCACCAGAGGTGCGAATCACAAGTTCGGGATCGGGAAGACCGGCGGTATAGAGGTGGGAAGCCACCATGTCGTCATCAATTGCGGCAGGATCGATCTTACCGGCGGCAGCGTCGGATGCGATCTGACGGACAGCGCGGGTAATCTCGGCACGCGCGCCGTAGTTGACGGCAAGCGCCAGCGTCATACCGGTGTGATCGGCGCACTCGGCAAGACCGCGCTCAAAAACGTCGCGAGTCTTCTTGGGCAGCGCGGAAATGTCACCCAAAAGGACTACGCGCACATTTTCGCGCTTCAGAAGCGGCAGCTCGTCGATAAACGTCTTGGCAAACAGGTGCATCAGAACGTTGACTTCGTGCTGCGGTCGATTCCAGTTTTCGGTCGAAAATGCATAGGCCGAAAGCACGTCGACGCCCAGGCGCACGCAGGCGGTAATGATCTCGCGCAGCGAGACGATACCCGCCTTGTGGCCCTCGGTGCGTGCAAGACCGCGCGACGTGGCCCAACGACCGTTGCCGTCCATGATGCACGAGATATGGTGCGGAATGTTATTGAGGTCAAGGTCGGAAAAACCGACGCCCGCAGGGGCGTCGGCAAAGTACTCGACCAGTTTATGCTCGTCGTATTGCACCTTAGATCTCCATGACCTCGGCTTCTTTTTCCTTCAGAAGCTCCTCGACCTTGGCGACATATTCATCGGTATGCTTCTGGACCTTGGCCTGCTCGCGACGGACATCGTCCTCGGTGAGCTCCTCATCGCGCTCGAGCTTGTTGTTGAAGTCGCGACGGATGTTACGGATAGACACCTTGGCCTGCTCGGCGTACTCGCGGCACTCCTTGACGAGCTCGCGACGGCGCTCCTCAGTGGGAGCCGGGAACGGAAGACGAACGACGGTGCCATCGGAGTTGGGGGTAATACCCAGATCGGAAGCGCCGATGGCCTTGACGATAGCATTGATGAGCGCCTTATCCCACGGCTCGATGAGCAGCATGTGAGCCTCGGGGGTCTTGACGGCGGCAACCTGCGTGACCGGCGTGGGGACACCGTAATAATCGACGGTGATGTCGGACAGAATGTTGGCGTTGGCACGACCGGTACGGACCTTGGAGAAGTTATGCTTGAGGGACTCGAGCGACTTGTCCATATGGGCGGTGATGTTCTCTGCCATGCTTAATCCTCCTGATAGACGAGCGTGCCGACGGGCTCACCCGCGAGCGCGCGCTTGACGGTGTCCTCGCCATCGATGTTGAGGACCAAAATAGGCATACGGTTATCCTGGCACAGGGCCGTAGCCGTGGAATCCATAACCTGCAGACCGCGAACGAGAACCTCGTGATAGGTAATCTTGTCAAAACGGACGGCATCGGCGCACTTGACGGGATCCTTGTCGTAGATGCCGTCAACCTTGGTGGCTTTAATCAGAATCTCGGCGCCGATCTCGCACGCACGAAGAGCCGCGGCGGTGTCGGTCGTAAAGTACGGATTGCCCGAACCGGCGGCAAAAATAACGACGTTGCCCTTGGAAAGGTGGTTGATGGCGCGACGGCGAATATAGGGCTCGCAGATCTCGTTCATCTGGATAGCGCTCATCACACGGCAGGGAACGTCGTTATGCTCGAAAGCATCCTGCAGGGCGAGCGCGTTCATAACGGTCGCGAGCATGCCCATGTAGTCGGCCTGAGCACGCTCCATGCCACCGGCAGCGCCTGCCATGCCGCGGAAAATATTGCCGCCGCCGACAACGACGCCGACCTCATGGCCAACGGCGAGCAGCTCCTTGACCTGCTTGGCAAGATGATCGGTAACCTTGGGGTCGATGCCATATTGGCCGTCGCCCATCAGCGCTTCGCCGGAAAGCTTAAGAAGCACTCGTTTATATCGGATGTCGGACAAAGCGATCCTCCTTTAATTAGACTCTCAATATGATATCAAAGGCTCTGATAAGAGCCATGAAAAAGCAGGCTGTGAGTAAAACCCACAGCCTGCTCATTACCAGCTACAAGAGCTTATTTACTCGCCACGGACCAGACGGTCAAAGGCAACGACGGTAATGGTGTCGCCGAGCTCCTTGGAGACCTGCTCAGCGTACTTCTTGATGGTGAGGGAGCTGTCCTTGATGAACTCCTGCTCGGTGAGCACGGACTGCTTGTAGAACTTCTCCAGACGGCCAACAGCCATCTTCTCCTGGATAGCCTCGGGCTTGCCGGACTCGGCAGCCTGGGCCATGTAGATCTGCTTCTCGTGCTCGACGGTCTCGGCCGGAACCTGATCGCGGGTAGCGCAGATCGGGGCGACGGCGGCAACCTGAAGGGCAACGTCGTGAGCGAAGGTCTTGAAGGACTCAGCCTGAGCGGTCTCGGCCTTCTCGAAGGCGAACTCGACGAGGACGCCGATCTTACCACCCATGTGGATGTAAGAAGCGAGCGCGCCGTTCTCGGCCTTGCGGGCAGCGAAGCGGGAGATCTTCATGTTCTCGCCCATGATGTGAATCATCTCGGTGAGCTCGGAGGAAACGGTCTCCTCGCCCATCGGCTTCTCGAGCAGAGCATCGACATCGGCCGGCTCGGTGGTGGCGACAACCTCGGCGACCTTGGAAGCAAAGCCGGTGAACTTGGCGTTGGAGCCAACGAAGTCGGTCTCGCAGGAGAGCTCGAGCAGAGCGCCGGTCTTGCCATCCTCGGAGACGAACGCGGCTACAGCGCCCTCGTTGGTCTCGCGGCCAGCCTTCTTGGCAGCCTTGGCGAGACCGTTCTTACGAAGAACGTCGACAGCGGCGTCCATGTCGCCGTCAGCCTCGACGAGAGCCTTCTTGCACTCCATCATCGGGGAGTCGGTCATCTCGCGGAGCTGCTTGACCATAGCGGCGGTAATCTGGGCCATTGTGGTTCCTTTCAAAGAGATGAAAAAGAATTAACTAAGACTGATTTACTCGGCCTTGGGCTCAGCGGCCATCTCGGCCTCGGGGACCTGCTCCTTGCCGGAGCCAGCGAGGCAGGCGTCAGCCATGAGCTCGCACATAAGGGTGACAGCAGAGATAGCGTCATCGTTGCAGGGGATGCCGTACTCGACCTCGTCGGGATCGGAGTTGGTATCGATCAGAGCGACGACGGGGATGTTCAGGCGCTGAGCCTCCTTGATGGCGTTCTCCTCGCGCTTGGTGTCGATGACGAAGAGAGCCTGGGGCAGACCCTTCATGTCGCGGGCACCACCGAGGTTGGTCTGGAGCTTGGTGAGCTCCTTGCCGAGAACAGCCTGCTCCTTCTTGGGGAGCACTGCCATGCGACCGTCCTCGACCATGGCCTCGAGCTCCTCCATGCGGTTGATGCGGGAGCGGATGGTGACGAAGTTGGTCAGCATACCGCCGAGCCAACGCTGGTTGATATAAGGCATGTTGGCGCGCTCAGCGGCGTTCTTGACGGCCTCCTGAGCCTGCTTCTTGGTGCCGACGAACAGCACATTGCCACCCTTGGCGACGTTCTTGACGAAAGTGTAGGCCTGGTCGGCGTCGAGGATGGTCTGCTTGAGGTCGAGGATGTAGATGCCGTTGCGCTCACCGAAGATGAACGGCTTCATCTTGGGGTTCCAGCGACGGGTCTGGTGACCGAAGTGGCAGCCGGCCTCGAGCAGGGTGCGGATATTAATCTTGGTAGCCATGTTAAACCTCCTGTGGTTTGCCTCCGCGCGGGGTCATCCTCCAAAACCAACCCGGACATGTGCTACCAAAGCCCGGGCACCACGGTATGAAGTAGCCGCGCGTGCGTGATAAAAACATGTTGCCGTGAAGCAACCCGATGAATGATAGCAGGAATGCTTCTTCCTGCCAACCCGCAATCAAAACCACACACCTGAGTGCGGCGCGGGACGTCCCAGCCACTATTCGCCGCGGGGATGGGCTTGAGCCACAGCCCGCTTAAGCCGATCGGGTGTGAGATGCGTGTAGATCTGCGTCGTGGACAGGCTCGCATGACCTAGCAGCTCTTGAACCGAGCGCAGGTCCGCGCCGCCCTCGAGCAAGTCGGTCGCAAAGGTATGGCGCATCGCATGCGGGGCGATGTCGGCCGGAATGCCGGCGAGCGTCGCCAGAGTATGAAACCGCCGCCTGAGCATGGCGGCACTCATGCGATTACCGCGCGCCGATATAAGCAGTGGATGCGGCCCGGTAGCGGGGTCACGACGCTTTGCCTGAGCGAGCAACTCCGGCCTCCCATCCTCGATATAGAGACGCGTCGCCTCGAGCGCACGACGATACAGAGGGACGATACGTTCTTTGCTCCCCTTGCCCCACAGGCGCAGCGTGCGTTCGGACCACGCAATGGACTCCACATTGAGTGCTGCGAGCTCAGAGATACGGGCGCCCGAGGCATAGAGCAGCTCGAGCATCGCCGCATCGCGCAGTCCCGCGGGTGTTGAGGTATCAGGCGTCTTGAGCAGCGCCTCCACCTGTTGGGTCGTCAGCACACCGGGTAGATCGCGCGGGAGCTTGGGCGAGGAAATTGCCGAGACCACATCGCCCTCCACGACCCCCTCGGCAGCCATCCATCGATAGAGCGATCGGATAGCCGACAGATGCGCCGCAAGCGTTCGGGGAGCCACCTGCTCACGCGAAAGCTCGGCAAGATAGCGACGAATGGTGCGCACGTCGGCAGCGAAAGCATCGATATCCTCGCGCTCGCACCAGGCAGCAAAGCGCTCCAGCCTCGAGCCATAGGCCGTCACCGTGTTGGGAGAAAGTCCCTCGACACGTGAGATATAGGCGATAAACGAGTCGACGGTGTCGTACAGGTCAAAGGCTATGAACGGTCGCCTCCAAACAGATCAGGACGAGTGGCCAGATAGGCATCAAGGGCCTCGAGCGCACGGTCCGCATAGGCCTGGTAGCGGTCGCGCTTGCTGCGGCGCTTACCATCCTCGAGTGGCGGCACCAGGCCAAAGTTGACATGCATAGGCTGATAGCCCACGGTGGCAGGATCGGTCGCATAGCCCACGAGCGCACCCAGGGCGCCCACGCGCGGCAACTCGACGCCCGCGACACCGATAGCCTCGGCATAGGTGTTGAGCGCCGCGAGCAGACCGGTCGCCACGGCTTCCATGTACCCCTCGGTGCCGGTGATCTGACCGGCCAGGCGCACGCCGGTACCGGGCACGGCAAAGGTGCCATCGAGCACGTGCGGGGCGTCGACAAAGGTATTGCGATGCATGACACCGTAGCGGAAGAACTCAGCGTTCCCCAGGCCCGGCACCATATGGAAGACGCGCTTCTGCTCGCCAAAGGTCAGGTTTGTCTGGAAGCCCACCAGGTTATAGGCGGTCTTCTCCTTGTTCTCGGCACGCAGCTGAATCGCCGCCCAGGGGCGACGTCCGGTACGCGGGTCGGTGAGGCCGACGGGCTTCATGGCGCCAAAGCGAATGGCGTCCTTGCCGGTGCGCGCAACTTCCTCGGCAGGTTGGCAGGCCTGGAACAGATCGCCGCCCTCAAAGTCTTTGAGCACCACGCGGTCGGCCGTGGTAAGTGCCTCGATAAAGGCCTCGTACTCCTCCTTGTTGAGCGGAGCGTTGAGATAGTCGCCGCTCCCCTGCTCCTCGTAGCGCGACTGCGAGAACAGCACGTCCATATCGAGCGTGGAGGCATCGACTATCGGCGCCGCGGCATCGAAGAACGCAAGGGCGTCGCCGCCGACGAGCTCCATGACCTCTTCGCTCAGCGCCGGTGAACACAGCGGGCCCGCGGCAATGACCACGTGGCCCTCGGGAATCTGCGTGACCTCGCCGTGCACGACCTCGATATTGGGACGGGCGGCAACCTCGGCCTCGACAAGCTCGGAAAACTTGACGCGGTCGACCGCCAGGGCACCGCCGGCGGGAACAGCCGCGCGATGGGCGCAATCGAGCAGGACTGAACCCATGCGCTTAAGCTCGGCCTTCAGCAAACCAGCCGCGGAATCCGGACGGGTCGACTTAAACGAATTGGAGCAGACGAGCTCTGCCAAGTGATCGGTATGGTGAGCCGGGGAGCTAACCTGGGGGCGCATCTCGCACAGCCTAACGGCAAAACCGCGGTCTGCCAGCTGGATCGCGCATTCCGAACCCGCCAGACCGCCACCGATAACCGTCACCTGATCGAACTGCATCTGCAAACACCTTTCTAATTGACACGTTTTCCATTGTGACCGAAGGGCGTCTGGGCGTGAAGGGCAAACTTGGAGGGCGCATACCTTCCATCCATCATGCGCTCGATAAGGCCCTCGAGTTCAAGCGAACCCAAGAGTTTGAGTACGCCGACAGCATCGAGCGAGACGAGCGCCGCGATGTCGTCGACCTTGAGCGGAGAGGCGATGAGCGCATGCATCACGGTCTGCTGTGTTGGATCCAGGTCGGCAATGCCGGGAGCATCGGGGCGCGAGTAGCGCAGGGTGCCGTAGATGCGTGAGATAGCCATCTCGATAGATTCCTCGTCGATGATGCAGCAGGCACCGTTCGCAATGAGGTAATTCGTGCCACGCGACTCGGGCGATAGGATCGACCCCGGCACGACAAGAAGTTCGCGCCCCAAATCCATAGCAGCCTCGGCTGTAGAAAACGTCCCGGAAGGCATACCCGCCTCGGAAACAAAGAGGGCTTGCGACAGGGCCGCGATCACGCGATTGCGGCGCGGAAAGGCAAACTTGCGCGGACCCATGCCCCACGGAGAGATCGACACGACCGCGCCACCCGTATCGAGCGTGCGCATAATAAGCCCCGCGCTCGAACGCGGGTAGACCACGTCGGCGCCCGTCCCCAGCACCACGACGTGTTTGCCGCCGGCGTTGACCGCAGCCCAACCCGAGGCCTGGTCACAACCGACCGCGCCGCCCGAAACTACCGTCACTCCCGCCTCGACCGCCACCTTTGCCGCAAGCTCTGCCACGGCAAGACCATACGGCGAGGCCTTGCGCGCGCCGATGATGGAGAGCGCGGGTGTCGAAAGCACCTCGGGATTGCCACGCACATAAAGCGTCTGGGGTACATCAGAAAGCTCCAAAACGGTCTCGGGATACAACGCATCACCTGGATGCAGCTCAAAGGTCCCCTCGGCTATCATTGGTCCCTCCTTCCCTGGTACATCGCCGCCTCGAGCACATGGTCCTGCGTCACCTGCTCGCTCTCGGCGACGTCAGCGATTGTACGCGCGATACGCACCAGGCGCACGATGCCGCGGCCCGTGAGATGCGTGCGTTTGGACAGGCCGAGCACACACTTCTCCGCCGCATCATCGAGCTCAAAGGTCGAAACGACGCCGTCAATGGACCGTGTCTCGTCATCCTCGGCCTCGGCATCCGCATCGTCCATACGGGATTCGCGCCAGGCGCGAAAAGCGCGACCGCGCACAACGTAGTCACGTAACTCGGCAGACGACATACCCTCCGCACCCTCGATAATCACTTGGGGGTCGGGACGGGTCACATCGATCATCATGTCGATACGGTCGGCCAAAGGACCGCGCAGTTTAGACCGATAGCGCTCGACCATCGCCGCTGAGCAGCGACACGGTACCTCGCGATCGCCCAAAAAACCGCAGGGGCAGGAATTGCTCGCAGCCAGCAGCTGAAAGCGCGACGGGAAGGTAAAGGCCCCGTCGACGCGCACGATCCTCACATAGCCGCGTTCGATGGGCTGACGCAGCGTCTGCAGCACACCCGTGGGAAACTCAGCAAGCTCGTCCAAAAAGAGCACGCCGCCATGAGCAAGGCTGATCTCACCCGGGTGCACCGGGCGCCCACCGCCGATAAGACCTGCGGTCGAAATACTGTGATGGGGACTGCGGAAGGGCCGGTGCCCCGCCAACAAGCCATCAATGTTCTCACCCAAAACCGAATGGATGCACAGCGCCTCCTGTTGATCCTCAACGGAAAGCTCGGGCAGGATGCCGGTCATACGACGCGCGAGCATCGTCTTGCCCGATCCCGGGGACCCGATCATAAGCAAACCGAGCTCACCCGCTGCCGCCAGCGCCATGCCGCGCTTGGCGACCTCCTGCCCCAGTACGTCGGCATAGTCGAGTTCGGGCTCAAAGGTCGCCTCGAGCACTTCAGAATCCAAGTAGTGCCGCGCGGCATCGCCCATGCCATGGGCAAGCTGAGACAAATGATCGATGAATCCACAATCCACGCCCGCGAGTGGCACATGCTGGTCTGACCTGCCGGCGATAAAAGACAGCCCCATGTCGCGAGCCAGCAGCTGAAACGCCACCTCGCCCTTGACGGGAAGCACCGTACCGTCCAAGCCGAGCTCGCCGGCGATAAGGCAGTGATCGAGGTTGTCACGGGGAATCTGCCCATCGGCCGCCAGAACCGCGATGGCGATGGGCAGATCAAAGCCGCTACCGGTCTTGCGAATATCGCCGGGTGCCAGGTTAACGGTAATGCCCGAGCGTGGGATCTCGAACCCGGCGGAGCGCATCGCGCAGCGAATACGACCGCGTGACTCCATCACCTCCATACTCGGAATGCCGAGCATTTGGATGCCCGGAACACCACCGGCAAGCGAGACCTCGACCGTGACGTGAATCGCCTCGACGCCGCGGATGCAGGCCGCGTGAACGGCAAACGTCTCGAACGCCATCACGACACCTGCCAATCGAATGCGTTGTACTGATGCTCGATCTCGGCGATATGCCCGCCGCGAATGGTGACACCCACGGCATCGAAGCGAATCGCCTTGAGCGGTTAATGCTCCATGAGATAGCAACTTGCGATGCGGCGGTAGCGGCGTTGCTTTTGGGCGTCCACGGCCTCCTCAGGAAAGACCCGCGTGTTGCAATCCAGTGCGACGCGTCTGGTCTTGACCTCGGCCATCACCACGACATCGTCGAGCTCATCGAGCAGCACCAGATCGGCCTCGCCCTCGGTGCAACGATAACCCTGCTCCAGCAAGGTGTAGCCGCGCTCGTTAAAGTAGTCGATGGTGATCAGCTCGCCCAGCATGCCCAGCTCGCGGGGACTGAGTCCCTTGATAAACTCGGGCGTCATCGCCCCGCAGTCGAGCTCGCCGTTTTCCCAACGCTCCTTGAGCTGCTGCGTCTTGCTCTTTTTGCTTGCGGCACTCATGGGGTCTCCTTTCCCGCACGCTGCATTGCCCCGATGATGAGAGCACCTTTCATGCGGGTAAGTACCGGAAGCAAACCAAAAGCTGACCAAATGCCGTCAAAAAACGGGCCGTACGCAGCAATGGTGTTGCATACGGCCCGCTACCAGCAGGTTTATAAAACCCCTGAGGTCCCTGTCTCCACAATTGACCTAGAAAAGGCGCTCAGTCTGCAGAAAGTTTCCGCAAAAGCTCACGCGGTGCAGTGGACAAAGTCCATGTTTGCGAATGGCCTCGATATGCTCGGGGCTTGCATAGCCCTTCGACTCGGCCAGATGGTACTCGGGATACTCGGCGTCGTACTCGACCATCATCTCGTCACGCGTGACCTTGGCCATGATGGACGCCGCGGCGATGCAGGCGATTTTGGCATCACCCTTCACCACATCGCGCTCGTTAGGAACGGCGCCCAAGGGGTTGCCATCCATGAGGACGCAGTCGGGTTCAAGTCCCGTATCGGCCACGGCGCCCGCAACGGCAGTACGGATAGCACGGGCCATGCCCATCTCATCGATATCCGCAGGAGCGATATGGCAAAAGCCGATGGCAGTCGCCACCTCGGCTATCTTCACCGAGAGCAGCTCGCGGCGCGCGGGCGTGAGCTTTTTGGAATCGTTGATGCCCCAGATGCGCGGCTCCATCGGAAGACACACGGCACACACGGTCAAGGGACCCGCTACCGAGCCACGGCCCACCTCGTCGACGCCCACGACCACACCATCACCGCCGAGCTCATGCATAAGCTGATACATGCCGTTGACGCGCTCGCGCTCGGCAAGCTCTTTGGCATGGCGTTTGAGGGCACGCTCGCAAGCCTTGATCACCTGCTGGCGCGGATCCTCGCGATAATGCTCCACGAGGGCAGGAATCTCCTCAAACGTAGCGCTCGCCAACTCACCGGCAACCTGCGATGCCGAAACCGAGCTCGTCATGTTGGCCATACCAGGCCCTCCTTGCATGCAAATCAGATAAAAAGAAGGGCCACCCGAAGGTGACCCTTGCGTCCAAACGAGTGGACAGACGCTGCGATCTTCTTAGCGCTTCTCGGGGATGCGAGCAGCCTTGCCCACCTTGTCGCGGAGGTAGTACAGCTTGGCGCGACGGACGCGACCATGACGAACGACCTCGAGCTTGGCGATCTTGGGGCTGTGAAGCGGGAAGGTACGCTCAACACCGACACCGAAGGACATCTTGCGGACGGTGAAGGTCTCGCGGACACCGGCGCCGGCCATGCGGATGACGTCGCCCTGGAAGACCTGAATGCGCTCGCGGTCGCCTTCCTTAATGCGGTAGTGAACCTTGACGTTGTCGGCGACGCGAACCTGAGGAATGTCCTCGCGGATCTGCTGACGCTCGATTGCGCGGATGTAATCCATGTGCAATTCCTTACTCTTCTAGAGGTGCCGTACCACCTTGGCCGGCACGTAGTTGAACAAACGTATTCGAGTATACACGCGCGGGTTTCTGCTGCAAGAACATTTTTTCACGCAGACAAAAAGACAAAACCCGCACATGATAACCGCCCGTCTCACGAATGAGACGGGCGGCATGAAGGGGGCTACGCTAGGCGTCGATGCGCAGGGGGGCTAGGCGTTGCGCTTGGCCTCGGGCTTGGCCTGAGCGGCAGCTAGGCGCGCGAGGGGCACGCGGTAGGGCGAGCAGGACACATAGTCCACATCGGCCACGTTAAACAGGCCCTTGATGGACTTGGGGTCGCCGCCGTGCTCGCCGCACACGCCAAAGTGCATGCCAGGGTTGGTGGCGCGACCCTTTTCGACGGCCATGCGCACGAGCTCCAGCACCGCCGTATCGATGGTCTCGAAGGGGTTGTCCTTCAGGATCTTCTTGTGCAGGTACAGCGGGATGAACTTGGCCTCGGCGTCGTCGCGCGAGAAGCCAAAGGTCGTCTGGGTGAGGTCGTTGGTGCCAAAGCAGAAGAAATCTGCGTGATGGGCGATCTCGTCGGCGACCATGCAGGCGCGCGGCAGCTCGAGCATCGTGCCCACGGGAATGTTGAGCTCGACGCCCTCCTCGGCGGAAACCTCGGCGATTACGCGCTCAATGACCTCGCGGGTCTGAACATGCTCGGCCGTGATGGAGACGAGCGGAACCATGATCTCGGGGCGCGGGTCGACGCCCTCCTTGATAAGGCGGGCAGCAGCCGTGGCGACGGCGCGAACCTGCATGAGAGGCAGATCGCTAAAGACGACGGACAGGCGCACGCCGCGCAAGCCCAGCATGGGGTTGGACTCGACCATGCCGTCAATGCGACGCAGGCGGGCGCGCAGGGCAGTGAGCTCCTCCTCGGGAGCGCCGGCGGCCTCCTTCTTAGTGATGGCGACCTCGAGCTCGCGAGGATTATCCAGGAACTCATGAAGCGGCGGATCGAGCAGGCGGACGACCACATCGCGACCGGACATGGTCTTGAACATCGCCAGGAAGTCCTCGGTCTGAACCTTGAGCAGGTCGGCCAGGGCCTGCTGCTTCACGGCCTCATCGTCAGACAGGATAAAGCTCTGGATGATGTTCTTGCGATCGCCCAGGAACATATGCTCGGTGCGGCACAGGCCGATGGCTTCGGCGCCAAACTCGAGCGCGAGTGCAGCATCCTCGGGGTTGTCGGCGTTGACGCGCACGTGGTTGGCGTGGCCGCAGGTCTCGTCCAGACGGATCTCGTCGGCCCAGGACAGGATGGTGTCCAAGTCGCCGGTGAGCTCTGCAGAGACCAAGTCGACCGCGCCGTCGACGACGATGCCCTGGGTGCCGTCGATGGAGATGATGTCGCCCTCATGCAGCAGGCGGTCACTGCCCTCGATGTGCACGACCTTCTCGGCGGCGTCGATATGGAAGCTTTCGACACCGCAGACGCAGGGCGTACCCATGCCGCGGGCGATAACGGCGGCGTGGCTCGTCTTGCCACCATGGCTCGTCAAGATACCCTCGGCAGCGACCATGCCCTTCAGGTCGTCGGGGTTGGTCTCCCAGCGAACCAGAATGACCTTGTGGCCCTCGTTGGCGCGCGCGACGGCGTCATCACTCGAGAACACGACCTCGCCCACGGCGGCACCGGGGCTGGCGTTAAGACCGGTAGCGAGCGCCTCGTACTTCTTGGAGGCGTCGAACTGCGGGTGCAGGAGCTGGTCGAGCTGTGCAGGGTCGATGCGGCTCACGGCCTCCTCGCGGGTGATGAGGCCCTCCTCGACCATCTCGATGGCGATGCGCAGGGCGGCGGTGGCGGTGCGCTTGCCCACGCGGGTCTGGAGCATCCAGAGCTTACCCTGCTCGATGGTGAACTCGATATCGCACATATCGCGATAGTGGTCCTCAAGCGTCAGGAAGACACGCTCAAGCTCCTCACCTGCGGACTCGAGGCCTGGGGTGGTCTTGAGGTCGGCGATGGGCTCGGTGTTGCGGATGCCGGCGACGACGTCCTCGCCCTGGGCGTTGACCAGAAAGTCACCGTAGAACTCCTTGGTTCCGTCGGCCGGGTTGCGCGTAAAGGCGACGCCGGTCGCCGAGGTCTCGCCCTTATTGCCAAAGGCCATAGCCTGGACGTTGACGGCGGTGCCGAGCTCATCGGAAATGCCATGCTGCTTGCGGTAGATGCAGGCGCGCTCGTTCATCCAGCTGCCAAAGACGGCCTGGATGGCAAGGCGCAGCTGAAGCTCCGGGTCGTGCGGGAAGACGGGCTTGCCGTCAGCGACCTCGAGCTCGGGATACAGGGCAGCCTCGACGTTCTCGGAGAAGATGCCCTTGAAGGTCTCGACGAGTTCCTGCAGGTCCTCGGCCGAAAGCTCGGAATCGACGCGAACGCCGGCGACCAGGCGGGCCTGGGTCAGGGCATTCTCGAACAAGTCGGCATCGACACCCATGACGACGTTGGAGAACATCTGGATAAAGCGGCGGTAGCTATCCCAGGCAAAGCGCGGGTTTTGCGTCTGGGCGATAAGGCCCTGGACGGAATCGTCGTTGAGGCCCAGGTTGAGAACCGTGTCCATCATGCCGGGCATGGAGAACGGAGCGCCCGAGCGGACCGACACGAGCAGCGGATCGGAAGCATCGCCGAGCTTCTTGCCGCAGCGGGCCTCGAGGTCGACCTCGGCGGCAACGATCTCGTCGAGCGCGCCCTCCGGCCACACGTTGCCGGCGCCGGAGTACTCAACGCAAGTCTGGCAGGTAATGGTAAAGCCACCGGGAACCGGCAGGCCGATACGGCTCATCTCGGCAAGGTTAGCGCCCTTGCCACCAAGCACGAAGTTCATGGACTTGTCGCCCTCGGTGACACAGGTGCCCTGGGCGTCGGTTCCAAAACGGTAAACCCTCTTGCAATCGCTCACGATACTTCCCCTTCCATGCGCTTACGCGCACGACCGTGGTAACGAATCGACCCGCCGGATGCAGGCCGTGAGGGAACTATACGGCGGGTTTTGGGCAGGCTTGAGCAGAGGGTGCGCGGTTTGGTAAACGTGCTAAAACAGGCGGTAAACGGTAGGTAAAGTTGGTTACCTTATGAAGATACCACTACAAGAAGAATGCAGGTCAGATGCGATGTATTTGCTAAATCGCTTTATCAATTCAGGCTATTTAGCCACTCCGATGATTTTTCTGGGACGGGGATTAAAAAAATCATTGAGTACCTAATGATTTTTTAATCCCCGTCCCAGAAAAATCATCACAGAAAGGACTACTGCTGTTGAGCGCGGCGGGCGGCACGGCGTGCTCTTGCCTCTTGAATCTCTTCGAGGTGAGCAATGATCTCGGCAGCGCTTTCCTCGATGGCTTTGCCGTCGGTACGCACTACAAAGCAGCCCAGGCGTTTCATGAGCGCGCGGGCTTCCGCAAGCTCACTACGCACGCTCTCGGGCTCGGCATAGGAGCCTGCGACGGCGCGGGCGTAGTCGTCGCCCAAGCGGCTATCGCGAATCTCGGAAATCACATCGACGGTCGAAATCAAGCCGAACAGGCGCATCGGGTCAACCTCGTAAATCGACTTGGGCGGCTCCATGCCATGCGCCAGTGGGACATTGGCGACCTTGTAGCCCTGATAGGCTAAATACATCGACAGCGGCGTCTTGGATGTACGCGACACACCCAGCAGCACGATATCGGCACCCGACAGATCGTCGCAACCACGACCGTCATCGTGCTCAACGAAATACTCCATGGCCTCGATACGATGGAAATAGCGGTCATCGGTCTTGTGAATCACGCCCGCAACGCACTTGGGCGGCACACCGATGAGCGACGACAGCACGGCAAGCGTCGGGCCGATCAGGTCGACCGAACGGATATGCAGCATACCCAGGTAATCGAGCACGCGGGCGCGAAGCGCCGGATCGACAATGGTATGGAACACGGCGACATCGCGATGGTCGGCATCGACGCGCGGCCCCACAAATGACTTGACCTGCTCCACCGAGGTCACCTTGGGCAGGCGCAAGAGACGAAAAGCCCCTTCATCAAATTGCCCGGACGCCGCAAGCACCACCTCACAAGCGGTATCGCCGAGCGAATCGGAGATAACGATAACGGTGGGACGAGCGGTGACCGGGCAATCCATGCGGGGCTCCTTTTGCGCTTATGCGCAGGCTGGCTTACTTTTTGCGGGCAAGCTCACCGATGTTGGCGATGCCGGAGAAAACGGCCTCGAAGCGGTTGAGCAGCTTAAGGCGATTATCGCGAAGCTGCTCGTCCTTGTCCATGACCATGACCTCGTCGAAGAAGCGGTCGATGGGGGCACGCAGGGCGGCGAGGGCAGCAAATGCGGCCGGGTAGTCCTCGGCAGCAAGGGCGGCATCGACAGCGGTCTGAGCAGCCTCGGAGGCGTCGGCGAGCGCGAGTTCGGCCTCGCCCATCAGGGCGCGGTCGTACTCCGCACCCAGCTCGGGCTTCGAGATATGCGCGGCACGGGCATAGGCGGTAGCCAGGTTGTCGAACGTCTCAGCGTCATTCTTGCGGGCCTCGTCGAGGGCAGCGCAGCGGGCAAAGAAGACGGACGGGGCGATGATATGCACCGCAGAGACGGCGGCGACGGTATCGGCCGGAATCTTCTCGTCGCGGGCCATGCTCACCAGGCGGCCGTGGAAGAAGTCGCGGACCTGCTGGGCGACCTCGGCGGCGTCGAACTCAATGCCCTGCTCGCTATAGAGCTCAAGGGCAAAGTCAATCAGCGACGTGGGGTCGATCGGCAGACGGTCGCGCAGGATGTTGATGATGCCGATAGCGGCACGACGCAGCGCGTACGGGTCGGAAGAGCCGGTCGGGGGCTCGCCGATGGCAAAGATACCGGCGATGGTATCGAGCTTGTCGGCGCAGGCCACGATGCAGCCGGCGGTACCCTCGGGCAGCTCGTCGCCGGCAAAGCGGGGACGATAGTGGTCGCGAATGGCGTGGGCGACTTCGTCGTTCTCCCCCATCGCGGTCGCGTAGTAACCACCCATCACGCCCTGTTGGCTCGTGAACTCGACGACGGCGTTGGACACCAGGTCGGCCTTGCACAGGTGAGCGGCGCGAGCGGCGTCGGCGGCCAGGTGGGCGCCCAGATGGGCCTCGCGGGCGATGGCGAGCGCGAGCTGCTCAACACGCTCGGACTTGGCGAGCACGCTGCCGAGCTTCTCCTGGAAGGCGACCTTGGCCAGACGCTCGCGGAACTCGTCGAGGGAGATCTTCAGGTCCTCCTCGTAGAAGAACTTGGCGTCGTCCAGGCGGGCGCGCACGACGCGCTCGTTGCCGTCGATCACACGCTCGGCGTTCTCGGGCTTGCTGTTGGAAACGACCACGAACTCACGCGTGAGCTTGCCCTCGCCGTCATAGATCGGGAAGTAGCGCTGGTTGGTGAGCATGGACTCGCAGATAATCTCGTGCGGGACCTTGAGGAACTCCTCGTCGAAGGTACCGACGAGCACCGTCGGCCACTCGCAGAGGTTGATGACCTCCTCAAAGACCTTCTTGGGCGTATCAACATGGCAGCCGGGGCGAACAGCCTCGACCTCGGCGATGCCGGCAAGGATGGCCTCACGACGACGCTCGGCAGAAAGCACGCCGGCGTCCTCGAGCACCTGCTCGTAGACGGCGGGGCTGGCGACAACATGGTCGCCGGCGCCCAAGACGCGATGACCGCGCGTGGTGTTGCCGCTCGTCACGTCAGCAAAGGTGACGGGCACGACGTCCTCGCCCAAAAGGCAGCAGATCCAGCGGACCGGACGCACGAACGTCGCGTGCTCGTGGCCCCAGCGCTGGGAGCGGTAGTTGGGCCACTGCAGGCCGGCGATGGTCTTCTCGCACAGGGCCGTCAGGATCGGAGTAGCCGGAGCGGAAGGAATGTTCTTCTCGGCAAAGACGTACTCACGACCGTCGGTGTCCTCGCGACGGACCAGATCCTCGGCAGCCACACCGAACTTACGGGCGAAGCCCTGGGCGGCCTTGGTGGTGTTACCGTCCGCGTCGAAGGCAATGTTGGCCGCGGGGCCACGCTTGACCTCGTGAACCTCATCGGTCGCGGTGGCGACGTCGGCCACGAGTGCAGCCAAACGACGCGGACTCGAGATCACGCGGACCTCGCCGTGGGCCAGACCGGCCTCGTCGAGACCCTTGGCGATCATGGTGCCAAGCTGCTTGACGGCATTGTTCAGCGGTGCGGAGGGCATTTCCTCCGTACCGATCTCAAACAGGAAATCCTTAGCGTCTGCCATGGCTTACGCCACCTCGCCTTCCTGGTTGGCATTCTCGTTGACTCCGGCGACCTCGGCCATATAGGCCTCGCAGCACGCCTTGGCGACGGCGCGGACACGCAGGATGTAGTTGGCACGCTCGACCGCAGACAGAGCGCCGCGGGCATCGAGCAGATTGAAAGCGTGGCTGCACTTCATGACGCAGTCGTATGCGGGCAACGGCAGCTTGCGCTCCAGGCAGGAATGGCACTCGGCCTCGTAGTCGTCAAACTTCTGACGCATCATCTCGACGTTGGCGACCTCAAAGTTATAGGCACTGAATTCGCGCTCGTTCTCGAGGAACACGTCGCCGTAGGTCATGGGCGTGCCATCGGGCAGGTAGCTCCACACCAGATCGTAGACCGAGTTGACGCCCTGGGCGTACATGGCGATACGCTCCAAGCCATAGGTAATCTCGACGGGCACGGGGTCGACCTCGATACCGCCCACCTGCTGGAAGTACGTAAACTGCGTGACCTCCATGCCGTTGAGCCAGACCTCCCAGCCAAGGCCCCAGGCGCCCAGGGTCGGGCTCTCCCAGTCGTCCTCGACAAAGCGGACGTCATGGTCGTTGGGGTCCAGGCCAATGGCGGCCAGCGAACCCAGGTAGAGCTCCTGGGCGTTGACCGGCGACGGCTTGATGAGCACCTGGAACTGATAGTAGTGCTGCATGCGGTTAGGGTTCTCGCCGTAGCGGCCGTCGGCGGGACGGCGGCAAGGCTGCGCATAGCAGGTGCGCCACTCGGCGGGACCGAGCGAGCGCAGCGTGGTCGCGGTATGGAAGGTACCGGCACCGACCTCGGAGTCATAGGGCTGCATAATGACGCAGCCCTGCTCGCCCCAGTACTGCTGGAGGCGCAGGATGATGTCTTGGAAGGAAAGCGATGAAGCGTTCATGCCTCTAATATCCCCTCGTCGAAACGATTACACGGTTAGGTACTGTACTATAGCGGTTTTTAGTCGATAGCGCCGATGCGGTTGAGCGGCCAGTAGCGCACAAGCGCCACAGCGATCAAATCAGAGCGATCGACGGGACCAAAGTAGCGCGAGTCGGCAGAGTTTTCGCGGTTGTCGCCCATCACCCACACGCACCCGTCGGGAACGGTGTAGGGATAACTCACCTGGGCGCCAGGCGCTTGGACCGAAAGCGGCCAGCTCATGCCCGTCGTATAGTCCTCGTCGAGCGCCTGGCCGTCAACGACGACCTTGCCGTCCTGAAGGTCGACCGTCTGGCCGGCCGTGGCGATGACGCGCTTTACCAGCACGTCATGCTCGGATGTGGCATCGGGGTTGTGAAACACCACGATATCGCCCTGTTTGACGGGCTGTCCGAGTTCGAGCGTCACCTTCTGCGCCAGAATCTGATCGCCGATCTCGATCGTGTCCTCCATGGAACCGGTGGGCACTACAAAGGGCTCGACCACAAACGAGCGAATCAAGAAGGTGGCGACCAGTGCGATCGCGATGACCGCGATCCACTCAAAAGCGCCCCTCAACGCGGAATGTTGCGTAGGAACCATACTCACTCCTCGCTCTGCGAATACGAAGCGTCAAGGATCACCTGCGCGTAAGCGCGCTCCTCGGGCGTGAGCCGCGCCGTCTCGATCAAGTCCGGACGCCAGCGGCAGGTGCGCTCGATGGCGTTCTTGCGACGCCAGGCATCGACCTTGGCGTGATCGCCGCTCACAAGCACCGGAGGCACGCCCTCGCCGTTGAACTCGGCGGGACGGGTGTACTGCGCGTACTCGAGCAGGCCTCCGTCCTCGGCGGTCGAGAACGACTCGTCGACGTTGCTCATCTCATCACCAAGGGCGCCGGGAATGAGGCGCACGACGGCATCGGCAACGACCATAGCGGGAAGTTCGCCGCCCGTAAGCACGTAGTCGCCGATCGACAGACGCTCATCGGCATACGCATACGCGCGCTCGTCGACGCCCTCGTAGCGGCTGCACACAAACAGCAGGCGCTCACTTTTGAGCAGGCGCTCGGCCACATGCTGCGTAAAGGGCTCGCCACAGGGGGTGAAGAACACAACCGTGGGCTTGGAACCCTCTGCGCTAATGGCCTCGATGGCCTCTGCGATAGGCTCGACCTTCATGAGCATGCCCTGCCCGCCGCCGTACGGCTCGTCATCGACGGTACGATGACGGTCGTGCGTCCAGTCGCGCAGGTTATACGCCTTAAAATCAAAAAGGCCGGCCTTACGGGCGCGGCCCAAAATCGATGTGGACATGACGGGCTCAAACATCTCGGGAAAGACCGAAAGGGTCTCAATCAGCATGTTGTCCTCCCTACTTGTCCATATCGATCAGGCCGTCCATAACGTGGACGGAAATTGTTCCTGTGTCGGGAAGATCGAGCACAACCTGCTCGATCACGGGAATCAGTACCTCGCCGTACCGATCGCCCTCGACAACCCAAACATCGTTGGCGGGCGTCGACATGATCTCGACAATCGTGCCGAGCGAACCGAAGCGCTCGTCGACCACCTCGCGGCCCATCAGGTCGGTATAGGCGGCGTCGAGCGAATCGAGCTCAAAGTCGTCACGATTTGCCAGCACATAGCATCCCGTGATGCCCTCGGCGGCCGTCAAGTCGTCAATACCCTCAAACGAGACCAGATCGCCATCGCCCGTATCGGTGACGGACACGACCGTGCAAAAGCGGTCGCGCTTGAGCGCCGGCGGCGTCAGGGCGACGCGCATACCCGGCTCTAATACAGAAGGAAGCCCCCGCAGCGGCTGCGCGAGGACCTCCCCCTTCCTTCCGTGCGGCTTGACCACACGGGCGATGTTTTTGTACTGGGACCTCAAGGTCCTAGCCCAGAACCTCTACCTCGACAGCAGTGTCGAGGCGAGCGGCCAGTGCACGGGCGAGCGTGCGAATGGCCTTGATGGTACGGCCACGACGGCCGATGACCTTAGCGACGTCATCCTCGGCGACCGAAACCTCGATCGTAGAGGCGTCGTCACCATCGATGACCTCAAGGCTCACGGAATCCGGGTCGTCGACGATCTGAACAACGAGATATTCGACGAGATCGGCGATGCGATCTGAGAGCATTGCCTCACCCTCGAGCTGTGCAGCGTCAACCTCAGGCACGATTTACTCCTCGGCGCCCTCAGCGGCCTCAGCGGCAGCCTTAGCGGCCTCGGCCTCTTTGGCGAGCTGCTTCTTGGACTTCTTGACGACGGTCTCGGTCTTCTCGCCCTCGTTGGCGGCCTTGACCAGAGCGGCGACGGCGTCGGTGAGCTGAGCGCCCTTGGACTGCCAGTCGGCGATCTTCTCGAGGTCGAGGTTGATGGTCTTGGGGGCGGTCATCGGGTTGTAGCGGCCAACCTCCTCGATGATACGACCGTCACGCGGGGCGCGGGAATCGGCGACGACGACACGGTAGTACGGACGCTTCTTAGCGCCGTGACGAGCAAGGCGAATCTTGACTGCCAAAGGAAACTCCTCCAACCAAGCAGCTTTAGGCTGCAACTACAAACAAACAGTTGAACATAATACGCCATCGACGCGGGCAGGTGAAGTCCGTGAGACCAACTTCTTCGGTGTAGTCGAAGGCAAATCCATATTTTAGACAAGAATTCGCGATTTGCAAGCACATCCACGCACCCCACATGAGCTGCGCGGTATACTCATGCCATGAAAAGACGCGAACATACATACGGTTATGAAGATGCTGCGGGCGTCACGCCGCCGCCCTGGACGGGGCCGGCGGTGGGCCTCATGGATCTCGATGCGTTTTTTGCGAGCGTGGAAATGCTCGACCATCCCGAGTGGCGCGGCAAGCCACTCATCGTGGGTGGCGATGCCGATTCCCGCGGCGTTGTATCCACCTGCTCATACGAGGCGCGTCGCTTTGGCGTGCACTCCGCCATGCCCTCGGCCGAGGCACGGCGCCTCTGTCCGCAGGCCATTTGGACGCATGGGCACTTTGATCGCTACCGCGAGGTGAGCGCGCAGGTCATGGCGATTCTTGCCGAAGAGACGCCGCGCGTTGAGCGCGTATCCATCGACGAAGCCTTTATCGATATCACACCGGGTCGTTTTGCGCCCGAGGACCCGCTGCTGGTTGCACGGCGCATAAGCGACCGCGTGGCAGCGCTGGGAGTGACCTGTTCCATTGGCGTGGGCTGCAACAAGACGGTCGCAAAGATCGCAAGCGAGCGGGATAAGCCGTTTGGGCTGACCATCGTGCGCCCCGGAACCGAGCAGCGCTTTTTGGCCGCGCTGCCGGTATCTGCCATGAGCGGCATCGGGCGCTCGGCCGAGGAGCGACTGCGCCGCATGCGCATCTACACGCTCGGCGAGCTGTCACGCGCGCCGGAATCCACGCTAGCTGCAATTTTTGGCGTCAACGGCGAACGCATGCGCCAGCGTGCGCTGGGGCTCGAAATATCCGAAGTAACAAGCCTCGATGAGGAACGCGAGGTTAAATCCGTGAGCAATGAGCGCACCTTTGCGAAAGATTTGACTGAGCGTGGGGACATCGAAGCGGCGATTGCGCTGTTGGGAGAGTCGGTTGGACGCCGCCTGCGCCGTCAGGGACTGACGGGCGGCACGGTAACGCTCAAGCTTAAGTATTCGTATGGCAGCGGACGCACGGCGCAGCGGCGGCTTCCCCACCCCACCGACGACGAGAATATCTTTGTGGCGGTTGCGCTCGAACTGCTCGACAACATCTGGCAGGAAGGCATGCATGTTCGCTTAGCAGGCATCGGCATGAGCGACTTTGACCATCAAGGCGGCATCCAGACCGACCTGTTCTGCGAAGTCGACGACCGCGGAGCCCAATCAAGCGACCGTCGCGACCTCTCCGTCGCGATCGATGCCGTCCGAGACAAGTTCGGCGACACCGCCCTATCTTTCGGCCGCCAATCCCGCTTCGACGATTAACCGCCTTTGGGCAAAAAGAAAGCCGGGCAGGTGCGGAAAACCGCAACTGCCCGGCGAAATGCGCGAGGCTAGCTAAAAGCCCCATATTAAATGAGCCACTAGAGGAGGTCGAGGGGGAGCTGGGGGGCGTCACCCCAGAGCTTTTCTAGGCGGTAAAAGTCGCGGGCTTCGGGAGTGAAGACGTGGACGACAACCGAGCCGTAGTCCATGAGCATCCAGGTCTTCTGCTCGCGGCCCTCGATGGAGAACGGATGCTCGCCGCAAGCCTCGGCAACCTTCTCCTCGATCTCGTCGACAATCGAATCGACCTGGCGGTTGTTGGTACCGGTGGCAAGCACAAAGTAGTCGCACACGTCGGAAAGCTCGGTCAGGTCGAGCACCTGCACGTCCTCGCCCTTCTTGTCGTAGGCGGCCTGCGCGGCGGCGCGGGCGACATCCTCGGCGGCGACACCGCTCGCGGACAGCGAGGCGGCGGTGCGGTCGGACGTGGCAACGAAACTCTTGTGCTCCACACCTTCAAGAATCTGCTCGTCAGTCATGGTCTCGTCGGCCATGGAATACCTCTTTCTAGACACACCCGAGCTAGCGCAGCTGGGCGTAATGGTTGTAAATCGTAATAGCCGTGGGATAAAGATAGCGCCCGGACTGGATCACATAAACCAGACCCTGCGCAAAACAGGAGAAGAACAACTCATCGAGCGAGAACTTCCCCACCATCTTGCGCAGCGCATGGGCATAGTCGCCGTGACGGTTGGGCTCGATGGCATCTGCCACAAAGACCACCATATCGAGCGGCGTCATGTCGCAGGCACCCACGGTGTGACGGTCGACAGCCTGGAAAACGGCCGGTGACAGCTCGGGAAAAAGCTGCGGAAGCTCATAGGCGGCAACAGGGCCATGCAAAAGCGGCGTCGCGGCGGAAGGAGAGCCGGCAACCTTGATGCCATAGTGAAGCGCGCGGGCCACGAGCTCGTCATCGGAAAGAACCTTGTCCCAGTCGTGAATTAAGCCGGCGGCAGCCGCATCAAAGCGGTCAACGCCGTAGACCTCGGCCAGATGAAGTGCGGTCTCGGCAACACCCAGCGAATGCACATAGCGCTTGCGCTTATCTTTCATGCGAACATCGAGCAGCTCTTGAATGCGCTTGAGCAGCGCGCGCTCATCGCCCTCAAACTGATCCTCTACCGACAACGTAGCCCCCATCACTCAAAATCTTCTTGGCCCAAATCGGCATATAGCCTGCGCTTGCGAATGTAGCCGAGCACGGACTCGCTCGTAAGATAGCGCACGCTCATGCCGCGGGCAACTCGCTTACGAATGTTCGTCGAGCTGATCGCCAGCGCCGGAATCTGAATATAGCGCACGTCGAACGGCAGTCCCGACTCTTTGATTCGGGCACGCGCCGTATCGATATCAAAGCCCGGTCGCGTCGCCGCAATAAAGGTAGCAAGCTCAGCGATTCGTTCGGCATCATGCCAGGTCACAATATCGATAATCGCATCGGCGCCCGTAATAAAGTAGAGCTTTACCTGCGGCGGGTAAAAATCGCGAAGGGCATGAAGCGTATCGGCCGTATAGGTTACACCCGGACGGTCAATCTCGAACCGGCTCGCCAAAAAGGCCGGGTTCGCGGCGGTGGCGAGGACCGTCATGGCATAACGGTCCTCGGCAGGCGTAACCGGCTTGTCAAGCTTAAAGGCGGGAGAGCCCGCCGGCATAAAGAGCACAGCGTCCAAGTCGAGCGACTCGCGCGCCTGCTCGGCAGTCACCAGGTGCCCGTAATGAATCGGGTCGAATGTGCCGCCCATAATGCCAAGCCGAAACTCCTTGCCCTCTTTTATGGGCAGCTCGGGCAAACCGATTCCACCGCGCAGCGACATGGCTTACTCGCCCTCCGAGGTCTCGGCATCGTCCGCGGCATCCGCCGCATCGATAGCCTCGACGCCCTCATCCGCAGCATCGGCCACGTCAATGGCCTCAACGGCAACGTCCTCGCCAGCGTCCTCGAGCTCCTCGTACTCCGAGAAGTCCTCAGCGCCCTCAAAGTCAAAGGCGCGCTGGCAAATGCGGACCTCGTCGCCCGCACGGCAACCGGCCTTCTCGAGCGCGTCGTCAACACCCATACGCGCAAACTTATGCTGCAGGTAGATGACGGCTTCCTCGTTTTCCCAGTCGGTCTGGATGACCATGCGCTCGATGGCACGACCGACCACGCGGAAGGCACCGGGCTCTTCCTGGACAATGCGGAACCGCTTCTCGCGCTGCAGACGGCGGCGCTCCCACTCCTCGTCGCGCAAATCGACCGGCTCATCAGAGACCGCCAGCTCGGCGCGAAGCTTAGCCACCTGCTCGCCTACGGCAAGCATCAGCGTATTGAGACCGGCACCCGTCACGGCGGACACGGCAAAGAACATATGGCCGTCGTCGAGTGCCGCACGCTTGAGGTCGGCAATCTTGTCGGCCGTGCCCGGCGCATCGCACTTGTTGGCGACGACGATCTGCGGACGCTCCGAAAGCTCGGCGCCATACTGCTCGAGCTCACGGTTGATGATACGGTAATCCTCAACCGGGTCGCGATCCTCAAACCCGCCCGTCATGTCAACGACATGCATGATGAGCGCCGTGCGCTCAATGTGGCGCAGGAACTGATGGCCCAGGCCCTTGCCCTCGCTTGCGCCCTCGATCAAACCAGGAACGTCGGCAACGACGTAAGAATACTCACCGGCACGCACCATGCCGAGGTTCGGCACGAGCGTTGTAAACGGATAGTCGGCGATCTTGGGACGGGCGGCACTCATGCGCGCGATAAGCGAGGACTTGCCCACCGAGGGGAAGCCCACGAGTGCGGCATCGGCCATAAGCTTCATCTCAAGCTCAATCCAGTGCTCCTCGGCCGGTTCGCCCAGCTGAGCGAACGCGGGCGCGCGGCGCACCGACGTCACAAAGTGCGTGTTGCCCAGGCCACCGGCACCGCCGGGCGCCACGACAACGCGCTCGCCATCGTGCACCAGGTCAGCAATCTCGAACATCGGGGTCTGCGTCTCGGGGTCGAGCTCGCGCACCACGGTGCCCATGGGAACCTTCAGGATCAGGTCCTCGCCGCTCTTGCCGTTACGACGGGCACCCTGCCCGTGCGTGCCGCGTTCGGCGCGGAAGTGATGCTTAAAGCGGTAATCGATCAACGAAGACAGCTGAGCATCGGCCTGGATGACGACATTGCCGCCACGACCGCCGTCGCCGCCATCGGGGCCGCCCTTGGGGACAAATGCCTCGCGCCTAAACGACATGCATCCGGCTCCGCCGTCGCCGCCGCACACGTTAATGCGGCTGATATCGGTGAACTGTGACAACAGAATCGCCTCCTACAAAAAGAGGGAGACCCTTGAATCCTAAAACTCAAGTGCCTCCCACATATGTGCTCTATGAAGGGTGAATTACGCGTTCGCGAGCGGGCGTACGCTGACCCTGTGCTTGATACCCTTGTGGAACTCAACGGTACCGTCGACCAGCGCGAACAGCGTGTCGTCCTTGCCACGGCCAACGTTCTCACCCGGGTGGATGTGCGTGCCGTGCTGACGGACGAGAATCGTGCCCGTGGTTACCGTCTGGCCGGCATAGCGCTTCGTGCCAAGGCGCTGACCGCGGGAGTCACGGCCATTACGGGAGGAACCGAGTCCTTTTTTGTGTGCCATTGTGTATACCTACTCTTTCGTTACGAGTGTAATCTACTCGGCGACGGGAGCCTCGGCAACAGCCTCGGCCTCTGCCTTGACAGCCTTCTTGGCGCGGGACGTAGCCTGGACCTTCACGATCTTCAGCTTGGTGAGCTGCTGACGGTGACCCTTCAGACGACGATAGCGCTTACGCTTGTGGAACTTGAAGACCAGCTGCTTCTCGCCCTTGAACTGCTCAACGATCTGAGCGGTAACCTTGGCCTTGGCCAGCTTGTCGGGATCGGTGACGATCTTCTTACCATCGTTGAGGAAGATGACCGGCAGGGTGACCTTATCGCCCTCATTGCCCTCGATCTTCTCGACGGTGATGACATCGTCGGTGGCGACCTTGTACTGCTTGCCGCCCGTGTTAACGATTGCGTACATGTTTACTTGCCCTTCATGCATCAGTTAGTGCAACAGCCGAATATAGTAGCAGGCGAAAATACCCCCGTCAACGAGTATGTGGAGCAAATCCACAAGTTCGCACAGGTATGGGGCTGACGAGTCGGCCCTCGTCGTCCTCGCATGCTTGATTCTGACGCTCGACATCGTAGGAGCAGATGGTCACGAGGTCTTGCATACCGGTGGAAACAATAGGTGCATCGACGCCCGGGGTCAAGCCCTGCAACAAAACATCAGCAGCAGAAAGCAAAATCTCCGGACGCATGGAGCCCTCGTTGTCGGCATGGGTGTCGAGCATGAGCACCAGATGGTCCGGACGCTCCCCCGCCGTGAGCTCATAGCCCACCAGTGTGTGGTCAAGGTCTAAGCGCTTGCTCTTTTTGCCGCGCGCATAGTCAATACCATGACCCGCGCGCAGCGTGTCAATCGCAGCGCGCACCTCGTCGGCGCTCACGGGGGCTTCGGGGTCCAGGTGCAAGTCGATACGGTACGACAGACGCGTAAGCTGAGCCGTGAGCGCCGGCGTGCGCACGTCGATGTACGCCGCCTCGATGGGCGCCAGATCGGCCGGAGAGGCCGCAGCCAGGCGCCCAAACGCCTCGTCGAGCGCCACGAACTCGGTCATAAACAGGTCATACCACTCGCAGGCCGACGACGTACCCACCGGTAGCGCCGAAGAGAAGCCCACGCGCATGTGCGGAGAGAAGCCCTGCGTGACGGCATAGGGAAGTCCCGCACGGCGCACGATGCGCTCAATGGTATGGATTACTTCGAGATGGCCCAGGTACTTAAGGCGATCGCGTTTGCCATAGCGAACACGAAGTCTAAAGAGCATGGGGCTGTCGGTCAGGCGCTCACTCATGCGCGATCACCCATCAATACATTCTTGGCGTGGAGCGTGGGGCAGATTCCGCAGCCGGTGCACGACGTGCGGGTGCAGTCGGGAGTCGTGACACCCTCGAGCGAGCGACGGTACTCGCGCTCGAGGAAGCCGCGCGTGCAGCCGGGGCTCACATGCTCCCACGGCAGACGCCAGTCCAACTCGTAGGGCAGGTGCACGAGCTCATTGAGGTCGATGCCGTTTTTGGCAGCAGCCTCCTTCCAGTTATCGAGCGAGAAATGCTCTACCCAGGCGTCAAAGCGAGACCCCAAGCGCCAAGCATCGATGATGACGGGCGTCATGTCACGACCGGCGCGGGAGAGCGCGGCCTCGATGAGCGAGGTCTCGGCATCGTGGTAATGCACGCGGACGGCACGGTTGCGAACGCTCGTGATAAGCAGCTTCTGGCGACGCTTGACGTCGTCGTAGTCGAGCTGCGGGCACCACTGGAACGGCGTGGCAGCCTTGGGAATAAAGACCGAAACCGAGATGGACACCGAGATGGAGCCGCGGCGCGCCTTGGGCACCACGGAACGGCCAAGTTCCAGCACGTGATCGGCCAGGTTGGCAATGGCCACGATGTCCTCGTCGCGCTCGCCGGGAAGGCCCATCATAAAGTAGAGCTTCATGCGGTTCCAGCCGGCCTCGAAGGCCGCCTTGGCCGCACGGTCCAGGTCCTCCTCGGTCACGTTCTTGTTAATGATGTCGCGCATGCGCTGGCTGCCGGCCTCGGGCGCGAACGTCAGGCCGCCCTTCTTTTCGCCGGCGACCGACTCGGCCATATCCACGCCAAACGAATCCAGGCGCTGCGACGGAATAGACACGCGAATACCCGTATCCTCCAGGCGACGGTTGAGCCTGCCGAGCACGTCACGAATGCAGGAGTGGTCGGTCGTGGAGAGCGAGGTCAGCGACACCTCGTCATAGCCGGTCTTTTCCAGACCCTGAATCACCGACGAGACGATCTGGTCGGCCGAGCGCTCGCGCACCGGGCGATACGTCATGCCGGCCTGGCAAAAACGACAGCCGCGGGCGCAGCCGCGCAGAATCTCGATAGACAGGCGATCGTGAACCAGCTGCGCATAGGGCACGCACGACTGCGACAGCGGATTCGTGGCGCCGAAATCCTCGACGACGCGTTTGTAAACCACGGTCGGCGCATCCTTGCCCTCGCGCGGCACGGTGTAGCCATGCGGCGAGCAGGGCTCGTCGTGACGAACCTCATAGAGCGACGGCACGTAGTTGCCGGCAATGGATGCAAGCTGCTCAACAATCTGCGCGCGCGGGACTCCTTCGTCACGCAGGCGGCGATGCAGCTGGCAGGTCTCGAGCAGCGATTCCTCGCCCTCGCCGATGAGGATGGCATCGAAGAAGGCCGCGTACGGCTCAGGGTTGTACACCGAGGGACCGCCGGCGATGATGATGGGGTCGTCTTCGCCTCGGTCGGCCGCTAACAGCGGAATGCCAGCGAGATCGAGTGCCTCGAGGAAGTTCGTCACCGCCATCTCGTGCGGCACATGCAGACCGACGATATCAAACGAAGCGACCGGCGCTGCACCTTCGAGCGACAGCAGCGGAATGCCCGCCTCGCGCATGGCGTCACCCATGTCGGGCCACGGCACATAGCCACGCTCGCAGGAGATGCCCTCGGCCTGGTTAAGGATGTTGTAGAGGATGGCGATACCCTGGTTGGGCAGACCGACCTCGTACACATCCGGGTAGATCAGGCAGCAACGGTAGTCGGCATCGGCCTTTGAAAGCGTGCCCCACTCGTGATCGATATAGCGACTCGGCTTTTCGACCTTGGCGAGCAGCGGCTCAATTAAATGAAAACAGTCTTGATACGGAACGCGCAACGGAAAACCCCTAAGCAGCGAGATCGGATGCGTCCTCGTAGGACGCCATAGGACGGGTAGCGCCCGCGACCGTGGTCACCAGATCGCGAACGCGGGAGAACGTGGCAGTGACCACCTCGTTGGCACGGCTGTAGTCGACATCGCGCTCGTAGAGCGAAACGAGCGCACGGCCCATGCCATAGGTGCCCGCGGCGGCAGTAAGCGCCTTGACGGCAAACCCAATATGTGGCGTCTGCTTGACGAGCGCGCGGGTGACCGCGCGGATCACAAGACCGCCGGCAAGCACGCCCGCGACCTCGTAGCCGCGCTCAGGCTTAATGCCGCGTCCAAAGACGGCAGCGAGCTCAAAGAGCATGCCCACCTGCGCCAGCGCCATCACGGGATAATCGGCGCCCGGCAAAAACACCAGCGCACCGGTCGCCATATTGGTGAGCGCGCACGAGGTGATGATACGATTGGCCGCCGCGATGCGCATGAAGGCAAAGTTCGCCGCAAAAGCCGTTTCCTTTTCGGTGCGATCGAGAATCCAGCGGGCAAGCGTCTCGAGCAGATACGTCTTATCGGTTGCCGCTACCACGCCGAGCATAGGCGTGGACTCCTCGATAAACGGCACCTCCACAGCAGACTCGGCAAGCACGCACACGGGCGCGCCGGCGATCACGAGCTCCTGCACGGCACTCTCCAAGCGGTCGGAGCCGCACGAGAGCACCAGTACCACATCGGTATCGGTCTTTGGAGCAATTCGCTCCTCCCCCAAACGCTCGACGCGCACAATGCCCGAGGTCGTCTGCGGCACAAAGGCGTCACGCACCGTCTCGGCCAGAAAGCGCGAGGCGGACGAATCCAAATAGACCGAGACGCGCACCGGCGTATCGGAATCCTTCTTAACGGACGCGCCCATCTTAAAAGCGCGGGTCAGCTTATCTACGGGAATTTTCATAGCAAACCCCTCCAGCGGTTACGCGGCGCCCGAACGATGCCGCCATATGGATTGTACGATACCCACCGTCAGCAGCTGAATCATCATCGAAGACGAACCAAAGCTAATAAACGGTAGCGGAATACCGGTAATCGGCATCATGCCGATGCACATGCCGATGTTTTCGAAGGTCTGGAACGCCCACATGCCAACGATGCCCACACACGAAAGGCGCAAGAACAGCGACTCACACTTAAAGGCGACGCGAATCGTCGAAAAGATCAGCAGCACGTAGAGGCACAGGAGCAAAAAGGAACCGCAAAAGCCAAAGGTCTCGGACAGGAAGGCGAAGACGAAGTCGGTGTGGAACTCAGGCAGAAAGCCGCCGGCCGACTGCTTCGCATGGCCCAAACCCTTACCAAAGAAGCCGCCCGAGCCAACGGCGATAAGCGACTGCTGCAGGTTGTAGGCATCGTCCGAATCGGCATTATCGGGGTCGATAAAGACCGTCAGACGGTTCATCTGATACTGCTTGATGAGCACATCGTGGCCGAGCAACGAATCAAAGACCGAATCGAGCGCCAGGACGAGGGCCACCAGGCCCACGAGCAGGGCCAGGGTCGACAGCACCCATTCGCGGCGTGCACCGCTCATGCAGATGACGATGGCGCCCGAGACCAGCACGACCAGGCCCGAGCCCAGGTCGCCCATGGCGACGACGGCCAAAAACGGGATGGACAGCATGCCGCAGAGCTTGACGTAGTCGCGAACGGTATCGATGCGGCCGTTATACTGCGAGCCAAGCGTGGCGATAAAGAAGATGGTGATGAGCTTGGCAAGCTCAACCGGCTGGAATGTCAAGCCGATACCGGGAATCTTGATCCAGCCCGTCATGCCCAGACCGCCCGTATAGGACAGACCCGGAATCTTGGGCGAGAAGATCACGATCAGGTCGATGAAGAGCAACGCCGTCGAGAAATTGGAAATACCGCGCAGGTCGGAACGCCAGACCAGCACCGCCAGCACCGTCCCGATGCCAATTCCCAGAAGATGACGTGAGAACGAGGCATCGGCCTTAAACTGCGAAGCCGACCAGATAATGATGGCACCGTAGGCGACGAGCGCCACTGTGGCCACGAGCACACCGATATGCACCTTTTGGCGAAACGTACCGCGCGAGGCCGAAAGTTGCTTGTTGACGCGGTCCAGGCTGCTGCGAGAGCCGGTCTTGGTTGAACGGAACAGATCCGCCGGAGAAAAATCCATCGCAACCTCCTATCGAACCGAAGAATCGCCCGAGGCCGAAGAGGTATCGGGCTCGTCATAAATCGCGCCGAGCACGTCGCGCACGACATGCATCGCGGTATCTGAGCCACCGCCGCCCTGCTCCAGGACAGTAGCGATGACATACTTGGGATCATCGGCCGGCGCATAGGCGCAGAACCACGCGTATTCGTCCTCGCCGCTTTTCTCGCCCGTGCCCGACTTGCCGTATACCTGCGGCGTCAGGGTGCCAAAGTGAGCCGCCAGGGACGTCGATGCCGTGTAAATCACGTCGTGCATGCCGTTGCGAACAAGAGTCAAATCCGAATCGCTGTTGATCTTGGCCTCCAGGCGCTTCTTCTTGCCCTTGCCGTTGTACTTATAGGCATCGCCGTCGCCATCGCGCGACACGGCAGACAAAAACACGTGAGGCACGTACTGTTTGCCGCCGTTGGCAAGACCCATATAGGCGCACGCCATCTGCAGGGGCGTCACCAGGATGTCGCCTTGGCCGATGGCAATGTTGGTCATATCGCCGGCATTCCACTTGCGGTCCTCGGCAGAGGCGTCGGTAAAGTACGACTCTTTCCACTCGGCATCGGGAATACGGCCCGCGCCCTCACTCGGCAGATCGATACCGCAGGTCTTGCCTAGGCCCCAGCGACGAAAGACCTCCTGCAGGCCCTCGGAATGTTGCTCGTCATAAAAGAAGGCCTTGCCCATGTCGTAGAAGACGGGGTCGCACGAGTTGGCGATACCCGACTGCAGCGTCATGGTGCCGTGGCCAGACGTCAGCCAGCAGCGCTTGCCCCAAGCCTTGCCCAGGCCCGTCCAATAGCCCGTGCAGTTGGTTGTCTGCGTTGAAGTGTAGGTTCCAAACTCAAGACCGGCCAGTGCCGAGAGCGGCTTGATGGTCGAGGCCGACATGTACTGTCCGCTAATGGCGCGGTTGAGCAGCGGGTGCGAACCCTTGTCATCATTGAGCTCGGTCCACACGTCATTTGAGACGCCGCCGATAAAGACGGACGGATCGAACTTGGGCTCACTCGCCATGCCCAGGATCTCGCCATTGTTGGGATCGAGACACACCACAGCGCCGTTGCCGGCATTGCTGTAGCCAGTGGTCTTGGCAAGCTCGATGGCGCTCGCCAGCGCCGTCTCACAGGCCTGTTGGATCTTAAGATCGAGCGTGAGCTTAATGTCGGAGCCGGCCTTGGCGGGCACGGCGCCGGCCTGACCGGTCACATTGCCCGAGGCATCGACCTTGACGGTCTGCTCGCCACGAATACCCTGCAGCAGGTTTTCGTAGTAGCTCTCAACACCCGCCTGGCCCACGATATCGCCCGACTGGTACGTAATCCGGCCAGCAGAAGCATCATCATCACCAGAGGTTTTCTTATTCTGGGCCTCGAGCTGCTCGGAGGTAATGGTGCCGGTATAGCCCAAGATATGGCATGCCGTCTCGCCATATGGATACTGGCGCTCGGTACGCTCGGCAATCTTGACGCCCGGGAACTCGCCGGCGTGCTCCTGAATATAGGCAACCGTGGAGCGACGGACGTCCGTCGCGATGGTATGCAGGCTCTGAGCGCCCTCGGAATTGTCCTGAATATTGCGCAGCACCGCCACGTAGGGCATACCGAGCACGTTGGCAAGATGGCGAACCAGAACCTCATCCTCGGCAAGGTCGCGGTAGGCCACGACAGCAAGTGAGGGACGGTTCTGGACAAGCGCCACGCCATTGCGGTCGAGGATGCGGCCGCGCACAGCGGGTGTGGTAACGGTGCGCGTCTGATTGCTATTAGCCTGCTTTTCGTAATAGTCCGACGAGACCATCTGCATGCCCCACAGCTTGACGGCAAGCGCCGCGAACATCGCGCCCACACCCGTGGTGAGGATGGAGAAGCGGCCCTTAAAGGCGGTCGCCGCGGTATTGCCCTCGCCCTCGGTGGCGCGCGGGGCCGTCCCATGCTGCGTATCGTAGGTAAAACGAGAATCGCCGCGACGCATAATGACCAGTGCGACCACGATGGCCACAACCAGCACGATACCGGCGATAATAACCGTCATCTGGGAAGACATCTACGAGCCTCCCCTATTTGAGCTTACGGGTCTTGGGCTTAAAGCGCATGCCCGTCTGGCGTCCGCCACGTGCGGAGAATCCATAACCGGACTGCGGCACGACGCCGGACATCAAAAACGGAATGGCAACCAGACCCGTCAGGATCGAAGACGGCAGCGCATGGCCGAAGATCGCCACGACAAAGCTCGTCTCCAAACCCATAAACAGCAAGATGATGCTGTAGATCACATTAATGACGAACGCGAAGGCGCCCACCGTGATGCCGCGCGCACTCGGGGCACCGCCCGTCTGACCGGCAGCGCTATGCACCAGGGCAAAAGAACCCACGGTCAGCAGGAGCGACATAACGCCCACCGGCACGGCAGCGGAAAGGTCATAGAACAAGCCGCTGCAAAAACCGCACACGACGGCACGGGTCGGGTCGCCCGAGAACACGCTTAGGCACACCAGGATAATCATAAAGTTGACGCGACCGCCCGCAATGGAGATCTGCGGTGCCAGGCCTGCCTGCAGCAGCACGCACACAATGGCGGCGATTACAAACGTGCGGGAGTTCATCCCCTGCTCGTGTAGATCCATGGACATGCCCCCTATTCGCTCGAGCCGGAATCGGTCGTCTCGGACGTGTCGGAACTGTCATCCGGGCTCTCGTCCTTCGTCTTGGTCGCAGCATCGCGCGACGTTCCCTGCGGCGTGCTGTTGGCCGTGTTCATGTCCTCATCCGAGGCCGACTGTTCGTCGGTCAGCGAGGTAATGACCAGCACTTCCTCGTTGTTCTCGGCCGTCGTCTGGGCGCGCACCACAATGGTGTAGTACACGTCGTTAGCCGATTTCTCAACAGACGAGACGGTGCCGAGCGGTAGACCCTTGGGGAACACACCGCCAATGCCCGAGGTCACGATGATGTCGCCAACCTTAACGTCGGAATCGACGCTCACGTACTCAAGACGCAGCGTGCCGTCAGCCTGACCCTGCAGCATGCCCTGGGCGCGCGTGTCCTGCACCATAGCGGACACGCCCGAGTTCTCATCGCCAATCAGGCGCACGGTGGACGTCTTGGCCGAGACCTCGATAATCTGGCCTATGACACCGGCAGAACTCGTCACAGGCATGTTGATGGTAAGACCGTCGGCAGAACCCTTATCGATGGTGACGGTCGAGGTCCAGGCATCGCCCGAAGCGCCGACGATACGAGCTGCGGTTGATTTGAGGTTGTAGGTCGACTGCAGGCCGACCAGCCCCTCCAGTCGCTCGGCGGTCTTTTGAGCCTCGGAGAGCTCGGCAACCTTAGAGGTCAGTTCCTCGTTTTGCTTCTTAAGCTCGTCAAGCGTGTCCTGCGACGCCGTAAGGTTAGAGAACACGTTACCGATCGCATTGAAGGGAGCCGCCACAGCCGAGCCCACAAAGCGCACCGGCGAGGTAATCGTCGTCACGCCCGAGCGCACGGCATGAATCGGTCCTGCCTCGCCCTCGCGGATGTAAAACGTGAGCAGCAACACCGAAATCAGGCTGAAAACAATCAACGGGCGCATACCCGTTGATTGTCGCTTGGTATTCAGATTTGTGGAGAAACCCGAAGATCGTGCCAAATGGAATCCACCTTTTGGAAATTAAGCATTGGTCTGGACGAAGCCGCCATCAAACGCATTGGCCTCGAGCACGCGGGCACAGCCGTTAACAACGTTATCGAGCGCCGTGGGGCTGACGTTGACCGAAACGCCGGTCTCATCGCGCAGGCGCACATCGAGACCGCGCAGCAGCGCGCCGCCACCGGTCAGCAAAATGCCATAGTACATAAGGTCCGAGGCAAGATCGGGAGGCGTAGCGTCGAGTGCGTCCTTGACGGCCTTGGCCATCTCGTCGAGCGGCTTGTTGAGTGCGCGACGAATCTCCTCGCTCTCGATGCGCACGGTCTTGGGCAGACCGGTGATCACGTCGCGGCCGTTGACCTCGACGTCGAGCTCATCCTTGAGCGGCACGGCGGAGCCGACCTTGATCTTGATGTCCTCTGCCGTACGCTCGCCGATGGCCAGGTTGTAGGCGTCACGAACGTGCGTGAGGATGGCCTGATCGAACTCGTCGCCGGCAATACGGATGGACTGCGAGACGACGATGCCGCCCATAGCGATAACGGCAACCTCGGTGGTACCGCCGCCGATGTCGATGACCATGGAGCCGGTGGGTTCCTCGACGGGCAGGTCGGCGCCGATAGCGGCTGCCATAGGCTCTTCGATCAGATAGGCCTGGCGGGCACCGGCCTGGATCGTGGCCTCAAAGACAGCGCGCTTCTCGACCGACGTGACACCGGAGGGAACGCAGACGACGACACGCGGACGCGGAGTCCACGGATAGCGCTTCTCGGACGCCTTGTCGATAAAGTAGCGAAGCATGGCCTCGGTAACATCGAAGTCGGCGATGACGCCGTCCTTCAGGGGACGAACGGCCACGATGTTGCCGGGCGTACGGCCGAGCATGCGCTTTGCCTCGATACCGACCGCCAAGATGCGCTCGTCGTTCTTGTCGATGGCGACAACAGAGGGCTCGCGAATGACGATGCCCTTGCCGCGCACGGAGACAAGCGTATTTGCGGTGCCGAGGTCGATGGCAAGATCGCCCGCATAGCTACCGAAGAACATATCCATCAAAGAAAACAACGCAACTCCTGATGTGTTGGATGATTGCTGGAAAACTACTAGCCCATCATACTAGCGCAAGCCCGGCACCTCACTTGCGGTGAAGCGCCGGGCAAAGCTAAATCCCATAAGGTCACTACTGGTTGTCAGCAGCCGAGAAATCCATATCGAGCGAAGAAACGGCCCAGCCGATATGGTTGTCGGAGCGCACGAATTTGACGGTGTACTCCTGCTCGCCGCCCTTGGACAGCGATGCCTTCACCTTGGCGGTCGTCTCGGTCATGGACTGATCCATGCCCTCGACGGACACGGTGGCACCCTGCGGAATCGAGGAGATGATCATCGACTTAGCGTCCTCGGACAGGCTCGAGGCCAGGCAAGACTCGGCCTTTGCGGCGTCACCGTCGCCGGCAGCCTGGAACAGATCGGTAACGACAGACTCCTGAGACGGGAAGCCAAAGCCGCGCGTGTAGGCAAAGCCCAGACCGCCCGCGGCGATCAAAATGAGCAGAAGCAGCACGATGAAGACTTTGAGACCCGTATGGCGATGGCGACGACGGACCTTGGCCTGCTTACGATCCTGACGGTCCTGCTGGACCATCTCAGACTCGGACAGCGTAAAGAAGCCGGTGTCCGAGGGATCAGGCATAAACTGACCGGTCGCGCCCGTAGGATCGAGCGGATCGACGGCAGGAGCGTCCATCGCGGGCGCCGGAGCGGTGGCCATAGCCGTCTGGGCAGACAGCGCGGCAAGCGAATCCTGCACGCGGGCAAGCTCATCGGCCTGCTCGGAGGTGAGCTGGTAGATGCCATCGGCAGTAGCGGCATTAAAGGCGTCGAGTGCGTCGGAGGGACGGCCGGCGGCAGAAAGCGCCTGACCCATGCCGGCGTTGAGCGCACGCGTGTCGTCGCGGGGGCCGGCAAAGTCGATAGCCGTGCGGTAAGTCTCCACGGCATCCGCCGGACGGCCGAGCTTAATGAAGCAACGACCGAGCTCGCCGAGTGCGGCGGCAGGAGCCGGATTGGCGCCGTCGATGGCAGCCTGACGGAAGGCGGTTCCCGCGTTGGCATAGTCGCCCGACTGGAACAGCGCATTGCCCAGGCCCAGATAGGCCTTGAACGGCGTGGCATAGGAAGCATCCTGCGTAGCGGCAGAGAACGCCTGGGCGGCCGTCGTGTAGTCGCCCACGGCGGCGAGCGCCTTGCCGCGGTTGGTGAGCAGCGCGCCGCGCTTGCCGTAGGTACCGTCGTTGAGGGCGGCGGCATAGGCCTCGGCGGCCTCGGCATACATGCCCAGGTGCATCAAGGCGTTGCCACGAAGGTGATCGGCCTCGCCCATAATCTCATCGGGAGTCTTTGCCGCCCCAAGCATCTGGGCTGCAGCAGAAAAATCACCCGCGCGGTAAGCGGCGCGGCCCTGTTGGATCAGCTGGCTATTCAAGGAAGTCCCCTTTACTCGTGAACGATCTCGACATGGACGATCTCGTCGCCGGCACGCAGCTGCGAAATCACATCGAGACCCTCGACCGTGGTACCAAAGACGGTGTAACCAGAATCGAGGTTATGCTGGGCACCCAGGCAGAAGTAGAACTGCGAACCCGCGGAATCGGGATCCATGGAGCGTGCCATGGCAAGGGCGCCATCGACATGGCTGTTGCGCGGATTGGTGGCAAACTCGCCCTTGATGCAGTAGCCGGGACCACCGGTGCCGGGCATGCCGTCGGGGCCCTCAAGACCGGCAGCGACGTCGGCGCCGGACATGTCGCGGGTATTGGGGTCGCCGCCCTGGATAACAAAACCGGGCACATAGCGATGGAACTTAAGGCCATCATAGAAGCCCATCGTGGAAAGCTCGCAGAAGTTAGCGACATGAATGGGAGCGCCCTCGCCGTCAAACTTGACCTTGATGGTACCCTTCGACGTCTCGATTACGGCGCACTCGTCGCCGATAAGCTGATACTCGGGCGTGTAGAGCTCTTTCTTAAAACCAAACATGTGGTTCCCTCCTCGTGCGTTTAAAGCATATTTGTACGAATTGTAGCAATAAGCACGGGCTTACATCAATTGCGCACGTAGGTTATGCCGACTATGGCGAACTAATTTTAGGAACGCTGCTGCGGCTTCCAGGAACCCACATTGGCGTCGTACTGGTTCAGCGCGCTGTTGCCACCCTGCGCGATGGGCGCCAGGATCTCGCTTTGGTGGGAACTCATCGACTCGCCATCGGGAATGGCCAGCGAGATATCCCAGCTCTGGCAGATCACGTCAACGCGCTCATACATCCACTCGGCAAGCTGCTTTAAGTGGGCGATGTCGTCCGCATAGACCGTATCGTCCTGATACTTAAGATTGTTGAGCTCATCTTGCGTCTTTTTGATCTGGTCGCGCAGGGCGTAGGCACTCTGCGACAGCTCCTGACGGGTGGACAGCGGCGTTCGGAGATAACCATTGTTAAAGGAATCGATGACCTCGCCAATCTGGTCCTCGTCAGCGTAGGACACGATGGTCTGATACAGACCGTCGAGCCTGGTATAGAGCTGATCATCGGTGAGCACGGTTTCTTCCTGGACCACCTCGGCAGAATCGTCCTGCTTGGTATCGTCCTCAATCGCCTCGCCCTTTTGACGCGTGGGGAAGGTGGTTTGTGCAGCTTGGCCAAACTGGTCGTAGAAGCCAGGCATGACACCCATAGGATCGGTCGTCACGAACCAATAGGCACCACCGCACACGACGGCAAGGACCGCGATGATAATGAGCGGCTTGGGAATATGACGCTTGTGCTTGTGATAGGCGTCCTCGTCGGGATGCACCTTACGCTTGGGTTTTTGAGGATCGTCGTGCAGTGAAACCGGCGTGGGAATAACGACCTTGGGGATACCGAAATCCTTATCGAAAGCCGGCAGCACGCAGGTCTCATTGGGGTCGGCGGCGTCTGAAAGCACCGCGGCGGCAGAGGCTGGCGCATGCGGCACCTCGGTATCGATCTGCTCTTGCGTTAGGCGCGGAAAGCCCGCCGTGCGGCCCGCTGCCAGGTCGGATGCGGCCGTGTCCTCGGAGAGGATACCCGGAGCGGGGCGTCCGCATTTGGGGCACGTACGATCATGCGGAGAAAGACGGGCACCGCAGCCCTCACAGAACACAAACTCGGTGTGCTCGGGACCATCGCCCGGACCCACATAGGCGTTGCAGTAGGGGCAGAACGAGGCGCCGTCCTCGATAGTCTTAAGGCAATGCGGGCAGATCACGGCATCCTCTTTTCGAAGCAATTCAAACAATCGAGGTTAGAGCATAACATCGCCACGGCCCCACAGGAGCAAGGCACCAATTCAACATCGCCAGGGCGCGTAGCTACTTCTTCTTTTTGCTTGGCATCGAAACTTTGATGCCTTGGGCGGACTTGGTTACGCGGGAGCGCTTGGCGCCCGTGGGCTTCTTTTTCTTGGGCTGGGCCTGGGCCACGCCCTCGAGTGCGCGGGCCTCGGCCTCACGAACGGTGCGAGCTTCGCGGCGCTGCGCCATGTCGGCGGCGACGCGCTTGGCAAAACGCTCCGCCGTCGAACCCGTCGAGCTCACCTTGCCGCCACCGCGACCCAGGCGGACGCGAACACCGCGGCCAAAACCAGTTGCGGCATGACGACGACGCGGCTTGAGCGAATCCATCATCGTGGCGAGCTTAAAAAACACCGAGCAGGTAAAGACCACGATGACAGCCAAGATAACCATCTGGCCCATCGACAGGTTAGCAATAGACAGCAGCTCCGGGAATCCGATAACGCCCACCAAGATGCCAGCGACTACAAACACAAAGAGCACCACGCGCAAGGGCGTGAGAGGCTGCGAGATGCGCCAGATCAGGCTGACGCTCGCCGCGCACGACGTAAGCAGGCACATCGTAGACAGCGTGAGCTGGTTAAAGCCAAACACGCGCGCCACAAAGATATCGAGCGCCGCGGCCAAAATGACCGCAATCGACGCCGGCAGCGCCCGCTTGAGCACGTTCGTCAGGAACGACCCCTTCACGCGAGCATTGTTGGGCTCCAGGCCCAAGACAAAGCCCGGCGCGCCAATGCAGAAGAAGTTGATGAGCGTCATCTGAATCGGCTCGAAAGGGTACGGCGGCAGCGCGATGCACAGCGCCGCCAGGCCCATCGAGAACAGCGTCTTGGTCAAGAACAGCGAAGCCGAACGCTGCAGGTTGTTGATGGAGCGACGGCCCTCGGCCACCACGGCGGGCATCGAGGCAAAGTCGTTGTCGACAAGTACGATCTCGGCCACGTTACGCGCGGCATCGGAGCCGGCCGCCATGGCGACGGAGCAGTCGGCCTCCTTGAGCGCCAGCACGTCGTTGACGCCGTCGCCCGTCATGGCCACGGTGTGCTCGCGGCGCTTGAGTGCCTGCACGAGCTCGCGCTTCTGCTGCGGGGTCACACGACCAAAGACATGGTAGCGGTCCACTGCGGCATCGAGCTTGGCCGGCGTATCGAGCGTCGTGGCGTCCACATAAGCGTCCGCCCCCGGCACGCCCACCACGCGTGCGATCGACGACACCGTACGCGGGTCGTCGCCACTGATCACGTTGAGGGTCACGCCCTGCTCGTTAAAGTAGCCGATGGTCTCGGCCGCCGAGGTACGAATCTCGTCGCGGATGGTCACAAAGCCCACGGGCTCGGCCTCGCCCACCATATCGCCATCGGGCGTAAAGCCGTCCACGAGCGCCACCACGAGCACGCGGCAGGTATCGGCAAGCTCGGCGACACGGTTCTCGACCTGGGCAAACGCACGATCAGAGAGCACAAACTGCGCCGCACCCATCACATATGAGCCCTGTGCAAACGACGCGCCGCTCCACTTTTTGGAAGACGAGAACGGAATGACCGACAGCGGCTCGGACACCTCGACCGGACGGTCGGCGTAATAGTTGAGCAGCGCCTGACAGGTCTCGTTGGCATCGGCCGAGGTCGCACGTGCGACGTTAGCCAGCGCAAAATCGAGCACCGTGGTATCGACGGGAACGGCGGCGTCGCCCTCCCCCGCACCCATACCCTCGACCGGCAGCGGATAGGTACCCTCGACCTCCATGCGGCCCGACGTGATGGTGCCCGTCTTGTCCAGGCACAGCACGTCGACGCGCGCGAGCGTCTCAATGCAGTAGAGCTGCTGCGCGAGTACCTTGCGGCGGGCCAGGCGCACCGTGGCGATGGCGAGCACCGACGAGGTCAGCAGCACCAGGCCTTGCGGGATCATGCCCAGCAGGGCGCCCACCGTGGACAGCAGCGCCGACGAAGGCACATGACCAGCCAACAGCTCGGAGAAGCACCACGAAAGCGCGCTATTGCCTGGGGTTCCCGCGGCATCCCACAGCTCGCTCACGCTCGAGGCAAACAACGCCAAACCGAGCGGGATCATGATGATGCTCGCAAAGCGCACGATGGCGTTAAGCGCGTTCATGATCTCGGAATTGACCTTTTTGACGTACTTGGCCTCGTTATTAATTTTGGCCACGTAGTTGTCGGCGCCGACATGGATCACGCGGGCGCGCAGCAGACCCGAGTCGATAAAGCTGCCGCTCATGAGCTCGGAACCGGGCTGTTTCTTAATAAGATCGCTCTCGCCCGTCAGCAGGCTCTCGTTCACGAGCGCCTCGCCCGAAACCACCACGGCGTCAGCGGGGATCTGGTCGCCGCGCCCCAGGCGGATGATGTCGTCGAGCACGATCTGGTCCAGGTCGAGCTCCACCTCGGAGCCGTCGCGCACCGCGATGGCCTTCTTGGAGGTCAGCAGCGTGAGCTTATCGACCATCTTCTTGGAACGCATGGACTGAATGACGCCAATAGCGGTATTGAGGAACACCACGAACAGGAACGTCAGATTCTTAAACGAACCGGTCAAAATGACCAGGAACGCCAAGATCACGTTGATCAAATTGAACAGCGTGCAGAGGTTCTCGATGATGAGCTCGCGGACCGACTTGGTCTTGAGCTCCATGTTGCGGTTGATCTTACCGGCGGCGATGCGCTCCTCGACCTCGGCGGTCGAGAGTCCGCGCTCGATATCCGTTGCTGCCATACCACGTCCCATCACGTCGCGTCGGTATAAGAAAAACCGCCCGGACCATGCGAGGTTCGGACGGTCTTACGTTCGATGGTGCCCCATGTTGGATTCGAACCAACGGCCTTCTGCTCCGGAGGCAGACGCTCTAATCCCCTGAGCTAATAGGGCCAACGTTTGGCATTATACCCAAGTGCACCACGGGCTATCAAAATAAAAGAAAAAGCTTTGCAATTCCGAGGAAGACGCGGCGCAACGGCTCACTTTAGAAGGCAAAAGCGAATCAGATAGTATAAACTCTCATGCACCATATATACACGGCTCGCGATGCGGGCCGTTTTTACTAGGGTTATCCATCGAGGTGAGAGGCACACCATGATTGCAATTTTAAAGCAGAGCGCCAGCGACGAGGCCGTCAGCCATATCGTCAGCTGGATTGAGAAAAAGGGCCTGAAGACCGACGTCTCGCGCGGCGAGAACGAGACGATCATCGGCCTGGTGGGCGATACGACCAAGATCGACCCGTTCCTGCTCGAGTCCATGGACGTCGTCGAGCGCGTGCAGCGCGTCTCCGAGCCGTTCAAGCGCGCCAACCGCAAGTTCCACCCCGAGGACTCCGTCATCGACTGCGGCCACGGCGTCAAGATCGGCGGCGATCAGTTCCAGGTCATCGCCGGCCCGTGCTCCGTCGAGGGCGAGAACCTCATCCGCATCGCCCGCCGCGTGAAAGCCGCCGGTGCCACGATGCTGCGCGGCGGTGCCTACAAGCCCCGCACTTCCCCGTACGCCTACCAGGGCATGGGCCCCGCCGGCCTGGACCTGCTGTGCGAGGCGTCTGCCGAGCTCGATATGCCGATCGTCACCGAGATCATGGACCCACGCGACGTGCAGGTCTTCCTGGACAAGAAGATCGACGTCATGCAGATCGGCGCCCGCAACGCCCAGAACTTCCCTCTGCTCAAAGAGGTCGGCAAGACCAAGACTCCAATCTTGCTTAAGCGCGGCATGTCCGGCACGATCGATGAGCTGCTCATGGCTGCCGAGTACATCATGAGCGAGGGCAACGACAACGTCATCCTGTGTGAGCGCGGTATCCGCACCTTCGAGACCCGCACCCGCAACACCTTCGACCTCAACGCCGTGCCGGTGCTCCACCACCTGTCGCACCTGCCCGTCGTTGCCGACCCCAGCCACGCCACCGGCTACACGCGCTCCGTTGAGCCTATGGCGCTCGCGGCGACCGCCTGCGGCGCCAACGGTCTGGAGATCGAGGTCCACGACGACCCGAGCCATGCTTGGTCCGACGGCGCTCAGGCCCTCACCCCCGACCAGTTCGACGACACCATGCGCCGCATCCGCGCCATCCGCGAGGTCGTCTGCCAAGAGACCGTTCAGGAGTAGCCCATGGGCACGGTGAGAAACGCACGCGTTAACCAGGGTGGCCCCAAGTGCGCCGGCATCGTGGGCCTGGGCCTCATCGGCGGCAGTTTTGCCCGCGGCTATGCGCAGGCGGGCATCCGTGTGCTGGCCTGGGACCCCGATGACGACGTCATGACGGCCGCCAGCATGGGCACCGTTGCCGGCGAGCTCAACGACGAGACGCTCGGCGAGTGCGACATCATCGTCCTGGCATGCTACCCCGAGGCCTGCATCGAGTGGCTCGAGGCGCACGCCCAGGCACTCGCCGACGCCACCGACACCGAGGCCATCATGGGCCCCGTGGTGATCGACACCGTAGGCGTCAAGGGCATCGTGTGCGAGCGCGCCTTTGAGCTTGCCCGCGAGCACGGTTTTTACTTTGTGGGCGCGCACCCCATGGCGGGCACGCAGTTCTCGGGCTACGCGCATTCCCGCGCCGACCTGTTCCAGGACGCACCGCTCGTGCTTGTACCGCCCGCAGTGGACGACGCACTCAAGCTGGAGCTTTTGGGCCAGGTGCGCGAGATGGTACGTCCCCTGGGCTTTGGCAAGTTCAGCGTAACGAGCGCCGCCGAGCACGACCGCGTCATCGCCTTTACGAGCCAGCTCGCGCACGTCGTCTCCAACGCCTATGTTAAGAGCCCGACCGCTCAGGTCCACCACGGCTTTTCGGCCGGCAGCTACCGCGACCTCACCCGCGTGGCACACCTCAATCCTCAGATGTGGTCCGAGCTCATGATCGACGACGCCGATGCGCTCGCCTTCGAGATCGACCATCTGATCGAATCGCTTGGCGCCTACAGCCGCGCCCTTAAGGACCGCGACCAGCGCTATCTGGAGAATCTCCTTGCCGTGGGCGACCGCATTAAGCGCGCGCTCGACGACGAGGCCTCCCACTAGACCACCCATCACGCCAGGTCGAAAGGACCGAAGCTTATGGCGATTACTATCGATATCGACACCGCACGCCCCTACCAGGTGCATGTGGGCACGTTTTTGCTGGAGCAGGCAGGTCCGCTCGTCCGCACCACCGCCGGCGGCACCCGCGCCGTCATCGTGACGGACACCAACGTGGGCCCGCTTTATCAGATGCCCGTTAAGCAGAGCCTGGAGGCGTCAGGCTACGAGGTGAGCATCTGCACCTTCGAAGCCGGCGAGGCCCATAAGCGCGCCGAAACCTATGTTGCCATTTTGGAGTTTGTGGCCGAGCACGAGCTTTCGCGCTCCGACGTGATCGTGGCACTCGGCGGCGGTGTCGTGGGCGACGTGGCGGGCTTTGTGGCCGCCACCTACATGCGCGGCTGCAAGTTTGTGCAGATCCCGACGAGCCTGCTCGCCATGGTGGATTCGTCGGTGGGCGGCAAGACCGCCATCGACCTGGCTGCCGGCAAGAACTTGGCCGGCGCCTTTTGGCAGCCAAGCGTGGTTATCGCCGACGTGGGATGCCTGGCGACCCTCACGCCCGAGCAGTTCGCTGACGGCTGCGGCGAGGTCGTCAAGCACGCCGTGATCGCCGACCCGGAGCTCTTCGCCGAGCTGGAGAAGACCCCGCTCACGCTGGAGCTGCTCAACCGCGACGTGGCCCGCGTAGCGCTCATCATCGCCCGCAATATCGACATCAAGCGCGCCGTGGTCGTCGCCGACGAGCGCGAAACCAACCAGCGCAAGCTCCTCAACTTTGGACACAGCGCCGGACACGCCGTCGAGGCCTGCGAGCACTTTGAGCTCGGACACGGCAACTGTGTGTCGATCGGCATGGGCATCATCACGCGCGCCGCGGCCCTGCACGGCGTTTGCGATGCCGCACTGCCCGGTCGTATTGAGGAACTCTGCGCCCGCCATGGCCTCAAGACCCGCTGCGACCTAGATGCCGATGCCGTCTTTGCCGAGGCGCTCCACGACAAGAAGCGCGCGGGCGACACCATCGACCTGGTGATTCCGCACGGCATTGGCCGCTGCAGCATCGACCGCACGCCACTTTCCACTTTCCACGAACTCATTGCCGAGGGCCTCGGCCAGAAGGGAGACGCATCCGCATGCTAGCCCGCATCACCCCGTCCCCGCTTAAGGGCACCGTTCCCGCCATCGCGTCCAAGTCGATGGCGCATCGCCTCATCATCTGCGCTGCGCTTGCCAACGGCGAGACGCACGTCACCTGCAACACCACCTGCGCCGACATCGAGGCCACGGTGCGCTGCCTTACGGCACTGGGTGCTCGCATCGAGACCGTCGAGGACGGCTTCCAGGTCCACCCCACCATGAAGAGTGTTGAGTTTGGCCTGCTCAAGGCCCTTGCCGGCGGCACGCTTGACTGCGGTGAAAGTGGCTCCACGCTGCGCTTTATGCTGCCTGTCGCCTGCGCGCTGGGTGCGGATGCCACCTTCGTAGGCCAGGGCCGCCTGGGCGCCCGCCCGCTCTCCCCGCTCTCGGACGAGATCATCGCCGCCGGCTGCGACCTACAGGGTCTGGGCGGTTTTCCGCTCAAGACGAGCGGCCGCATGCGCCCGGGCACCTTTGTGCTTCCGGGCAACGTGAGCTCGCAGTACATCTCGGGCCTGCTGCTGGCAGCCCCGCTGCTGGCCCAGCCCTCCTGCGTGCAGGTATGCGGCCTTATCGAGAGCCGCCCCTACATCAACCTGACGATACAGGCCATGAAGGCCTTTGGCGTCGAGGTCAACGTCGAGCGCATTCCGGCCAAGGACGACCAGCCCGAGGTCACGAACTTCCGCGTGAGCAGCGGCTCGTACCGCACGCCCGGCAGCGTAGCCGTCGAGGGCGACTGGTCCAACGCCGCCTTTTGGCTGTGCGCCGGTGCCATCGGCACCGACCCAATCACCGTCGAGGGCGTCTCACTGAGCTCCGCACAGGGCGACCGTAACGTGCTTGCCGCGCTTTCGCGCTTTGGCGCCCGCATCGTGCGCTCCACCAACGCCGCCACCGTGCAGTCCGACAAGCTCGCCGGCTTTGAGATGAGTGCCCACGACATTCCGGACCTGGTGCCCGTCATCTCGGCCGTGGCCTCGCTGGCACAGGGCCGCACCTTTATTCGCGATTGCGCCCGTCTGCGCATCAAGGAATCCGACCGTCTGGTCACCACCACCCGCGAGCTCACCGCGCTGGGCGCGCAGGTGCGCATTGCCGGCGATGACCTCATCATCAAGGGTGTCGATGCCTTCACCGGCGGCGAGGTCGATTCGCACAACGACCATCGCATCGCCATGATGGCCGCTATCGCCGCGAGCCGCGCCACCGGCGAGGTCGTGATCCACGGCGCCGAGGCCGTCAACAAGTCCTATCCCGATTTCTTCGACCACTACCGCCTGCTGGGCGGCAAGGTCACACTCGAGGAGGAATAGCATGTCCTCGACCTTTGGCAACGTCTTGCACTTAAGCATCTTCGGCCAGTCGCACTCCCCCGCCATCGGCTGCTCACTCGATGGCATTCCGGCGGGCATCGCCGTGGACCAGGAGCAGCTGCAGGCCTTCCTCGACCGTCGCGCCCCCGGTCGCGACGAGACCGCAACCAAACGCCGCGAGGCCGACGCCGCGCACATCATCGCCGGTGTTGTCGATGGACATACCACCGGCGCGCCCATCGCCGCGATTATCGAGAACACCAACACGCGCTCCAAGGATTACTCCGAGCTGCGCCGCAAGCCCCGTCCCGGACATGCGGACTTCCCTGCGCGCGTGAAGTATCACAACATGCACGATGTCGCCGGCGGCGGACACTTCTCCGGCCGCCTAACGGCACCCCTGTGCATCGCCGGCGGCATTGCGCTGCAGGCACTCGAGGCCCGCGGCATTAAAGTGATGGCGCATGTGGCGCAGATCGGCGGCATCTCCGACCTGCCGATGGATGACATAGTCTATCGCGAGGCCGACCGCAAGGCGATCCTTACGAACGATCTGCCGTGCATTGACGCCGCCGCAGCCGGCCGCATGCGCGAGGAGATCCTAGCCGCGCGCGACGAGCTTGACAGCATCGGCGGCATCGTGGAGTGCGGCATCTACGGACTTCCCGCGGGCATCGGCGACCCCATGTTCGACGGCATCGAGAACCGCATCGCGCAAATCGCGTTTGGGATTCCCGCCGTGAAGGGCGTGGAGTTTGGCATGGGCTTTGCCGTCGCCGCCATGCGCGGCAGCGAGAACAACGACCCGTATCGCATCGACGCCGAGACCGGCAAGATCGAGATCGAGTCCAATAATGCAGGCGGCATCCTGGGCGGCATTTCGACCGGCGCGCCCGTCATGTGGCGCATGGCCGTAAAGCCCACGCCCTCCATTGGCCGCGAGCAGCAGACGGTGGACATGGACGCTATGGAAAATGCCGAGCTCTCGGTCCACGGCCGCCACGATCCCTGCATCGTCCCGCGCGCCGTCCCCGTAGCCGAAGCAGCCGCCGCCCTCGCCATCTGGGACGCTCTCCTCGAGGACGCAGGCCAGCTCTAACCCGACTCACCTGAGTTGCCCGTCAACTCTGCCATTACGTGAAAGGGGCCTCCATGGACCTTGCCGATATTCGCCAGACCATCGATGGCATCGACACCACGCTGCTCAACAGTTTTGTTGAGCGCATGGACATTGCCACCGAGGTCGCCAAGTCAAAAATCGAGATGGGCAAGGCCGTCTTCGACCCCGCCCGCGAACGCTCCAAGCTCAACAACCTCGCCAGCCGCGCGCCCGAGCGCTACGAGGCGCAGACCATCGCCCTGTTCCGTCTTCTCATGAGCATGAGCAAGGCCGAGCAGCAGCGCTACATCAACGAACTCAAGGGCATCACCGTCTCGCAAAAGGCCCACGCCACGGCTGCAGCCTCCGACACACCCTTCCCTCATACGGCCACTGTTGCCTGCCAGGGCGTGGAAGGTGCCTATAGCCAGATCGCCGCGTGCAAGCTCTTCGACGTGCCTGACATCGCGTTTTTCGAGACCTTCGAGGGCGTTATGCGCGCCGTACGCGACGGCTTTTGCGAGTTTGGCGTGCTGCCCATCGAAAACTCAACTGCCGGATCGGTCAACGCTGTCTACGACCTGCTCGCCCAGTTCGACTTTCACATCGTGCGCTCGCTGCGCCTCAAGATCGACCACAACCTGCTCGTCAAGCCCGGCACCAAGCTGCAGGATGTTCGTGAGGTCTACAGCCACGGCCAGGCCATTGCCCAATGCGCCGGCTTTATCGAGGCGCACGACCTGCACGCCACCAAGTACCCCAACACGGCCATGTCGGCCGAGATGGTCGCCAGCTCCGAACGCACCGATGTTGCCGCGATCGCATCGCGCAGCTGCGCCGCACTCTACGGCTTGGAGGTACTGGAGCCCAACATCCAGGACTCGGACAACAACTACACGCGCTTTGTCGTCATCACCCGCGAGCCACGCGTCTACCCCGGCGCCAACCGCACCTCGCTCATGATTACCACGGCCAACGAGCCGGGCGCACTCTATCGCGTACTCGAGCGCTTCTACGCGCTCAATATCAACCTCATCAAGCTCGAGAGCCGCCCCATCCCCGGGCACGACTTTGAGTTTATGTTCTACTTTGACCTGGACTGCCCCTTTGGCAGCAAGGCCCTCGATGACCTGCTCGATTCCATCGACGACGTGTGCGAGAGCTTCACCTTCTTTGGCAGTTACACGGAGGTGCTCTAGATGACCGATGTCGCCGCAACCCGCCCCTACGGCGTGCTGGGCCGCGTGCTGGGCCACAGCTACACCCCGACCATCTACAAGGAGCTCGCGGGGCTCGAGTACGTACGATTTGAGCGCGAGCCCGAGGACCTCCAGGCTTTTATGACGGGTGACGAATGGGAGGGCACCAACGTGACCATCCCCTACAAGCGCGCCGTCATGGAATACCTGGACGAGCTGAGTCCACTCGCCGAGCGTATGGGAAACGTCAACACCATCACGCGCCTGCCCGACGGCCGCCTGCGCGGCGACAACACCGACTACTTCGGCTTTCAGTGCCTAGTCGAGGAGCTGGGCGTTGAGGTCGCCGGCAAGAAGGCCCTCGTGCTCGGTGCCACCGGTGGCGCCGGCACCACTGCCAGCATGGTGCTCGGCGACCTGGGCGCCATCGTCGTGCCGGTCGGCCGCACGAGCGAAGTCAACTACGACAACATCGCGCAGCAGTCCGACGCCGCACTGCTCGTCAACTGCACGCCCGCCGGCATGTTCCCCCACTGTCCCGACGCCCCCTGCACACTCGAGGGGCTCAATGCGCTCGAGGGCGTTATCGACATTGTCTACAACCCCGCTCGCACGGGACTCATGCTCGAGGCCGAGCGCCGCGACATCCCCTGCATCGGCGGTCTGCTCATGCTCGTGGCCCAGGCGGCGCAAGCCGTTGAGCGCTACACCGGCCAGGTCACTCCGCGCGAGCGCATTCTGGACGTAACGGAGCGCCTGTCACGCCGCGAACAGAACATCGCGCTGATCGGCATGCCGGGCTCGGGCAAGACCCGTGTGGGCGAGCAGATTGCCCTGCTCACGGGACGAGAGCACATCGATCTGGATCGCGCCCTCGAGGAGCGCCTGGGCATGCCCTGCGCCGACTTTATCGTCGAGCGCGGCGAGGCGGCGTTCCGCGAACAGGAGACGGCGGCGCTGGCCGACATCTCCAAGCGCAGCGGCCTGGTGCTTTCCACCGGCGGCGGCGTGGTCACGCGCGACGAGAACTACCCGCTGCTGCACCAGAACAGCCAGATCGTGATGCTCAACCGCAAGCTCGACGAGCTCGCCCACAAGGGCCGCCCCATCACGGCGCGCGATGGCATCGACAAGCTCGCCGAGCAGCGCATGCCGCGCTACCGCTCCTGGGCCGACTACATCATCGACTCACGCGACTGCGCCGCCAACACCGCCCAAGCCCTCCTCGACACCCTCCCACCCGCTCTCTAACCAAAACCACCACAAAGGGGACAGGCGCCTTTGTGGTGGTTTTCCAATCGCAAAGGAAGCAACCATGAAAGCACTCGTCATCAACGGCCCCAACCTCAACATGCTCGGCATTCGCGAGCCGGGCATCTATGGCAGCGACAACTACGACCGCTTAGTGCAGATCTGCCAGGAGGCAGGTGCCGCACAGGGCTTCGACAAGGTCGAGGTCTTCCAGTCTAACCACGAGGGCAGCATCGTCGACAAGATCCAGGAGGCCTACGGCAAGGTCGACGGCATCGTCATCAACCCGGCCGCTTATACGCATACGAGCTTGGCGATCCTCGATGCACTCAAGGCCGTCGCCATCCCGGCTGTGGAGGTCCACATCAGCGCCGTAGAGACACGCGAGGACTTCCGCCAGGTGAGCTATGCACGCCTGGCCTGCTTCGCCACCATCACCGGCGAAGGCCTCCAAGGCTACGCCCACGCGTTGGAGCTGCTGAAAAAGCATCTCGTAAAGTAGCGTCGCGGATCAATTTATTAGCACCGATTCACACGAACAGAACTCCAGCGCCGGCAGCAGCGACCTCGCTGCTGCCGACATTTAATTACTGGCATATAATCGTTGCAGTCACACAACGTCTGGAGACCCACATGCTGAGTATTCACCTGGGGGATTTCCCCGGTTCCATCTACGATACCGAAACCTATTTTAGGAACTCATACTTGGACTCATGGTTCGAAGACCCTATGGCCGCACAGATGATTAAAAGCGTGGACGGATCAGAGCTCATCGGTCCCCACAACATCGTAAGCAAACAGCTGGGCTCGATCACCCCACTCGAACTGTCCGGCGGCGTTAAGACGCTGCTGCTGGTGCGCAATCTTCCAAATATGGTGTTCAACGCATCCACCAGCGGAGACAACTGTGCCCGCTGGCTACTCACGATCGGCAAAGAGCAGGATGTGCTGGTGACCTTATACCACATCATGAAATTCCCCTGGAAGAGCTTTGAAATCCGCATTGAAAACGATGGCCGCATCGTCACAAACATGCAGGAGTTCGTCGGTGCCACCAATGACTTTTTGGATGTTGATGATACGGCCAGAGTGCTGCACTAGGTTCTATGGCCGCAATCGCTGAATGCGTTAGAAAAGTCTTATCAGACTACTTAAAACCCAAATGAAACAGCGGGGGCCAACTTAGTCACACTGCTTTTGTTACGCCTTCTTGATCACGTACGCCAATCCAATATCGCAGGCGCAACGCACGATTGATGCGAAGAGCCACGATGCTGGCAGCGTCATAAGTAGAGGCATGGTCTGCCAGGGGATAAACCAATCGACCGCGTGGATTGCAAAGATGGCAAGACTGGCCTGTCCGCAGAACACGAGCGATCGCTCAAAGGATCCCACAACCGGCACGTTTTTCAACTTCTCCAGCGCCATGGAAACCCAGCACACGCAATAGCTGCCGGCAAGAGCGGCAACTGTCGCAACCACAAACCCATCCACGCGGCGGCTCGAAAGCTCAAGCCCACTCAGCGCGGCAAGGACAAGCCAAGCGACACCGGCTCCAATAAACAGCAGGGGCTTGCTCACGCTCGGCTCGAGCCCCCTTTGGCGCGCCGTATAGCCAATCCACATCAGCAAGACGATGTATCAGCTCAGATCCAAATCGAGTGGCAGGTAAACACCAAAATAGCGAGACACGCTCAAACCGCAAAAGGCAATCGCGGCACAGACAACGCCCTGCCAAACAACCCCAATCCCGCCGCGATCAAACAGCCGCACAAGCGCATTAAACAACAGGCGCGACGTAAACAGCGCCGCCAAAAACCATGCCATGCCAACGGCGGTAACGCCAAGCCCAGGCACATCAACGCCCGAGGCAAACACAAGCGTCTTAAGCCCCGCAACCAGCGTACCGCTCGTCAAAGGAGCGCCGCTCATCAAGAACGTCGGCACCTGCCATGCCAGTGCAAGAACCACATACGGCACCAGCAGGCGCGACACCGAACCACTCAGCAGCTCGCGCCACGGCTTCGGCCTAAACGTATACCCGGCAAGAATAAAGAACACCGGCATGTGAAACGAGAAGATCGCGTGCCGCAAGGGAGAAGGATTTGGGACGGTGTGCCCCACAATGACCAGAATCATTGCAATCCCCTTTGCAATATCGATCCAGTCGAGCCTTTTGCTTCCCATGGCGAACCCTTCAAAACCGCAGCACACAAGATGAAAAAAGCCCAGACCACCAAGCGGTCTGGGCTTAATAAACGATGGTGCTCCATGGCGGATTCGAACCGTCGACCTTGGGATTAGAAGTCCCCTGCTCTATCCAACTGAGCTAATGGAGCAAATAACCGCACGCCCAAGCAAGCGCAAGCCTGTCAGGCGCAAGTAATTATAACCTAGTTGAACTGCTCGCGGTACGCCTTGCAGACCTCATCGACCGGGCCGTCCATGCGAAGGTCACCCTTCTCAATCCAAACGGCACGCTGGCAGATACGCTCAACCTGCTCCATGGAGTGCGAAACGAACAGAACCGTCACGTCGCCGCTCTGGATAAAGTGCTGAATGCGTGCCTCACACTTTTGCTGGAAGAACACGTCACCGACGGACAGCGTCTCGTCAACAATCAGAATATCGGGCTCGGTAATCGTCGCGATTGCAAAGGCGATACGCGCCACCATGCCCGATGAGAAGTTCTTAAGCGGCATATCGACAAAGTTCTGCAGCTCCGCGAACTCGATAATGCCGTCAAAGTTGGCATCGATGAACTCCTTGGTATAGCCGAGCAGGGCGCCGTTCAGATAGATGTTCTCGCGGGCGGTCAGCTCGGGGTCAAAGCCGGCGCCAAGCTCAATCAGCGGCGCGATGTTACCGTGCACCTTAACGCTGCCCTCACTGGGCTCAAGCACGCCAGCGATGATCTTGAGCATCGTAGACTTACCGGAACCATTGGTGCCGACCAGACCCACGACCTCGCCACGATGAATATCAAACGAGATATGCTTGAGCGCCCTAAACTCCTCAAAGAACAACTCGTGCTTGGCAAGCTTAATGAAGTACTCCTTGAGGTTGGTCAGCGACTCGGACGCCATGTTAAAGATCATGGTGACGTCGTCGACCTCGACAGCCAGAGGCTGCTCGCTGTAATCAAAAACAGATTCAGTCATCACAGCACTCCTTAGATGTAGAGGATAAATTTGCGCTCGGACTTATGGAACACGGTGTAGCCAATAATAAGCGCAAGAACCGCCCAGGCAACGCACATACCAAACGTCATGAGCGAGGGCGTAGTCTGGAACAGAAAGATATCGCGCATAAACTGCAGGTAGTTGAACATGGGGTTCGCATACATCAAGATACGCACGAGATGCGGCATTTGCGCAATATAGTCAGTCGTCCAGAAGATGGGCGTAATGTAAGTCCACGCCGTAATGACGACGCTCCATAGATGCATAACGTCGCGGAAAAAGACCGTAAGAGCAGAGAGCATCATGCCCAGGCCCATGCAGAAGCACATAAGCAGCAGCAGGCAAACCGGCAGCAGAATGAGGTGCCAAGAAGGCATAACGCGGAACCACAGCATGACGATGGCGACGGCGACCAGCGAGAAGGCAAAGTTGACCAGCGAGAAGAGCACCTTTTGCACCGGGAAGACCCAGCGGTGCACCTTAACCTTCTTGAGCAGAGGGGCAGCGCCCACGATAGACGTCAGGGCCTGGTTCGTAGACTCGGACATGACGGCAAAGGTAATGTTACCCACGATCAAGTACAGCGGGTACATCTCGGGCGTCATTGAGCCATTGCGGCCTTGGCCAAAAATCGTCGAGAACACGATGGCCATGACGATCATCATCAGCAACGGATTGAGCACCGACCATGCGACACCCAGAACGCTACGGCGATACTTGATCTTAAAATCCTTGGTAACCAGCTGACGAAGGATAAACGCATCCTTCTCAAATTCGTTCTTAGCAAACGTCGCAGGCAGACTGCGAGTTTCTTGTTGCTTTGTCTGATCCGACACGGATGCAACTCCTTTACTCGTAATCGTTGACAAACGAACAGTATAGACCCGACGGCCATGCAAACGATTCGCGCAACAAAACTGGAGAACTAACCCACATCTTAGGATGCCAAGCCCAAACGGCTATACTTTCAAGGATCGAAAGTATAAGGAGCATTGAGTGAATTCTGAATCCATCGCCGTCATCATCCCTTGCTACAACGAAGCCCTCACGATCGGCAAAGTCACCGACGACTTTCACCGCGAGCTTCCGCAAGCGACGGTCTATGTCTATGACAACAACTCGTCGGACGATACTTCACGCATCGCCACCGAGCACGGCGCCACGGTCCGCTTTGAGCCCCGTCAGGGAAAGGGCAACGTGTGCCGCCAGATGTTTCGCGATATCGACGCCGATTGCTACCTGATGGTCGACGGCGACGACACCTATCCCGCCGAGGCTGCCAAAGCACTCTGCGAGCCCATCCTTAACGGCACGGCCGACATGACCGTAGGCGACCGCCTTTCCAACGGCACCTACGCCGAGGAGAACAAGCGTGCCTTCCACGGCTTTGGCAACAATCTGGTCCGCGCCATGATCAAGTGGATCTATGGCTACAGCTTCGATGACGTCATGACCGGCTACCGCGCCATGAGCCGCCCGTTCGTCAAAACCTTCCCCGTGCTTTCCGAGGGCTTCCAGATCGAAACCGAGCTCTCGATCCACGCCGTCGACCACCGCTGGCGCATCAAAGATGTGCCCATCGAGTACCGCGACCGTCCGGAAGGCTCCGAGTCCAAGCTCAATACCGTGAGCGACGGCATTAAAGTCGTCGCGATGATCGGCACGCTGTTCAAGGACTACCGCCCGCTGAAGTTCTTCAGCCTCGTCGCGCTTCTGTTTGCGGTGATCGGCCTCGCCCTGGGCATGCCCATCGTTGTCGAGTATTTCCACACCGGCCTCGTTCCGCGCTTCCCCACCGCCATGCTCGCCGCGTCGTTTATGTTCCTGTGCGGTCTGAGCCTTGCAACCGGATTCATCCTCGATTCCGTGGCAAAGGTCGAAAAAAAGCAGTGGGAGGTCAACGTGTACAGCAAATACGCCTACGACGACCAGCTCGGCCACCCCACTTCCAAGCCAAGCGAGAGGTAAACCACTATGCCGCTCATCTCCATCGTCGTGCCGTGCTACAACGAGCAGGAATCACTTCCGATCTTTCTCAAAGAGCTCGATGGCGTCGTTCGCATCATGACCCAGCAAGACCCCGGCATCTCCTTTGAGACAGTCCTCATCGACGATGGCTCGGCAGACAAAACGCTCGCCGTCATGAAAGCAGAAGCCGCGGCGGCGCATCCATACGCCATCCGCTGGCACTCTTTCTCGCGCAACTTTGGCAAGGAGGCGGCGCTACTCGCCGGACTCCAGCACGCAAAGGGCGACTATGTCGCCACCATGGATGCCGACATGCAGGACCCGCCCTCGCTCCTGCCGCAGATGTACGAGATCTTACAAACCGAAGACTACGACAACGTCGCCACACGCAGGACCACCCGCAAAGGCGAGCCTCCCATCAGGTCGTTCTGTGCCCGTATGTTCTACAAGATCATTAACCGCATTTCCAAGGCCGACATCGTCGACGGAGCACGCGATTTTAGGCTCATGAAGCGGCCTATGGTCAACGCCATCATCTCCATGGGCGAATACAACCGATTCTCCAAGGGCATTTACGGCTGGGTGGGCTTCAAGACCAAATGGCTCCCCTACGTAAACGTCAACCGCGTGGCCGGCGAGACCAAATGGAGCTTTTGGTCGCTGCTCCTCTATTCCATCGACGGCATCGTCGCGTTTTCCACGGCACCGCTCTCCCTCGCCGCCCTCACAGGTATCGTCTTCTGTCTCATCGCTATTCTGGGATTCGTCGTCATCCTAGTAAAGACGCTTGTCTGGGGCGACCCCGTCGGCGGATGGCCGTCGCTCGCCTGCCTCACAACGCTGTTTGGCGGCATGCAGCTTCTGTGCCTGGGAATCATTGGCGAATACCTGGCAAAAGCCTACTTGGAGGCTAAGCGACGTCCCGTCTATATCATTCGAGAATCCAACGAGGAATCTGATGACACGGCCCAATAACAGCACGCTCAAGAATGTGGCGTTCTACGCCGCCTGCTTCGCATTTTCCGTCGCACTCTTTGTCGCACTTGCAGCGGCAGGGCATGTCTACCCCTTTGGCGACAACTCGTTTCTCACCAACGATCTCAAATACCAATACATCGACTTCTTTGCTTGGTTCCGGCGCGTCCTTTTAGGTGAGGCAAACCTTCGCTATTCCTTCTCGCAAGGACTCGGCATGAACACATGGGGGCTCTATAGCTACTACCTCGCCAGCCCCTTCAACCTGCTCTGCGCGCTGTTTCCCGCAGACAAGCTGACGCTCTTCGTGTTTGTTATCTCCGCGCTCAAACTGGGCTGCATCCACATCAGCAGCGCTTGGTATGTGCAAAAGCGCTTTGGCCTACCCAAGCCCGCAGCATTCCTGCTTTCTCTCTCGTTCACGTTTTGCAGCTGGACCATCAGCAACCTACGCAACCCGCTCTGGATCGATTGCCTCATCATGCTGCCCATCTGTGCCTACGGATGCCACGAGCTCATCCGCAAACAGCACATGATTCGCCTCGTCATCGCAACGGCGCTCAACGTCATGTTCTGCTGGTATACGGCCTACATCAGCATCCTGTTCCTCTGCATCTTCGTATTGGTCGAATTTGTCGATTATGTTGTAAAAGAAGGATTTAGCTGGAAGCTCATGCTCGATCGGGCCCTGCGATTCGCCGGGGCTATCGCGCTTGGACTGCTTCTGTCCGCCTGGACCTTTTTGCCGACCATCCTTGCCATGTCCAAGGGCGGTCCCGTTCTAGCACTCGGCCCCCTACTTAAAACCAACCTCAAGTCGCTCATCAGGGGCTTTCTTCCCTGCATGTGGGTAAGCAACGAAAGCACACCGCAGTTCTATTGCGGCATCGTCATGATGCTGCTTGCGGTGAGCCTGCTGGTTAACCGCACGGTTTCGATCAAGACGCGCATCGCAACACTCGTCGTCACGATAATCCTGGTCGCAAGCTCCGTTTTGAGCCCGCTCGAGTACATCTGGTGCGGCATGCGCGTTCCCAACGGCTTCTACTCGCGCACGGCTTTTTTGCTGAGCTTCTTTGCGCTGTGGGCCGCAGGACACGCGCTGCAGGCGCTCAAAAACCAGCCCAAATTGCGTCAAGCCTATCGCCCCGTCGTCATCATGCCCCTCCTGGCACTAACCGCCATTGAGTTATTTGCCAACGCCCATGTTATGTGGAACCAGCTGTACACAGGCTATTCCGAAAAAGCCAACAGCGCCTATGTCGCCACCGCAACCGACACTATCACGACCATTCAAGACCAGACTTCGGCGTCGTTCTATCGCATTGACCGCACAACCACACGCGTCGACAGCGCCGCCCTCAACGAAGGCTTGGCGCTTGGGTACAACCAGTTGTCTTCGTATTCGTCTGCCAACAACCCGCAGGCCATCGCACTGCTCAACTCCCTTGGATACAGCAGCGTCGGCGAATTCTCGACCCGTTATGCCGAGCCCATTCTTGCCGTTGATGCCCTGTTGGGAGTCAAGTACGCCATCGCCGAGCACGCGCCTTCGGGATACGCGGCAATGACTGAAATAGCCGATACAGCAAGTGCGGTGTACGAGAACCCCTATGCGCTCAGCGTTGGTGTCATGGCATCCAATGACATTCAAAACTACACGTCGAAGGGCGAGAACCCCTTCGAAAAGCAAAACGACCTCTACAGCAAAATCCTAGGCCGCGAGGTAATGCTCTATACCAAAATCGAGGCCAAAAACACGGAGGATGACGAGAACTTAAGGCAGTGGAACGCCACCGTGCCGTCGGGTTCCATCGGGTATCTCTACATCAACAAAGATGCGACCGCCGGCAGTTATTGGCCCGTCACCCTTACCATCGACCAGCGAACGATCGGAAACGAGGCCTGGAGATTCGACAATAATATCCGCCAGATTGCGGATGCATCGGACTCCCCGAGCCAGCATACGGCGTCAATCGGAGTCGCAGAGGGCTATACAGACATGCCCCAAGACAATGATCCGGTCTTTTACGCCCTCAATCTGGACGTTTTCGAGCAGATTATTAACGAGCTTAAGATGAGCGAATTTGTTCCGACGGTTTTTGAGGACGGAAGGATCGAAGGCGAGTACACCGCCAAGGATGACGGCAACCTACTGCTGAGCGTTCCGTACGATGAGGGCTGGAACGTAACGGTAAACGGAACCGCCACAGAACTAACGCCCGCCGCCGATAAGGGCTTGTCATCCCTGAACATGCAGAAAGGCGCGAATAGGATCGTGATGACCTACAAGACTCCGGGCGCCCTTGCGGGGCTTGCAGTGAGTCTGGCGACCGCCGCCGCCCTTGTTGCAGCGGGTCTATACGCCAGGCATAAGAAAAGCCGCCGTTAACAAGCGGCGGCTTTTTCTCTCGAAAAGTTAATAACGGCTAGAGCGTCTTGAGGTACTCCCCCAGCTCTTCCTCCCAGTCGGGCATGTGGAAGCCGGCGGCCTCAAGCTTGGACAGGTCGAGCGCGGAGTGGACCGGGCGCGGGGCGATGGGGCCCTCGGCCTTGGCGTAGTAGTCGGCGGTCGGTACCGGCACGACCTTCTCCCCGTTGCCGTTGGCGGCCTCGAAGACCGCGCGGGCGATGTCCGCCCAGGACCTCACGGCGCCGGAGCCGGTGCAGTTATATGTGCCGTAGGACGCGTGCGCCCCCAGCACGTGGAAGATGGCCTCGGCCATGTCGCGGGTGAAGGTCAGGCGGCCCAGCTGGTCGTCCACGACCGTGACCTGCGTGAGCCCGTCCTCGGGGTCTGCGACGCGGTCGGACAGCCCCTTCATGGTCTTGACGAAGTTGTGGCCCTCGCCGATGACCCAGCTGGAGCGCATGATGTAGTGGCGCGGGCAGCCGGCCACGGCGATGTCGCCGGCGGCCTTGCTCTGGCCGTAGACGGACAGCGGGGAGAACGGCTCGCCCTCCGTGTGGACCTCGGCGGTGCCGTCGAAGACGTAGTCGCTGGACACGTGGACGAGGGTGATCCCGTGCCCGGCGCAGGTGCGGGCGAGCAGCGCCGGCCCCGTCGCGTTGGCCTTCCATGCGGTGGCACGGCCCTCGGGGGTCTCCGCCCTGTCCACGGCCGTGTAGGCGCCGCAGTTGATCACGGTGCCGTAGAGCGACCAGTCGTACTGCGAATAGGCCTCCGGGTCGGACATGTCGAAGGTGTCGATGTCGCAGAAGTCGAAGTCCTTCGCCACGCCGCGCTCCTCGGCGAGCGCGCGCACCGCATGGCCCAGCTGGCCGTTGCAGCCGGTGACGAGGGTGCGCTTCGGCGCCATCGGGACGACGTCCTTGAGCATCGGGTGGTTGAGGTCGGCCTCGGAGACGGTGGCCTCCTCCAGCGGGATCGGCCACTCGATGGCGAGCTCGGGGTCGGCGAGGTTCACGAAGGTGTAGGTCCTCTTGAGCTCCAGCGACCAGTGGGCGTCCACCAGGTAGGTGTAGGCGGTGCCGTCCTCGAGCGCCTGGAAGCTGTTGCCCACGCCGCGCGGGACGTAGATGGCCCTGGACGGGTCGAGCGTGCAGGTGAACACCTTCCCGTAGGTGGCGCTGCCCTCGCGCAGGTCGACCCATGCGCCGAAGACCGAGCCGCGGGCCACGGAGATGAACTTGTCCCAGGGCTCCGCGTGGATGCCGCGGGTGACGCCGCGGCTGTCGTTGTAGGAGACGTTGTTCTGGACGACCTTGAGATCGGGGATGCCGAGCGCGCACATCTTGGCGCGCTGCCAGTTCTCCTTGAACCAGCCGCGCGAGTCGCCGTGGACGGCCAGGTCGACGACCTTGAGGCCCTCGATGCCGGTCTCCGCGACCTTCAGGTCCTTCTCGAATTCGATGTCAGCCATGTGGTTAATTCCAATCGTGTTGCGGGCGCCCCTCGCGGTGCCGCAGGATCATCCCCATGCCCTGCGGCACCGCGAGGGGCGCTCGAAAAGGTAAACGTCCGGGAATCCGGGCCTACTGCCCCTGCGCCCTGTAACGGGCCTCGGTGGCCTCCTTGGCCGGTCGCCACCAGGACTCGTTCTCCACGTACCAGCCGATGGTCTGCTTCAGGCCCCCGGCGAAGTCG